>JAULUH010000362.1:0-3320 GCA_032111745.1 Anaerolineae bacterium | reverse complement strand
TGCAACGCGTTTCCATCGGCCGGGCCATCGTGCGCCGGCCGCGGCTGTTCCTGATGGATGAGCCACTGTCCAACCTGGACGCCAAGTTGCGGGAGTCGCTGCGCGTCGAGTTGAAACACATGCAAAAGGTCGAGGGCGACACCACCCTGTTCGTCACCCACGACCAGATCGAAGCCCTGACCATGGCCGATCGCATTGGCGTGCTCGACCGCGGGCATATCGTGCAGATCGGCACCCCGGACGACATCTACGATCGCCCGGCCTCTACCTTTGTGGCCACCCTGGTCGGCACGCCGCGGATCAACTTGCTGCAGGCCAGCCGCGCGGACGGTACCCTCACCATCGCGCAGAGTGACATGCACCTGCCGGCCGGCGGGGCTATGCCCTCTCAGCTGCTGGTGGGCATCCGCCCTGAGGATATCCGTCCCGATCCTGAGGGGCCATTCGTGGGTGAGCTGGCGTTGACTGAGCCCTTGGGGGTGGAGACCATTCTGCACATCCGTAGTGGCCAGCAGACGCTGCTCAGCCTGGTGCCTGGCATGTCACACCTGAAGCTGCGCGAGCAGGTGCGCTTCGACATCATGCAGGACCGCCTGCACTACTTTGCCATGGATGGCAGGCGCATCTAAAACCCGAAAGAAAGAGCAAGGAGACACACCATGAGATTTGGCGTCAATACCTGGGTCTGGACCTCTCCCCTGACCACCGAGGAGCTGGCGAAGCTGGCCCCGCACGTGGCCAAGCTGGGCTTCGACTGGATCGAAGTGCCTTTGGAGGGGCTGGACGACCTGGACTACAAGCAGGGCGCACAGACCATTCGCGACCAGGGACTGGATGTCAGCTGCTGTGTGGCCATGGGCCCCGATCGCGACCTGATTCACCCTGATCCGGCCATTCGGCAGAGCGGCATGGCCTATGTGCGGGGGGCGATCGAGGCCACAGCCGCGCTCGGCGGCACGAACCTGGTGGGACCCATCTATGCCACCGTAGGCCGCACCTGGCAACAGACGCCGGAGGAGCGAGCCCACGACCTGGATATCCTGGTCGGCAACCTCAGTAACCTGGCAGCCTTCGCCTGCGAGCATGGTGTGGTGCTGTGCCTGGAGCCCTTGAACCGCTTCGAGACCAGCTTCATCAACCTGGCCACTCAGGCCATCGAGGTGGTGGATCGGGTTGGCCATCCGGCGTGCCAGATCATGCTGGATACCTTTCACATGAACATCGAGGAGAAGTCGCTCGGCGATGCCATTCGGGCGGCTGGACCCCGGCTGAAGCACCTGCACGCCTGCGAGAACGATCGCGGCGCGCCAGGCAGCGGGAACGTCACCTGGGACCAGGTGCAGCAAGGCCTCCAGGACATCGGCTACGATGGCCCTGTGGTCATCGAATCCTTCACGGCCAAGGTCAAGAGCATCGCCCGCGCCGCGGCCATCTGGCGGGCCCTGGCCCCCACCCAGGACGACCTGGCCCGGGATGGACTCGCCTTCCTGAAAGGCCTGCTCCAGTAGCAATGGTGATGCGTGATCCGTGAGTATCATCACGCATCGTTGACGATCACTCACTATTTCCAGGAGATATGACCATGTTACGACCAGTCACTCTATGCACCGCGCAGTGGGCAGATATGCCCCTGGAGGAAATGGCTCAAAAGGCCAGCAAGTGGGGCTACGACGGCCTCGAGCTAGCCTGCTGGGGCGTTCACTTCGACGTGCAGCGCGCACTCAACGATGCCGCCTATTTGCCCTGGCTGCGTGAAGTGCTTGACAAGAACAACCTGAAATGCTGGGCGCTGGCGACTCACCTCGTTTCACAGGCGGTCTGCGACAACATCGATGGTCGCCATGCCGGCGTTGTACCCGATCATGTATGGGGCGATGGCGAGCCCGAGGGCGTCCGCCAACGCGCCGCCCAGGAAGTTGCGGACACGGCGCGTGCGGCCGCCAAGCTCGGCGTGCATCAGATCAACGGTTTCACCGGGTCCAGCATCTGGCATCTGCTCTACTCCTTCCCCCCCAACGATTTCGCCGTGATCGAGAAAGGGTACGAGGACTTCGCCCGGCGGTGGAACCCCATCCTGGATGTGTTCCAGCAGGAGGGCGTCAAATTCGGGCTCGAGGTCCATCCGACCTCAATCGCCTATGATTACGTGACGACGCGTAAAGCCCTGGACGCCATCGACAACCGCCCGGAATTCGGCATCAACTACGATCCAAGCCACTTCATGCACCAATTCCTGGATCCGGTGCCCTATATCTATGAGTTCGCCGATCGCATCTATCACGTGCACGTCAAGGACTCCAAGCGCTTCTTGAACGGGCGCAACAGCATCCTTGGCTCACACCTTAACTTTGGCGACGGCCGCCGCGGTTGGGACTTCATCTCGGTCGGGCACGGTGACGTGCCGTTCGAGGCCATCTTCCGCGCACTCAACCGCATCGGCTACGATGGCCCACTCTCCATCGAATGGGAAGATGCGGGCATGGAGCGGGAGTGGGGCGCCCAGGATGCTATCGCCTACGTGCGTCGCACCGCATTTCCGCCATCCCAGCAGGCCTTCGACGATGCGTTCAAAAAGGACTTCGTCGCGCGGACGCAGGAAGGCCAGGCCTAAGGCGCAGCGCGCTCTGTCGCTGGCCGCCTGACGTCCGTGACTACTACGCCAAAGGAGTTCGCAATGAGCGAAGGAACTGGTTTTACCACGATGGCTGCCGGCACGACCGCCGGCGAGGCCCCGGAGGTTGGTGTCGGCATGCTGGGCTATGCCTTCATGGGCAAGGCCCACAGCAACGCCATGAAGAAGATCCCCTACATGATGTATCCGCCGGTGGCGATTCCCAAGTTGGTCGCCATCTCCGGCCGTGACGAGACCGCCGTGGCCGAGGCCGCCAAGCGCTTCGGCTATCAAAAGTACTACACCGACTGGCGCGCCATGCTGGAGGACCCCGACGTCCAGCTCCTGGACAACGGTGGGCCGAACAACCTGCACGCCGAGCCGTCCATCCTGGCCGCTCAGTTGGGCAAGCACGTGCTGTGCGAGAAGCCCCTGGCCCGCACGGCCGCCGAAGCCAGGGAGATGTGGCAGGCGGTGGACAAGGCCGGCGTCAAGCATATGGTGGCCTTCAACTACCGCTTCGTGCCGGCCGTGCGCATGATCCGCAACCTGATCGACGAGGGCCGCTTCGGTCGCATCTACCACTTCCGGGCCGTTTATCTCCAGGAGTGGATCATGCCCCACTACGGCCAGTCCATGATCTGGCGGTTGGAGAAGGACGTGGCCGGCAGCGGTGCGCTGGGCGACCTGGGGGCACACATCATCGACC
>JAULUH010000361.1:3330-5231 GCA_032111745.1 Anaerolineae bacterium | reverse complement strand
GGGCATATGGTACCGAGGTTAGCTTCACAGCGCAGCTGTCGAGCGACGGCCTGCCCCTGGCGGGCAAGCGAGTGGAGTTCGGCCTGACCACCCAGCGCCTGTCTGCCCAGACCGATGCCAGCGGCACTGCCACGGTGGCGCTGACCCTCATCAGCGAGCCGGTGCTGGACACCATCCGGGTATCGTTCGACGGTGACTCTGACTATGCAGCGTCCTCCGATTCGGCCCCGTTTGAGATCCTGCCTATCGCCACCTCCCTGACCCTACAGACCACCACACCCGTCTTCGCCGCCAACGGTAAGGCCGACCTGAGCATTGCTCTGACTGATGCCACCGGCCGGCCACTGCGTGAGAAGGCAGTGCTGGTGGTCGTCCGCAACGGCACTGGTGCCGTGGCATACGCGGAGACTATCATCACTAACCTCTACGGCAACGCCGAGCTACTGACGCTGCCCCTGACGCCGGGAACATACGCTGTCGACGCCTACTTCGGCAGCGTGGTGACGCTGCCCACCGGCACCATCGACCTGACTAACCCCCGCTACCTGGCCAGTGCAGCCCCAGGGATAACCATCACCAGCAACACCCCGCCCACAGCCGAAGCCGGCGGCCCCTACACCGTGGACGAGGGCAGCACGGTGGAGCTGGACGCCAGCGGCAGCAGCGATCCCAATGTGGATCAGGCGCTGTTCTATGCCTGGGACCTGGACGGCGATGGATCGTACGAGACCCAGGGGAAAATGGTCACCTTCTCCGCCGCAATTCTCAGCGGACCCACGATTGTCACCGTGGGCCTCCAGGTTTGCGACTCGGTCGACGAGTGCGATACCGATACGGCCAACATCACAATCAGCGACGTACCAGTGGTGCTCGCACCCCTGTTTGCTGTCCTCGGCCAGGAGTGGGTGTGGCTAGGCGCCAACAGCCGGGTCGTGCGCGGCGACGTGGGTTCCAACAGCGCCAACGAAGGTCCCAGTGTGGAGACCTGCCAGGGCTTCGCCGTGTGCCTGGACGAAAATGTGCAGGCCAACACCCCTGGAACGAAGGTGTTGGGCGACAGCGTGATCGTGCGTCAGGGCGCCAGCGTGGACATCCTGGGTTACAACCGTGCCGTCGTCGAAGGCACGGCCAACACGGAGATCACACCGTTGGCCCTACCCCTGATTGATCAGTTCCCGGACGTGCCGGCCTTCACGCCTGGCACCACCCCGGTGCTGGTACCCAACGATGGGTCCGTGACCCTGGACGCCGGTGACTATGCTGGCTTGACCGTCGGCCAGGGCGCAACGGTGACCTTCACGGGCGGCAACTACAGCTTCAGCCTGTGGAGCGTCGGTGCCAATGTACGACTTGACTTCCAGCAAGCAAGCCAGGTGGCCATCTCCGGGCGCCTGCGCACGACCTCCGATACCTACGTGGGGCCGCAGCCTGGCAGCGGCCTGAACGCAGGCGATATCAAGTTCTACGTCACCGGCAGCGATGGCCCGGGGCAGCCCTTTGAGGACACGCCGAATGCGGCGCGTTTTGGGATTCGAGACACCTTGATCGCCAACGTTGATGTGCCCAACGGAACCCTGGTGCTGAGCCAGGGAGTGGAGGCCACGGGCGCGTTCTGGGGCCTGCGGGTTCGGACCGAACCCAATGTGAAGCTAACCCTGGAGGGTGGCTTCGGGGATTGCCAGGTGCCCGCAGCTCCGGCGGACGTGTCCGTTTCAGCGTTGAATCCCAGCGATGCTCAGCTCGCCTGGACAAGCCGCGATGGCTATGACGGCGCCTATGACGTATGGCAGTCGCCGTCACCCTACTTCCGGCCCGGCGAGGCGGGCAGCGAGCTGATCGGCGACGACGTGTCCTCGCCCTTTGTGGCCTCTGGGGTGCTGGGCGATCCGGCAGTTAACCAC
>JAULUH010000361.1:0-3320 GCA_032111745.1 Anaerolineae bacterium | reverse complement strand
CTGGTGGTGGCCGATGGCGTCTGCAGCATCTCGGCACCCAGCCGACTCACCGGTGAGTTCGACTTCGCGCTAGCACCGGGAAGGTAGCAGCGTTCAAATTGATGGCTCCCGGTGATACCGTCAGGGCTGTTTTCCTGGCGTCACACTGGCACCGGGCGCGTTGTGATAAGATATGACGAGCGCCGAGAGCGCTGAGGAACAGACGTGGACACACCGACTGCCTATATCCCCATAGACCGGCGACATGCCCTGGCGCGGGGCGAAAGCCTGCCAGAACGCACCAGCGGCGCCGCGTTGTTTGCCGATATCTCCGGCTTCACCCAGCTGACCGAGGCTCTAGCGTTGGAGCTAGGCTCCCAGCGCGGCGCCGAGGAGCTGACCGGCCACCTGAATAAGGTATACAACGCCCTGGTCGCCGAGCTGCACCGCTATGGCGGCACCGTGATCACCTTCAACGGCGACGCCATCAACTGCTGGCTTGATGGCGACGATGGCCGGCGCGCCACGGCGGCTGCCCTGGCGATGCAGGCTGCTATGCAACAGTTCGCCCAGGTGAGCACCCGCTCGGGTCGCGTCATCTCCCTGGGCGTCAAGGTTGCCGTTGCTGCCGGGCCCGTGCGCCGTTTCGTGGTCGGCGATCCCACCTACATGCTCATGGACGTCATAGGGGGCCACACCCTGGAGCATCTCGCTGCAGCCGAGCAACTGGCCGGTCGCGGCGAGGTGATCGTGGATGCGGCCACCGTTCAGGTCCTGGGTGACGCGGCAAACGTGGCGGAGTGGCGGAGCGACGAGGCCAGCGGCGACCGCTATGCCGTCGTGGTGTCGATGGATGCCCACGTGCCCCCAGTGCCCTGGCCGGACCTGCCCGACGATGCCATCGCCGACGATGTGAAGGAAGCGTGGCTCTTGCCCCCGGTCTATCGCCGCCTGCAGAGCAAGATGGGCGAGTTTCTGGCCGAGCTGCGCCCGGTGGTGGTGGTGTTTTTGCGCTTTGGCGGCATCGACTACGACGCTGGGGACAGCGCACCGCAAGAGCTGGATGCCTTCATCCGCCGGGTGCAGCAGATTCTGGCCCGCTACGATGGCAGCCTGATGCAGATGACCATCGGCGACAAAGGCAGCTATCTCTATGCCGCCTTCGGCGCCCCCATCGCCCACGAGGATGATGCTGCCCGGGCAACCGCCGCAGCCCTGGAGCTCCAGGACGTGCCGTCGGGCTTGCCCTTCCTGGACGAGCTGCAGATCGGCATCACTGTGGGGCGACTGCGCACCGGTGCCTACGGCAGCGCCACCCGGCGAACATACGGTGTCATCGGCGACGCCGTCAATCTATCGGCCCGCCTGATGTCAGCGGCCAGGCCGGGACAAATCCTGGTCACGGATCCGGTCCGAGATGCCACCGGCGACACCTTCACCTGGGAGCGACTTCCTGCCATTCAGGTCAAGGGCAGGCAAGAACCGGTCCCACTCTCCCAGCCCCTGGGCCTGCAACGGCGCGTGGGTTTGGAACTGGCGGAGCCGGAGTATCGCCTGCCCATGGTGGGCCGCGGTCGCGAGCTGGCCTTGATCGGCGAGAAGATCGAGCACGTGCTGGCCGGCCAGGGGCAGATTGTGTCGATCGTAGCCGAGGCCGGCATGGGCAAGTCGCGGCTGGCGGCCGAGCTCATCCGCCAGGCCCAGGCCAGGGGCCTTGGGGTGCTCACGGGCGAATGCCAGTCCTACGGCACCAACACCAGCTACCTGGTATGGCAACCTATCTGGAACGGCTTCTTTCACCTGGATCCCAGGCTGTCGCCGGAGGCCCAGGCCGCCCGCCTGGAGAGCGAACTACAGCGGCTGGATGCCGCGCTGGTGCCTCGCCTGCCGCTGCTGGGCACGGTTCTCAACCTGCCGATACCTGACAACCTGCTGACGGCCTCCCTGGACGCCAAGGTGCGCAAATCGTCGCTGGAGGAGCTGCTGGAGCGATGCGTCAAGGCCCAGGCCCGGGTGCAGCCCCTGCTGCTGGTACTGGAGGATGTCCACTGGATCGATCCCCTCTCGAAGGAGCTAGTTGAGGCCCTGGCTCGCCCCATTGCCGGCTTGCCTGTCCTGATGTTACTGGTGCAGCGACCTCCTGATGCCCAACAACTGCAGATGCCTCGGGTCACCCAGCTACCCCACTTCAGCGAGGTAGCGCTGGAGGAGTTCAGCCCGGAGGAGGCCAGAGAGCTCATCCAGCTTAAGCTGGCCCAGTTCTTTGGAGAGATGCCAGCGCCTGAGCAGCTGGTGGAGCGCATCACAGCGCAGTCTGCCGGCAACCCCTTCTACATCGAGGAGCTGTTGAACTACCTCCACGATCTGGAAGTCGATCCTCAAGATGCGGAGGCCCTGGAGGCCATCGAGCTGCCCCAGAGCATCCACAGCCTGGTGCTCAGCCGTATCGACCAGCTGGAAGACGACGCGCAGATCACCATCAAGGTCGCCAGCGTCATCGGCCGCATGTTCCGCGCGTCGATGGTATGGGGCATCTACCCGGAACTGGGCGAGTTCGACTTCGTACGGCAGCACCTGACCGCCCTGAGCGAGCTGGAGCTGACCCCCCTGGACGTGCCAGACCCTGAGCTGACCTACCTGTTCAAGCACGTGATCACCCAGCAGGTGGCCTACGAGAGCCTGCTCTACAGCACTCGAACCATGCTGCACGAGCAGATTGGCACCTTCATCGAGCGAGTCTACGCCAACAGCCTGGACCAATACGTCAGCTTGTTGGCCTTCCATTTCGAGCACAGCGAGAACGAAGAGAAGAAGCGGCAGTACCTGCTGAGAGCAGGGGAGGCAGCTCAGAAAATCTATGCCCTGAGTGTAGCCAGTAGCTACTTCGAGAAGAGCCTGCCCTTGCTCGAAGGACGCGCGCTGGTCGATACCCGCCTCAAGTTGGGACAGGTCTACGAGCTGAGCGGTGCCTGGGACAAGACGAGTACCCAGTACTATACTGCCCTGTCCGAGGCCCAGGAGCTGCAGGACCGGGTGGCGGTGGCCTGGTGCCAGACCGCCCTGGGCGAGCTAAGCCGCAAACGTAACCAATACGAGAATGCAGCCGACTGGTTTGCTCAAGCGCAGGAGGCTTTTGAAGCCTTGAATGACGAGGCCGGTGTTGGTCAGGTCCTGCATTTTGCTGGCATCCTGGCCGCCAATCAGGGCAGCTATGTCCTGGCCAATCAACGCTTCAACGAGAGCCTGGCCTTGCGCAGGGCGATGGGTGATCGGGAAAACGAAGCCCAGGTGCTCAACAACCTGGGCATCGTCACACGCTATCTGGGCGACAATGACGTCTC
>JAULUH010000360.1:0-7534 GCA_032111745.1 Anaerolineae bacterium | reverse complement strand
TGCGCTCGAAGTAGGCCAGCAGCTCGCGATCGTGCCAGTGATAGACCTGGGCTGCGGGCACGAAGACCAGCTTATAGCCCTTCTCGGCGAGCCGGAAGCTGAACTCCTGGTCGGCCAGGTAGCGCGCGGAGGCATCGAAGCCGCCATTCTGCACGAAGATAGGGCGGCGATAAGCGGCCGAGGTGGTATCGACAAAGTCGATACGCTCCTCCCTACGTACGTGGTCGTAACGGTCCTCGTATTCGGCCTGCACGAAGCGAGCGATGGTGGAGCGCTGCCGGGTCAGATAGGTGCCCCTGGCGCCGGCCACCTCCGGATCCTCGAACGCCCCAGCCAGTCGCTCGATCCAATCCGGACGCGGCTCACAGTCCGCATCGGTGAACAGGATGAGATCGCCAGCGGCCTGCGCCACTCCGGCGTTGCGGGCACTGGCGGCGCCCTGGAAGGGCTGGCGCACCAGCCTGACGCCGGCGCCGGCGTAAGCGGCAGCTATGTCGGCGGTGGTATCCAGAGAGCCGTCGTCGACGACGATAATCTCGTAGGCCGTGCGTGGCACGGTCTGGTCCAGGAGGGCCTGGAGGCAGCCGTCGAGGGTTCTGGCAGCGTTGCAGGCCGGCACGACCACAGAGATCACAGCTGGCCTCGCGCGGGATCCTGCAGGGCCTCGTCCGCCTGCTGCACCAGGCCACTGAGTGCGCCCGGACTTTGCCGCAGGCGCCAGCTCTCCACCAGCAGGGCAACGGCGCCGGCCAGCATCTGTGCCACCACGGCCACCAGGTAGAGCAGGATGCCATAGGCGAGCCCCACAGAGGCGGAGACGCCGAAGACGCCCAGTGACCATCGACACAGCACCTGGAAGACACCGACCTTGCCCGGAGAGGAGGGGATAGCAACGCCAGCGGTCAGGACGACCAGGACAAACACGCTCTGCACCCAGGAGCCCGGCAGTCCCAGCGCGACGAGAACGGCGTTGTTGATGGCAGCCATGAGGAACCAGATCACGGCCGACCACACAACCAGGAGGGCTACGAGCCAGGGCCGGCGGAGGGCCTCCAGGCCCTGCATAGCCCGCTCGGTCATTCCGAGAAATGGAGTGCGCCAGCGAGCAGGGAGGTTGCGCAACAGCCAGCGGGCCACTTGCAGCAGCCGCTGGCGCTGCCATACGACGACCGCAGCAAGGACGAGGACGAACAGGGCGGCGCCCAGGATGGACACCTGGCGCTGGGCCAGCTCTGCGGGGAGCACAACCACAGTGAGCAGGCCGAGGAAGCAGGCGGCCAGCATCACCATATCGAACAGCTTTTCGGTGGCTACGGTGCCGAGCACCAGGGATTTGCTAAGCCCGCTGGCCTCACCGCCGAGGTAGGCCCGAGCCAGATCACCGCTGCGAGGGGCAGGCAAAGCCAGGTTGAGGGAGGCTCCGGCGATCCAGATCGAGGTCAGGCGGCCGAGTCCCAGGGGCACAGCCTGGCCGGCTGCGGTAGCGACAGCCGGCTGCAGGATCAGGCGCCAGCGCAGGCCCTTGGCCATCACCATGAGGGCGACCAGGCCGAGGGAGGCAGCCAACCACGCCCGATCCGTGCCGCGCAGGGTGGCAATGGCCTCGGACAGGTCGATGTCGTGAAGAGCGAGGACCAGGCAGGCCAGGCTGAACACCATCCCCAACCACAGCCGGCCGCCGAGGCGCAGCCTCGGGTTCGGCCCGGGCAGCACCGTGCCCCCCGAACGGGGGGGTCCGGGGCGGGGGGAGGGGAAGTCCTTGGCCATCGGATCTACTGCACCAGCCTGGCGACGACGACGACGCGGTGGGTGTTGCTCCAATAGGGCCAGCAAGTGACGAGGGTAACGCGGGCATCCTCGGTGGGCTGGATATAGCGGGCATTGGCCAGGCGCTCCGCGTCGGTGGCCCCCACCTCGACCAGGGGCGGATCGGTCACCTCATCGACGACGTAGGTGAAGCGCTGGCCGGCCTGGTCATAGAGATAGACCGAGTCACCAATGGCGAGCTGCAAATCGCTGATCGCCCGGAAGACCTCGCCCCTGGTATTATGGTGGCCGGACAGCACCACGTTGCCCTGTTCGCCGGGCCTGGCGCTGTTGATATGGCGACCAGCCGCGTTGTCAGCCGTCTCCCACTCAGTGTAACGCCGGTCAGGGCGCTCGACAACGGTCCAGCCCACATCCACGATAGGCACGTCCAGGTTAATCTTGGGGATAACCAGCCGGTTGGGCTGGCCGGATGCCGGTGGCTCGGTCAGCGGGGTGACGGCCACGGCTGGAACGGGGGTGGCCGCAGGCGATGTTGCGGCCACAGTGGCACCGGGTGCGGGCAACTGCGCCGGAGGTTGGGGGGCTGCGGTGTTGGTGGTGCCAGCGGTGGCCAAAGGCTGTGGCGGGGCCGGCGTGGGAGTAGCAATGGCTGGCTCTGGCTCCGCGATCACCTGCTGGGGTGTGCTGCCACAGCCGGCGCTCGCCGCAGTCAGAAGCAGTGCACACAGCGTCACTACGGAAAGCACGCCAGCCGGGCGGCGCCGAGCGTGGCGTGGCATGGTTGAAGACTGCATGGAACTCACGGGATGCCTCTCCTCCAGCTTGATCGTTGCATGGTGCAACCGAAAAGGGCTTTTCATTTTAACCGAACCCCAGGGAAATGGCAAGAAACTCGAAAATCGGGTGTCCCCCGCTGGCTCAGGTGCTACGTCGAAGACGATGGCAGCTGCAAGCTGGTTCCCCGATCAGGCGATAACCGGATGATGGTTGGCGCGCAGCCAGGGCTGGAACTGCTCCATGATCGATCCGCCGATAAACTCGCGCAGGATGGAGTTGTCCGGCACCAGGTCGGGGGCACAGGGCGTGAACCAGCGCAACATGGATAACAAGCGATCAGCCTCCAGCCGCTCAGGGGTGCCCGGATCCACCGATAGCAGCAGAGGCTCGGCTAGCGACCGCAACACGGCCAGCTCATAGACCAGGGCGGAGTTGAACATGACGTCGGCGTATTCCTGGTACGGGAAGATCCACTGCCACTCGCCCCTCTGGACGCTGGGCCAGCGGGCAATGGTATCGGCGGCCGTATAGCCACGCCGGGCGGCGTCGCGCACAATGCGGCGGATGATGCGGGTGTCGGTGGTGGAGACGCGATTGTGACGATCCAGGTTGAGCTGGGTCAGGGCGGAAATGTAGATACGGTACAGGCGCTCGGCCGGTATCTCCGGCACCAGCTGTGGGTTCAGCCCGTGGATGCCCTCCACCAGGATGATGTGCTGGGGTGTAATCTGCAGCGTCTGGCCTGTCTCGCGCTGGCCGGTGTGGAAGTTATAGTGGGGCAGGGTGACGCTCCGGCCGGCCATGAGATGCTGGAGATCGGCGTTGAACAGCTCCAGGTCGATGGCCTGCAAGGCCTCGAAGTCGTGTTTGCCCTCGTCGTCCAGCGGAGTGAATTCCCGATCGACAAACCAGTCATCCAGGCTGAGGGCCACCGGCTGCAGGCCGTTGGCCAGCAGTTGGACGGACAAGCGGCGGGCGAAGGTGGTCTTGCCTGAGGAGGAGGGGCCGGCGATCAGGACGGCGGCTACCCGGTCGTGCTCCGCGGAGATGGCACTGGCGATGGCAGCGATGCGCTGCTCGTGCAGAGCCTCAGATACCAGCACGACCTCGCGAATGCGGCCATCTACCACGGCCCGGTTGAGCGCAGGCAGGTTGCGCACGTCTATTAGCTCCAGCCACTGGCTGTACTCATGGAATACCTGGACCAAGCGCGCGGAGGCCTCGAAGGGCTGCAACCTGGTAGGTTCGTGGCGCCGGGGGTAGTGCAAGACGAAGCCGGCGGCGTAGGGGACCAGGTCAAACCAGCGCAGATAGCCGGTTCCGGGCACCATGTAGCCGTGAAAATGGTCGCGGGCATGGTCCAGTTGGTAGATAGCCACGGCGCGCTTGTTGGACTGAGCCAGGAGGCTGGCCTTCTCCTCGTCGCCCCGTTGCCGGAACTCGGTCACGGCATCCTCGATGGACAGCTCATCACGCTTGATGGGCAGGTTCTGCTGCACGAGCTCGTGCATACGGTGCTCGATACGCTGCAGTTCCTCCGGTGTGAAGGCGGGCCGGCCCTCGGTATGGCAATAGAGCCCGCCGAAGGTCATGGAGTGTTCGATATGAAGGCGGGAGCCCGGAAAGAGCTCGCGCACTGCGGCCACCAGCATGAAGGTCAGGGAACGGCGATAGATGCGCATGCCGTCCTGATCGCCCAGGTCGATGAGCCGCACGTCCAGGTCGCGCAGGACGGGCATGGTGAGCTCGACCAGCGCGCCGTCGACCACGGCGGCCACGTAGATCAGCTCGGGATCGGGATTGGCGATGCAGGCGAAGTGCTCAAGGGTATAGCCGGGGGGACCTTCGAAGATGCGGCCATCGTCGAACCGCACCTGGACTGTCTCCCGCGGCCGCGAGGGGAAGATCTGGGACTCGAGGGGTGATGGGCGCTGGGGAGCGCGTGCAGGCATGGTCGTTGCGGCCATAGGTTGGGAACCCGTATCAAGGTCGATGTTGGCAGCGACGGCTGAAGCCGTCACCACGAGCGATTGCGACGGCTCAGCTCAGGCTATCGATGAAGTCGTCGATGGGCACGGCGGGCAGGGTCAGGATACGGATGCTACCGCGTGCAGACAGCTCGATGGAGACGCGGGCGATGGTCTCATTGTCGGGTGCTTCCACGATGTTAACAAAATCGTAGGGCCCGAGCACGGCGAATTGCTCCTTAACCAGGGCGCCGAGCTCCTTGAGCTCCTCGTTGACCTCCTTCAGCCGGCCGGGCTTGTATTTCAGCGTGGCCGCGCCTTCGTCGGTCAGCGTGCTGAGCAGGATGTAGGTAGGCATGGGATGTCCTCCTCTAGTGGATCACTGGGACTGGCGCCGAAAATCGGCGAAACGGTAGCCGACCCCGCGCTCGTTGAAGATATAGCGCGGGTTAGATGGGTCGGGTTCGATCTTCTGCCGCAAATAGGTGACGTAGAGCCGCAGCAGCTGGTTGTCGTCCACATACTCCGGCCCCCAGACCTTGGACAGGAGCTGCTCGTGGGTCATGGTCCAGCCGGCGTTCTGCACCAGGTGATAGAGCAGCCGGTACTCGGTTGGGCGCAGCTTGACCGGCTCGCCGTCCACCAGGACCTCGCGGCGGTCGAAGTCCACAGTCAGGCGATCGTCGATGTCGATACGATTGCTGCGCTCAGCAGGCAAGCTCAATTCGACACGGCGTAGGACGGCGTTGATCCGGCTGACCAGCTCCCGGGCGCTGAAGGGCTTGGTGACATAGTCGTCGGCACCCAGGTCGAGCCCCTTGATACGATCCTCCTCGTCTCCCCGGACGGTGAGCATGATGACAGGCACCGGCGAGGTGCGCCGGATCTCGGCCAGGGTCTCGAAACCGTCCAACTTGGGCATTTCCACGTCCAGGACGGCCAGGTCAGGCATCTCCTCCCGCACCTTGCGCACGGCCTCCAGCCCGTTGCTGGCCTCGCTGACCTGAAAGTTCTCCAGCTGGAGGTTCATGCGCACGAAGTGGCGAATGCGGGGCTCGTCGTCGACGATCAGGATGCGTTTCCCTTCAGGCATGGTGGCTGTTTGCTCCATCTGGTGGGCCAACCGTTCCGTTGCCCAACGGCAGGCTGAAGAAGAATGTGGACCCCTGGCCAGGCTCGCTGCGCACCCAGAACTGTCCATCATGGGCCTCGACGATGGCCTTGGACAGGTACAGACCAAGGCCGGTGCCCTTGGTCTGGCGGCGCAGCCCCGAATCGACCCGATAGAAGCTGTCAAAAAGCCGGCTCTGCTCATCGGCCGGGATGCCGATGCCCTGATCGGCCACGTAGGTGGTGACGGCATTGCGGTCCTGCCAGGCACCGATACGGATGGTGCCCCCTTCGGGGGAGTACTTGATGGCGTTGCTGATCAGGTTGTCCAGCACCTGGCGCAAGCGGGTTTCGTCGGCCACTACGGTAGGCAGGTCCGCCGGGAAGTCCAGATCGAACTGATGCTGGCCGGTCTGGAGGCGAAAACCGTCGACGGATTTCTGAGCCAGGCGCTCCAGGTTCACATCGCCCAGGTCCAGCCGGAAGGCACCGGCCTGGATACGGCTGGCATCCAGCAGGTTATCGATGAGATAGTTGAGGCGGTCGGCCTCCTCCTCGATGACCTCGAGGCCCTCGCGCAGGGTTTCGACGTCCCAGGCGGCGTCGGAACGGCTGAGGGTGCTGGCGTAGCCCTTGATCAGAGAGACGGGTGTCTTGAGCTCGTGCGAGATCACGCTGACGAAGGTGGACTTTAGACGTTCGGCCTCACGGAAGCGCGTGATGTCCATGACGTTGACGATGATGTTGATGAGCTGGCCGTCATCATCGTAGAGAGGAGTATAGGTGACTCCAAGGGTGAGCTTGGAGCCGCCCGGCCGGGTGAGTTCGCCCTCCACGGACAGTGATTGGCCCTCGGGTAGCTCCATGGCCAACTCATCGGTGGAGCAGGGATGGGGCAGAGGGGAAGTTGTCTCCAGGGGGAGAACCTTCCAGCAGGGTTCGCCAATGGCCTCCTCAGGAGGCCAGCCGGTCATGGCGGACAGGGTACGGTTCATGACCTGGATGCGACGATCCGGCGAGAGGATCATCACGCCATCGGCGCTGTTCTCGACGATGGCGTCCAGCTGTTTCTTCTCAGCTACCACCTCCTCGTAGAGGCGGGCATTGCGCACGGCAATAGCGGCCTGATCGGCGAAGCTTTGCAGCAGCTGGCGTTCGTTGGTACCGAAGGCAGCCCCGCCGGTGCGAAAGACATAGATAGCGCCCAGCAGCTCATCGCCGATGCGCAGGGGCAAATTCACGACCTGGCGCAGGGGGACGCCGGCTGCGGCGGATAGGAGGGGCAGGGAGAGCTCGGGCAGGGCCAGGCGGCCATCGCCGGACGGCGCCAGATCGGAGAGCTCGGCCAGCAGGGGCGCCAGCCGAGCCAACCGGGCCTTGGGGATGCCGTACACGGCCTGGGGGGCCAGGCGGCCGTCGGGCTGGCGCAGGACGATGAGTCCGACCTGGCCGCCCAGCATGTCGGTGGCGTTGTTCAGAATCAGGCGCAGCAGGGAAGCCAGATCCAGTTGAGCCGTCATAGCACGACTGATCTGCAGTAGATACTCCCGCTGGCGGAGCTGCAATGATTGCATGATGCAGGAATCTTAACCAATAGGCCACAAATTGTCAATGTGGCCGGGAACCGTAGGACCGAAGGCTTCGTCTATAGGGTGTCTTGCGTTACCCTTCCTTCCCCCTCCCTTTGTGCGTCTCGGCCGGGCTGACCGAGGCGCACTCCTCTTTTTGCGGGCCGGTGGCCTGGGGCTCGGGCGTGGTGGTTGGTATCGGAGTTTTCGCTGTCGCCTCAGGTAGGCTATAATGTTAAGGGTGTCATTGGTAGTAGTAGGGCATGAATGGCTTGGCGAGGCGTGGCGGCGGCCGCCACCCCACGCCCACCCAATCATGCCCAACGCCCCGGGTACCACAGC
>JAULUH010000359.1:0-5523 GCA_032111745.1 Anaerolineae bacterium | reverse complement strand
ACAAAGCCCTGGCTGAGGCCCTGGTGGAGACCCCCTCGCCCGCCGCCGTGCCGGAGGAGGTCATCACCCTCCTGCAGAGCCAGGTGGTGATCGACCGCTCGGACCAGCCGGAAGCACCCCAGGCCGGGCAGCTTTTCGTGCGCCTGGTGTACGAGCGCCCGGGCTGTCCCCCGCTGGTCAGCCAGGAGAGCGATGTTTTCACCCTCGCCAAATACTTCGATCCCGACGCGCCGGCCCGCCCCATCCGCATCGAGCTGCCCAGCATCGCCATGAAGGACCTGCGCAAGTACAAGCGGGGCGTGGGCCTGCAGATGTCCCCGGAGCTGCGGGATGTCATGAACCGCATCAACAAGGACATGCTCGACGGTGGCGGCCTGTCGGACGGCTCGGTGAGCTGGGAGCTGGGCATGATCTGCTCCTTCTCACTGCAGATCATCTTTCTGGTGGCGTTTATCGTGATGTTCATCTTTCTGATCTCGCTCAACTTCATCTTCTGGTGGCTGCCCTTCCTGAAGATCTGTTTCCCCATCCCGGTGAAGAAGAGCTAGCTAGGGAGCGCCTGGCAATGGCCCTATCTGCTGATCTGTACGGACGAGGCCTGGGGTTTCCACCCCGGGTGGCACCCAATGGCCAGATGGTGTGGTCGGCCGGCGAGCTCAACGTGCGCGAGTCCATCTGCATCATCCTGCGCACCCGGCCCGGCGAGCGGCTGATGCGGCCCGACTTCGGCTGCGGCCTGGAGCGCTTCCTCTTCGAGCCCAATACCGTCGGCACCCTGCGTCTGATCCAGGAAGAGGTCAAGCGCTCGCTCCAGCGCTGGGAGCCGCGCATCACCCTCGACGACGTGATCGTCGCCACCAACCCCACGGATCAACGCGCCGTCGACATCACCGTCATCTACACCCTGATCGCTACGCAGCAGCGCGAGCGGCTCAACATGACCCTGGCGTTGCAGGCCTAGGAGGGTTCCCGATGCCGATCACAGTCCCCCAACTGGACGACCGCAACTTCGAACAGCTCTACGCCGAAGCCCTGGCCCGCATCCCGGTCCACACCCCCGAGTGGACCAACTTCAACGACAGCGATCCCGGCATCACGGTGCTGCAGCTCTTCGCCTTCATGACGGAGAACCTGCTCTACCGCGCCAACCGCATCCCCGAGGCCAACCGGCGCAAGTTCCTGACCCTCCTGGGCGTTCCCCTGCAGCCGGCCACGCCGGGCCGGGGGCTGGTGGCCTTTCGCAACGAGCGCGGCCCGGTCCAGGCCTGGCCCCTGGAGGCCGGCATCGAGCTGCGGGCCGGCAAGGTGCCCTTCCGCACCCGCACCGCCGTCTGCATCCTGCCTGTCACCTCGGCCGTCTTCTACAAGCGGCCCCAGGCTGCCCTCGACGAGGCCACTCTAGCCCAGTATCGCCTGCTCTACGATTCCTTCCTCGAGACCGGCACCGACCAGCTCCAGTTCTACAAGTCCACGCCGCTGGAAGTGCCGGAGATCGGCAAGCCCAATCCGGTAGTCAACCTGGCCGATAGCCAGCAGGGCACCATCGACCGCTCCCTCTGGGTGGCCCTGGTCGGTCCCAAGAACGTGCCCGTGGACGCCGTGCGCGCGGCCATCGCCGGCCAGACCCTGACCCTGGGCATCTACCCCTCTCCCGAGTGCACAGGCCTGGCCCTGGAGCCCGTCGTGTACGAAGGCCAGCCGGTCGCGGACCCGGGCCTGGTGTTCGAGATCGCCGCTCCCGAGCCCGATCCGTCCGGGGAGCCGGGGGTGGGCGTGGGGCCCGCGCGCTATGTGCGGCTGGAGGTGGAATACGCCGAGAACGTCCTGGAGAAGCCCGGCATCGTCCAGCTCACCCTGCCCTCCTACGGGCGGCTTCTGGTGTGGGACTTCGACCCTGAGGAGGAGGGCACCGGCGACTATCCGCCCCTGGTCGAGGACAAGGCCCTGGCCAAACGCATCGCCACCTGGATCCGCGTGCGCCTGCCCGAAGCCGGCCAGGATCAGCCGGCCACCGGCCAGATCCAGCAGAAGGCCCAGCTGACCTGGGTCGGCGCCAACGCCGCCCGGGTGGTCCAGGCCGTACCGGTTACCCACGAGCGGCTGGGCCTGGGCACGGGCACGCCTGACCAGGCCCTTAAGGTCGCCAACACCCCGGTCATCCTCGACCCCACCGCCGGTCCGGCCGCGGAGGGCTTCATCCTGGAGGTGCAAAACGCCGACGGCGGTTGGGACAACTGGCGCCGTGTCGACGACCTCTACGCGGCGCGGCCCGCCGACCCGGTCTATACCCTGGACCCGGAGTCGGGCCTGGTCATCTTTGGCGATGGCCTGCGCGGGCTGCGGCCAGCGCTGGGCCGGGCTATCCGCGTGTCTTACGAGTATGGCGGCGGGCCCGATGGCAAGGTGGCTCTCGGGGCCATCAGCAAGAGCCCGGTGCTGCCGGGGGGCTTCAAGGTCGAGAATCCGCTGCCCACGTGGGGTGGCGGCGCCGGCGAAACCGTGGCCGACGGCGAGCGCAACATCCCGCGCTATCTGAAACACCGCGATCGCCTGGTGACGGCCAGCGACTTCCGCGACCTGGTGCTGCGCACGCCTGGCATCGACGTGGGGCGCGTTGAGGTGCTCCCCCTCTTTCACCCCGACAAACTCCAGCCCGGCGGCGTGGAAGAGCCCTGGCCCGGTGCCGTAACCCTGCTGGTCGTCCCCAGGGATGACCCGGTCCAGCCTGATGCTCCGCAGCCCGACCGGCTCTTCCTCGACGCCGTGTGCCAGTGGCTGGACCCGCGGCGCCTGGTGACTACCGAGATCTTCGTGCGCGGGCCAGAGTACGTCTCCCTCTGGGTGTCCGTGGGCATCGTTACCCTGCCGGGCCAGCTGCGCGAGCAGGTGCGTCGCGAGGTGCGGGAGGCCTTGATGAGCTACCTCTCGCCGCTCACCGGTGGCCCGGCCGTTCCCGGCGCCGCCAGCCTGGACCCGGTCTGCCCGGCACCCGACGGTGAGACCACCCAGGGCTGTGCGGACCTGCGGGGCACCGGCTGGCCCCTGGGCATGGAGGTGCGCCGGCAGGACCTGGAGGCGGTGGCCACCCGCGTCAGCGGTGTACGCTACGTGCAGTCCATCAAGCTCGGCGTGCTCACACCGGCCGGCTCGACGCTGACCGATGTGGAGCGGGTACAGATGGCCGGCCTGCAGCTGCCCCACCTGGTGGGCCTCAGCGTGCGCGAGGGCGAGGCTGAGGACCTGGCCGCCCTCCTGGGCCAGCAGCCGGCCGTGGACGTGCCACCGACCATGGTGCCGGTGCCCGTGCTGCCCCAGACCTGCTGAGTGTCGCAGGAGTAAGCTGTGGACGTCAACCAGACCAAGTTTCACCTGCTATACGGGCCCGACGACTGGGGCCGCTGCCACGCCGACGGTAGCGAGCAGCCCCTGGCCGAGCTGTGGCGGGCGCACCAGGACCCGGCGCTGGAGTGGGACGAGGCCACGCGCACCCTGCGCCTGACCCGCACGGTGCCCCTGTTCCGCCGGGCCAAGCGCACGCCACCCCTGGAACGTGCCAGCCGGCGCGGCGCCGATCAGGATCGCTACGGCAACTGGTACTTCATCGACGAGGCTGAGACCGGCGTCCGCTTCCTGCCCTATGCAGCCCGGCGCTCGCAGCCCTTCTGGCAGGTAGACGATCTGTCCGCCAGCTGCGCCCCGGAGGACACCGGCGCCTTTGCGCCGAAGCACCAGCCGTCTCAGCGTCCCGGCCTCCTGCGCGGGTTGGCGGTCACCACCCGCCACTATCTGGTGGTGGGCGACGTCCACCAGCACGGCCTGTGGATCTTCGATCTGCACGGCGGGGGGGCACCCCTGCTGTTGCGCTGGCCCGCCGAGGTGGACTTTGCGCCCTGGGATATGGTGGCAACCCCCGACGGCGGCGTCCTGATCTTGGACCGGGATCACCTCTCTTACTGGGTGCTGGACGCGGACTTCCGCCTCATGGCGCAGGTCGAAGACGCCAATGAGTCGCCGTTCCAGCCTACTGAGGCGGGCGCCCGGCGCAACGTGGAGCCGGTGGCAGCTATGCCGGAGGGCTATGTGCTGGCTGCGGGTGCATCTGCGGCCCCTGCCTCGCCCGTGAGCATCGAGCCCGGCCCAGACGGCACGGTCTTCATCCTCGACACCGTCCCCTCCCGTCCCTATTCCATCATCTACGAGTACTCCGGCGCTTCCCAGCTGGCCGCCTACTCCCTGGAGGATGCCGTGCGGGTCACCGATCCGGAGTTGGGCGAGGGTGGCACGCGGCTGTTTTCCGTGGCGGCCCACGATTTCGTCCATTTCCGCGGCGTGCTCGGCGCCGGTGGTATGGCGGCCAGCTCGCCAGGGGCCGCGGCCATTGCCGGGCCCTCAGTCTTCTACCTGGCCGAGCGCGATGGCAACCAGGTCATGGCCTTTGCCCTGGACCGGTCCCAGGGCCAGCTGGTGGACCTGCGGGAATATCTGCCCCTGCGCCGCTGGGAGGGCAAGGCCCTGGCCGGAGCCGGCGAGCGGCTCTTCTATGACTTCTCCGATCGCTGGGTGCCCCTGCAGGCCCTGGTGGAGTGCCAGTACATGGGCCGGGCCGTGCTTACCACGCCCATCGCCTTCGCCAGCCCATCATCATCCATGGACAGCGGCCAGCCCGGCTGCGTGTGGCACCGGCTGATGCTCGATGCCAGGATCCCACCCGGCACCACGGTTACCGTGCGCGCTCGGGCCGCCGACGAGCCCGACCTGCTAGCCCAGGGCGGCTGGCTCCAGCAGCCCTCCCCCTACCGGCGCTCCGCCGGCGCCGAGCTGCCGTATTACGATCCCTGGGCCGGCGAGCTCCAGGCCCTGGAGGGTACCGGCACCTGGGAGCTGCTCTTCCAGGAAGTCAGGGGCCGCTATCTGCAGCTGGAGCTCACCCTTGTTGGCACGGGCCGCTCCACCCCGGCCCTGCGCGCCGCCCGGGCCTGGTTTCCCCGTTTCTCCTACCTGGAGCAATACCTGCCCGCCATCTACCGGGAGGAACCCGGCCCCGCCTCCTTCCTGGAGCGCTGGCTGGCCAACTTCGAGGGCTTCTACACCAACCTGGAGGATGCCATCGAGGCCGCGGCCACCCTCTTCGATCCCCGCACGGCCCCGCCGGATACCCTGGACTGGCTGGGCTGCTGGCTGGGCGTGGTCCTGGACCCCCTTTGGGATGAGGCCCGGCGGCGTTTCTTCATCCGCCACGCCGACCGGCTGTACCGCCAGCGCGGCACCGTGCCGGGCGTGCTGACCGCCGTGCGGCTGTACGTGGACACACAGGTCGACGAGAGCCTGTTCGACCCGGCCTGCCTGGCCCGTGGCCGGGTACGCCTGGTGGAGCACTTCCGCACCCGGGACATCGGCGGCCTCGTCTATGGCGATCCCACAGCCGGCGATGAGCCCGGGCTGCGCCCGGTCACCTATGCCGACGTGGTGGACGCCGCCCACCGCTTCAGCGTCCTGGTGCCCCATGACCTCGGCGACGAGCAG
>JAULUH010000358.1:0-7335 GCA_032111745.1 Anaerolineae bacterium | reverse complement strand
TTTGATGTCATTTTGGGCCACGGCGATGGTGGATGCGAACAGGGCAGTGAAGGCGCCGATCACGCCAATGAAAAGCAGGGTACCAGGTGTGCCGGCCAACATGAGGGGATAGGTTCGGATGATCAAGTACACACCGGCGGACACCATGGTGGCGGCATGGATCAGAGCGCTGACCGGCGTAGGGCCCTCCATGGCGTCGGGCAACCAGACGTGCAGGGGAAACTGGGCGGATTTGCCGATGCCACCCCAGACGATCAGGATGCCGATCAGCGTGGTCAGGGACAGACCCAGAACCGTGATGGCGGCCATCTGGTCCAGGACCTCGGGCTCGAATAACAGGCTGAAGGTGAGCCCGGCCTCGCCTCCGGTGACGGCCGAAGAGGCCACGTAGAGCAACATCATGCCGATCAGCATGATGGCATCGCCCACGCGGGTGGTGAGGAAGGCCTTCAGGCCGGCCTGCTTGGGAGTTATCCGGCTGGGATCCTCATACTTGCGGGCAAACCAGAAGCCGATCAGCAGGTAGGAACACAGGCCCATGATCTCCCAGAAGATGAACAGGGTGAGCAGGTCGGCGGCCAGAACCAGCCCCAGCATGCCGGTGGCGAACAGCGAGATGTAGGCAAAGAAACGGCTGGCCATGGGATCTACGTGCCCGGACTCAGTCGGCCAGCCGCGGCGGTCGTGCTCGCCCTGGGGCAAGCCAATCCCCATGTAGCCCCAGGAATAGATGAAGATCATGAGACAGACGAAGGGGACCATGAACAGCATGACGCCGGTGAGAGGATCGATGGTGAATCCCAGTTGCAGCGTCGTGCTACCCGTTGGCAGGCTTAGCAAGGGAAGATCCAGCGGGTGCTCCTGCAACTCCCCCGAGGCGAGACCGGGCAGGATGATCAGCCAGGAAATGACCCACGAAACCGAGATCGCTGCGATGGCCAGGAGTGCGCTCAATCGCTTGCTGTTCTTGGTGAACAGCACGATGGCGGCAAACGCCAGCAGGGGCAGGAGTGGGATAAGAAGGATAAGCCAGTTTGAGTTTGCCATTCAGACACCTCGGCTACCGGGGCGTCCGGGATAATAGTCCGGACGGCCACCCTGGGACGCAGGGTAAGTACGTCAAGCCGGAATGATAGCGCCGTTCGTCATCGCGAGTTCTACAGTGGTCCAGCGATCGTGCGAAACAGCAGGCCGCCGGCAAATAGTCCGCCGAACAGGCCGGCAACGGCTGCGCCCAGGAAGATCCACTCGTTAGCAGCACCTAACAGGCGAGCCAGGATTACCATGGCCATCAACCCACCGATGGCGCCGGTGATCAGGAAGCGTTGCTCTCGCTTGGCATAGGCCGCTTTCTTCAGCAGCTGGGGCACATCGCGAAAGCCGGGCACTGCCTGGTCGATCTCCAGCAGATAGCGATAGGCACTGCTATAACGGCCATCAGCCAGCGCTGCCGTGGCCACATCGTACAGTTGAGCGGCCTGCTCTTCCAACGTACCTTGCAGGAGCACCTTCTTGGGCATGGACGGCCAGCACAGGTCCTAATGGCGAGTTGAGCACTCGGTTGGAAAGCAGCGCAGCACGGGCGACCGGATGCGGGACGGGCGGCGCCTGCGCAGCACGGAGAAGGGCCTAGCCCTTCATCAGGTCGGCGTCTTCCAGGTTGATGCTATCTCGCGTGCGATAGATCGCGATGATCAGGGCCAGGCCAACGGCAGCCTCGGCCGCTGCTACGGCCAGCACAAAGATGGCAAACACCTGCCCGGTTACGATGGCGGGTGTTGTATAGCGGTTGAACGCGACCAGGTTGATGTTGACGGCATTGAGGATCAGCTCGACGCCCATCAACACGGCGATGGCATTGCGCCGGGATAGCGTACCGTATAATCCTAAGCAGAACAACGCTGCGGCCACGATTAGATACCAGGACAGTGGAACCATGGCTTAGCCCTCCCGCGCGATGAGGATCGCGCCGATGAGTGCCACCGACAACAGCACGGCGATCACTTCGAAAGGCACGATATAGCTGGTCACGAAGGCTTGGCCGATCAGGGCGATGACATTGTCCGGCACCGCCTGTTGCACCACCGGCCAGTTGACCTGCACCAGCACGGCAACCAGCACGGCAAACACCAGGACCGCCACGATGGCAGCGATGCCCCACTGGTAGTTGCGCAGCACGACCCGGCCTAGCATCATGCCTCGGGTCAACATGGCGGCGAATATGATCAGGGTAGAGATGGCGCCGATGTAGATGAGCACCTGGGCCACGGCCAGGAACTCCGCCTCCAGCATGGCGTAGATGGCGGCCACGCCGAAGAAGGAGGCTACCAACCACAGCGCCGCGTGGAACAGGTTACGGCTGACCACGACGCCGAGGCCAGAGCCCACGGTAAACAGGGCGATGAGAATGAAGACAACCTGCGTGGACGTGATGGGCATAACGACTCCTAGAGAGACCGGCCGGAGCAACCGATCACACGCGAGCAGGGCTCGCCGGCAGCTTATCGCGCCGGCGCTCTACATCCTGACGCAGGGCCCGGCCCAGGAGGCCCAGGCCAACCAGGAGAGCCACGATGTTGGTCACGAAAAGGATGGCCATCTGAAAATCGCGGCTGATAGGAAACTTGATGATTAGGGCGGTGAGTGCCACTGCGACCAGGGACAGTGGCACCAGGACCTTCCAGCAGAAAGCCATCATCTGGTCGATGCGCAGGCGAGGGAAGGTGGCACGAACCCACATCAGGGCGAACAAGACCAGGGTAGTCTTGGCGAAGAAGTAGAAGATCCCAAGGAGCGGGAACTGGTCGACAAAGGGACCCTGCCAGCCACCAAGGAACAGGGTTGCAATGACCGCACTGAGGAGCAGGCTATTGACAAAGAACTGCAGGAAGAACCAGGCAAACTTCAGGCCACTGTATTCGATATTGAAGCCGGCAACAATTTCGCTCTCGGCCTCCAGAAGGTCGAAAGGAGCCCGCTCACCCTCGGCCAGGGCGGCCACAAAGAAGACCACGAACGCCAGGGGTACCACGAAGATATACCAGGCGGGGATGATGCGGAAGAAGGTACCACCCTGGGCCTCAGCCAGCCCGTTCATGCTCATGGTTCCGGCCAAGAGCACCACGCACAGCATGGCGAAGATGATGGGGATCTCGTAGCTTAGAAGTTGGGCCACGACGCGAAAGCCGCCCAGTAGAGCATACTTGTTGTTGGAGCTCCATCCGGCCATGAGCGCGCCCATGGCGGCCAGGCCACTCATGGCCACGATGTACAGCACGCCCACGTTCAGGTCAGCACCGATCAGGCCAACGCCAACGGGGATCACGGCTGCCACCAGGATGATCTGTGCCACCGACAGGGCAGGTGCCAGGTTGTAGGCGATACGATCAGCGCCGGCCGGTGTGATATCTTCCTTGGTGAGCAGCTTGACGATATCCGCCATCGTCTGCAACAGCCCATAGGGACCGGCCCGGTTGGGCCCAATGCGATCCTGTAGCCGGGCAGCGACCTTGCGCTCAGCCCAAATCAAGAAGATGGCTGAGGTCAACACGACAACCAACAACAGGAGCACTCCGATGACATCGCCAATCACCGTGGCCAGACCTGGGGCAAGCCCCCAGCTGATCATCAGGTCGTAGAACCACGGCCCGATCGACCTAGGATCGCGAACAAACCCGAATATGGTCTCCATGAAGGCACTCCATCTGGCAAAATCGGGTCACAGGCGAGGGTTCACGGCCAGACACGGAGCCGGTACTAGCTCCACTCTAAGGCCCGAGTACGCCAGGCGTAGATCAGGCTTTCCAGCAGGATCAGAACGAAAGTGCCTACGACCACCAGGGAGAAGATGGGGAGCTTGTTGTAGGCAACGGCCCAGGGGAACAGGAATACTGCCTCAATGTCAAAAATCACAAAGATGAGAGCATAGAGATAGTACTGGGCCTTGAACTGGCTCCAGGCATCGCCATAGGTCTCCATGCCGCACTCGTAGGTCGTGGTCTTGAGGGGATTGGACTTCTTGGGCCGGAGCAGCCACGCAACAGACACGCCAACGAACGGGAATATGAATGCAACCAGGGCCAGGATCATGATGAACTGGAAATTCGAGAGCGTCATCTAGTGGGTCCTCCAACAGGGGAAAGCCGTGGCAACTCCAAGCAGGACAGGGACGGTGTCCTTGTAGAAGACGGCACAAACGCTGCGATTATACCATAAGGCTGAAAAACACGAAAAGTCCCTCCCTGGCCTGTGGACAAAAGGGGATGGGGAGACCTTCCGATAGCGGGGCTGCTGCATTGCAGTTGCCAAGAGGTGCTCTCTAGCTGTCTCGGCGGGAAGACAGGTTGTACGCCAATTGTGTGCATTGTAGCACAAGGCTGCCAGATGGCAAAACTGCGACCGGTGCACTGCGACCTCGTGCCTTGACGAACAAAGGGCCTTCTGGTAGACTCGACTGTGAGCCGGTGGCCCTATGCAGGTCGAGCAGACCAGCCACCGGCATCCCGTTGGACGAGCTGGAGGCCTGCCCTGTGCGCTTGACCAAGACCGCCGTGGCTGGACTGGTGCTGATTCTGGTGCTGGCAATGAGCGCCAGCTGCAGCCTGCGGCCGCTGCTGTACGATGTTAGCGTCGAGCCTGATGTCATCAGCCCAAATGCAGACGGTGTCACCGATGCCACCAATATCCGCTACAAGCTGGGACGCAGCGCCAACGTATCGATCTACTTCGAGGACCAGCAGGGCAACCGCCACTACTTCCGGAATGATCAGCTGCGCTCACCCGGCACCTACGGCGTGGCCTGGGGCGGCGTGATCAACGAACCCGAACTTGTGGACAACGGGTATGGGCCCCAGCAGGTCCTGGGCCGGGTGTTGCCGGACGGCGTCTATCGCTGGAACGTGGAGGCGACCGACAAGAACGGCAACACCACCACCGAGTCCGGCACCATCACCCTGGCCGGCGGCGACACCGCCTTGCCCGAGCTACAGAACTTCACGGTAGTGCCGCAGACCTTCACGCCCAACCAGGACAGCATCGACGACTGGGTATCCATCTCCTACTACCTGCCCAAGGACGTGGAGGATGTGCAGGTCTACCTGATCGACCCTGCACAGCCGGCGTTCAAGTATTATGTCGCCGAGCGGGAACGGGTGATCAGGCCTGGCCAGAAGGGACACCACGAATACCGGTATGAGGCCGACGTGGACCAGGGCGCTGAGGCGCCGCCGGATGGTACTTATGTGGTGTTGGGCGAGGCCCGAGACCTGGCGGGTAACCATGTCGTCGTGAGCTCGACTCTCACCATCGAGGATGGCGGCAAGCCGCGCGCCGACATCCTGCAAAGCGAGATCGACTGGCAGGGCGAGGTGAACCGGGTCGTAAACGTGCCGCTGGGCAGCAGCCTGTGCTTTACGGCCACGATTCAAAACGAGGGCACGGTTAGCATCCGCACCGCCGGGCCGTGGCCGGGCACGACCTACAGGTTCGGCGAGAACCACAACACCCTGGCCGAGACACAGGACGACTCCAGCTTCTACCAGCAGGCCGGCGTGTGGCGCTTTGGGGTGAACTACGACACCACAGGCTACGATTTCCCCTTCCGATGGGCCATTGGCCGCCAGGAAGACCTGGAGCGCCGATTGATCGATGGCAGAGAGCAGTGGTACTTGCTGCCCGGCGAGCGGGCCCTGACCTACGGTTGCGTCGAGTTCGACAAGCCGCCGCCCGTGGGCACCAACTTCTGGTGGGGTGGCTTGATCCACGAGTTCGTGGGCGTGCCCAACAACTACGTGGACCGCATCAGCGTGAGCGTTGGAACGCCCTGAAAGGCTGCACAGCTGGACCTGGCTATCATCGTCGTAAGCTACAATGTGCGGGAGTTGCTGCGCGAATGCCTGCGCTCAGTGTTCGCCAACCTGGCTGCCTGCCCTGAGCTGGCTGCTGAGGTCTGGGTAGTCGACAATGCTTCCGGGGACAACAGTACGCACATGGTCGCAACTGAGTATCCCCAGGCCCGCCTGGTGGCTAGCCAGCAGAACCTGGGGTTCGCCGGGGGCAATAACAGGGCACTACGACTGCTAGGGTTCCAACCCACGGGCGCCGAGACCCGGGCAACGGGCTCGGCGCAGCTTTCCAGCGCAGCTGGATTGCCGCGTTATGTCTTGCTACTGAATCCAGATACCGTGGTCCACGAGGACTCCCTGGCGCAGCTAGTGGCTTTTCTCGACGACCAGCCCCGCTATGGGGGGTGCGGTGCGCGCCTGATCTATCCCGACGGCTCCTTTCAGCACAGCGCGTTTGGTTTCCCCGGCCTGGCCCAGATCTACTTCGACCTCTATCCGCCGCCGGGCCGGCTGAACCGGCTACTGGACTCCCGCTGGAACGGGCGCTACAGCCGCCAGCTATACGAAACAGGACAGCCCTTCGCGGTGGATTTCGTGCTCGGGGCTGCGCTCATGGTGCGGCGTGAGGCCATCGAGACGATCGGCCTGCTGGACGAAGGCTACTTCATGTACTGTGAGGAGATGGACTGGCAGCGGCGCCTGCAGGCAGCAGGTTGGCCTCTGGCCTGTGTACCGGCCGCGGTGATCACCCACCATGGCGGTGCCAGCACCGGCCAGTTCCGCGGGGCGATGGTCGAGGCCTTGTGGCGCAGCCGTCTACGCTACTTTCGTCGCTATCATGGGCCGCTATTCAATCGCCTGGCTCAAAGCCTGGTGCGATCTGGGGCACAAGCCGAGGCACGGCGGGCACGGCAGATCAACCCACCCGACCTGGCCGAGCGCCTGGCCACTTACGACACCTTGAGACGGCTTGCCGGCGGTTAGCAGTGTATCTATGAAGCTTGTCGCCGCTATTCTGACCAAGAACGAGGCCCGCCATATCGCAGCTTGCATCGAAAGCGTGAGGTGGGCGGATGCGGTCCTGGTGTCGGACTCCTTCAGCAGCGACGCCACTATAGAGCTGGCCCGAGCAGCCGGTGCAATAGTGACTCAGCGAGCCTTCGAGGGCTGGGCCATTCAGCGCAATGCCGCGCTGGAGGAAGCCGCGGCCCTGGGGACCGACTGGATATTCTTTGTCGACGCTGACGAACGCGCCACACCGGAGCTGGGCCAGGAGATACGCCGGGTCATGGCAGACCGGCCCGAGGTTGGCTGGGCCGTGCCACGCTACAACATCATCGTGGGCCATCAGGTCCGCCATGGCGGCTTCTACCCCGACTACCAGGTGCGGCTGCTGCGCATCGGCAAGGCGCATTTTGACCCTGCCCGGCCGGTGCACGAGGTCGTGATGTTGGATGGCGCGGAGGGCAAGCTGGCCAATCACCTCATCCAC
>JAULUH010000357.1:756-12645 GCA_032111745.1 Anaerolineae bacterium | reverse complement strand
TCTCTTCTGCCATAGGGCTTCCTCTTCTTCAGGGCTCAAGGACAAGAGTGAATGTCGCAGCCGCTAGCTCAAGGCATCGACCACGGCCTGGAACGACTGGGGCACGGGCGTGGCAATGGTCATGTTGCCGGTCGAGGGCAGGGCGACAGTGATCGCCTGCGCGTGCAACATCAAGCGCGGAAAGGCCTGCTGCGCCGTCGGCTCGCCATAGCGCCGGTCGCCCACGACTGGGTGGCCCGCGCTGTACAGGTGCACCCGGATCTGGTGGCGCCGCCCGGTTAGTGGCAACACCTCCAGCAGCGTGTAGCCCGGCAGCCGCCGCCGCACCTCCGCCTCGGTAGCCGAGGCCTTGCCGCGGTGCAGATCGACTCCCATGCGGCCTGACCCAAATTCCCGCAGGGGCAGGGCAATGCTCATGGCCGGGGCCTCCACCACCCCGTGGACCAGGGCCAGATAGCGCTTCTGGACCGACCGCTGCTCGAATTGCCGGTTCAGCTCCCGGTGGGCCTCTGCGTTCCTGGCAAACAGGATCACGCCGCTGACCTCTTTGTCGAGCCGGTGCACGATGTACAGCTTGCCCGCATAGGCAGAAGCCAGCTGCTCCAACAGCGACGGTTGCCCGGGCCCGCTTTCGGGAATCGACGCCAGGCCCTCGGGCTTGTCCACGGCCACGATATCGCCGTCCTCATAGAGGATAGAGGCGGGTTGCGTCATCGCGCCGGCCGTTCCTCCAGGTCACCGAGGCGCTCGCCGAAGATCAGGTCCCGCCGCACGAACTCGTTCCAGAAGCTGTGGGGATACACCACAGTCGGCGGGTTGGCTGCGGACAGGCGCGCCAGGTGCTCGGCGCCGAGGGTGAAGTCCAGCACGCCCAGGTTGTCCTTCATCTGGGATTCTCGCCGCGCGCCCAGGATGGGAATGATGTGCGGTGCCTGCTGGCGCACCCAGCTGATGGCGACCTGCGAGGGGCTGCGTCCGATCTCGGCGGCCACTTCCATGACGGCCGCAGCCGTGGCCTGCTCCTGCGCATTGGCCGCGCTGGCCCGGGTGGCGTGGCCGGGAGCGCCGGGCTGGTTGAACTTACCGGTCAAAGTGCCGCCGGCCAGCAGGCCAAAGGCCAGCACTCCCATGTCCAGGGCAGCGGTCATAGGCAGCACGTCAAGCTCGATGCCCCGCTCCACCAGGTTGTACTCGGCCTGGTAGGCTACGAACGGGCTCCACCCCCGCAGGTCCGCCATGGTCTGAGCTCGCGCAGCCAACCATGCAGGCGTGTCCGAGATGCCCAGGTGCAGGACCTTGCCGCTGCGCACCAGGTCGTCCAGCCCGCGCATGATCTCCTCGACCGGCGTTGTGAAGTCCCAGATGTGCAGGTAGAAGAGGTCGATCATGTCGGTGTTCAGGCGCTTGAGGGAGGCCTCCACGGTGCGTAGCATGTTCTTGCGGTGGTTGCCCCCGGCGTTCAGGTCCCCGGCGTTCGAACCGGGGCGGCGCAGGGTGTACTTGGTGGCGACGACGTAGTAGTCCCGGTCGGCGGCGACGAACTCACCGACGTACTTCTCGCTGGTGCCATTGGTGTAGTTGGATGCCGTGTCGACGAAATTGCCGCCGGCCTCGGTGAAGGCGTCGAAGACCTGGCGGCTGTCCTCCCTGGACGCACCCCAGCCCCAGTCCTCGCCAAAGGTCATGGTGCCGAGGCACAGCTCGGACACCCGCAGTCCTGATCGTCCCAGCAATCTGTAGCGCACGGTGATCTCCTCGATGCTCTGCTCAGCACATCTCTACTCATGAAGTATTCGCCAGGCCATGCGGCACTGCCTACCGGTAGGCGGCTGCGGGTGAAGACTGGTCCAGTCTAGGCGCAAGGCAACTCTCGCAATATCATCCTGTTATAGGCGAAGTGCCTGGTCGTGTCAAACGCAGGCAGGGCTTCTTAGAGGTCGAGGCACCGGGTGGTGGCGAGGCGAAGGGACAAACACGGACGAACGTGGTATAATTCTCGCCATGGATCTCAGCCTGCCCCTGCGCCTGCGCCAATCACAACTCAAGCCGGTGATCGCCCTCACCGGCGCCGGGGGCAAGTCCACCCTGCTCTTCCGGCTGGGTGCCGAGCTGGCGGCCGCTGGCCGGCAGACCCTGTTGACCACCACCACGCGCCTGTGGACCGCGCAGGTCGACCGGGCACCTTTTGCCATGCTATCGGCCAACCCGCAAGTGCTGCGGGACGAGCTGCCCATCTCACTGCGCGGCTACCGGCAGGTCCTGGTGGCGCGGGGGCTGGCGGCCGAGCCCGGCAAGCTCCAGGGCCTGGCTCCTGACCTGGTGTGCCAGCTGGCTGCCCTGGCCGACGTCGACGCCGTCGCCGTCGAGGCCGACGGCAGCCGCGAGCGCCTGCTGAAGGCGCCGGCCGTGCACGAGCCTGCGGTGCCGTTCTGTGCCACCCATGTCCTGGTGGTGGCCGGCATGGCGGCCCTCGGGCAGCCCCTGACCACAGCCACGGTGCATCGCCCCGAGCGGGCGGCCCACCTGATGGGAATGGCCATGGGCGAGCCTCTGTCCGTCGAAGCCATGACCCGCCTGCTGTGCCATCCCCAGGGTGGCCTCAAAGGGGTGCCCCCGGCTGCGCAGGCCTTCCTATACCTCAACCTGGCCCTCGATGCCACCACGCCGGTCGAGGCTGCGGCTCAGCGCCTCAAGGCAGCCCGCCAGCTCGCCAGCCTGGCGCTGCAAGCCCCGGGATTCCAGGCCGTGCTACTGGGCAGCGCGCAGGCGGATCAGCCGGTCGACGAGGCCCATGGCCGGGTTGCCGGCATCATTCTGGCCGCTGGCCGGGCCAGCCGCCTGGCCGGCGACCTCCCCAAACAGCTCCTGCCCTGGGGCACCGGAAATACCCTGGTAGGCCATGTGGTAGACCAGGCCCTGGCCGCCCAGGGCCTGGCAGATGTGGTCGTGGTGATCGGCTACGAAACCGCGGCGGTGGCTGCGGCCGTGCAGGGGCGGCCTGTGACCTGCGCCGCCAACCTGCGCTGGGAGGAGGGGCAGAGCAGCAGCGTGCGCGCCGGCCTGGCCAGCCTGAGCCAGAATACCACGGCTGCAGTGTTCCTGCTGGCTGACCAACCTCAGGTCTCCCCGGCGGTGGTCGACGCGCTGGTTCAGGCGCACCGGGAGACCCAAGCCCCGGCCGTGGTGCCGGTCTATCACGGCGGCCAGCGCGGCAACCCGGTACTGTTCGACCGCGGCGTCTTTGGAGAGCTGATGGCCCTGTCGGGCGACGTGGGAGGGCGCGCGCTGCTCCGGCGCCTGGGAGCCGCCGTGCACGAGCTACCGGTTGACGGCGACCAGCCCAGGGGAATCGAAACGTGGGAGGACTATCTGGAACTGCGCGTCGCGCCAGTTGTCAGCTCTCGGGCCAGCGAGCCTGGGGTGTAGTACGTGCCCGGGCGTGCATCACGTCCCAGGCTCGCTGTGGTCAGGGACTGCTAGTTGCTGCCGAAGATGATCGTCAGCATGACGAACATCAGCAGCAGAATGCCGATAAACAGGAGCGCCAGCAGGGGCAGGAAGGTAGCCAGGATCGACCGGCCGATATCCAGGCGTTGGGTGACCTGCACGCCGCGCACATAGACGACGATGCCCCAGACGAAGCCCAGCAGCGCGAACAACCAGCCAACGACGGGGAGCGGCCCCAGGAAGCCGAGCACGTGGGGCACGGCGTAAAGGGCCGTGACGCCGAAGAAGCGGTCGATGCCGCCAGCCCCGCCCATGATGCGGGCGAAGAGCAACACCCAGATGCCATAAGCCAGAAACGCGCCCAGGTGGGCAAAGGGCTTGCTCAGCCACGCGCCCAGTGTGCTGAGGAAGCGGCTGATAGCGCGGCCGATGGCGACGCCACTGTCGGGAAAGATGGCAGCCAGGCTGCGGCCCAGGGGCGTGGGCAGGGCGTCGATCTCAGCCCCAATGCCAAAGCCAGCCTGCATGTTCTGCAGGAACTGATCCATGAACACCTGGCTGAACTCGTCCCCTTCCGGCATGAACTGCAGCCAGGGCTGCATCGCCTCCATGATCTGGGCCTGGATGTCGGCTGCCTCGTCGGCAGAGAACGGGCGCAGATTGTTGGTCAGGTCCACTACGAACTGCAGGGCGCCGGCGATGAGGAAGCACAGCAGGAGGATCAGGATCCCTGTGCGCATGACGTTCCGGGAGTCCCGCAGGTTGACGAAGGTCTCCTCCTGGAGGAGAAACACGCTGCGCGCGAAGTTCAGGATGTCGCTCATTGGGCCATACCTCCCAGGAAGGTTGCCATCGTGGCGCCAAAGATGATGCTCAGGAAGGCGCCAACGGCGAATACCACCAGGCCAAGGATGACTGGGGGCAGTATTGTGGCGAATATCGCCCGCGGCCACGACAGCTGATGAGTCGTGCGCAGGGCCATGTAACGACACAGCATCGTCCAGGTGCCGATGCCTGCCACGACCAGGAAGGGCCAGCCGCCGATGACGTTGAGCAGCTGGGGGGCGGCAGCCAGAGAAGTGGTGCCCAGAGTCTGGCTCAGGGTGCCGATGCCTCCCATCATCCGGGCCAGCAGGTGGGCGATCAGCCCGAACACCAGCCAGCCCACAATCAGGCCGAGCGGCGTGGCGACGATGCCGGCCAGGGAGCTCAACGGGCCGGGCATAAACGTCGACACACCCTGCCAGGAGAGGTCCCATGAGCGCTGGAAGGATTCCATGGCCTGCGGGCCGCCCATGCGCAGTCCCTCCCACCAGGGCATGCGCTGCAGGCCCCGCAGCACGGCGTCCTGGATGTCGACCAGCCTGGGATTATTGGCCCATTCCAGGGTGGTGCCGATAATTGTGGCGATGGCCACCGCCACTCCGACCAGCACCAGTATGAAGAGACCCTCTACGACGGGATTGTCGTCTCGCCGTAGCGTCTCGTAGGCATCCCGCTGCAGGAACAGGCCGTCCCACAGCAGGCGCACGGCACGTTTGATTGCTTTCATAGTTCCCTACTCCTTGGCAGCGAATGGGTGGCGACGGTCGCGACCGCCGCCGGTCATGGAGGTCAACAAGGGCACGCTGGGACTGTGGCGGGGTGCCCAAGAGCCCGCCGGGCCAGGTCTACTTCTTCCGTGAGGATAGTTCTGGGACTTCGGCAACCAGCCTGGTCACCAGCTGTTGCTCCTCTTCGGCCGTGGTGATGGTACCGTCCAGCCAGGCATTGCGCACGGTATCCAGGATCTCGCCATAGATGGGGCCGGCCGGCACGTGCATGCGCTTCAGATCGGCGCCGTTCAGCAGGGGCTTGACGTGGCGCAGGACATCCTCGTAGCGCCTGATGCGCTCACGCACCATGTCCGACTCGGCGACGATACCCAGCACGAAGCGGCCAGCCTCGCCGGCCGGCTCCAGCAACCGGACAATAGCGCTCGCTGGCAGGTCGGGCCGGGCCAGCTCCGGCTCGCGGGCCTTGAGGGCCTGCACGTCGCGCAGCAGGGTCAAGGTGTCGCGGCGCAAGAGCAACCGCCGATCCAGCTCGGCCAGCTGTTCCGGGCTGAGCCGATAGGTCCAGATCGCAAAGTAAAGCCGTTCGACGGCGTCGGGCAGCGGATGGGTGCTCAGGGCCTGGCGTAGCCCCTGGAAACGCGCCACCACCCAGGCATCGGTCATCAGGGCCGGATGAATGGTTGGAGTGACCCCCAGCTGATCCAGGCGCTGCAGGGCTTGCTCCGGGGCAGTCTCAGCCAGGATGAGCTCCAGCTCGTGGCGTACCCGGGCCGGGCTGACCCGATCCAGCAAGTCGAGCGCGTCCTCGATCAGCTCGGCGGTGCGCTGCTCGATCCGGAAGCCAAAGCGCTGCTCGAAACGCACGGCCCGCAGGATGCGGGTAGGGTCGTCCACAAAGCTATGGGTATGCAGCACCCGAATCAGGCCCTCATTCAGGTCGCGCTCACCACCGTAGAAATCCAGCAGCTCGCCCCATTTGCCAGGGTTCAAGCGAATGGCCAGGGTGTTGATAGTGAAATCGCGGCGATGCAGATCGAGCTTGATGGAGCCGTGTTCCACGGTGGGCAGCACTGTGGGCTCGGCGTAGAACTCCGTGCGCGCGGTCACGAAGTCCAGGGATGCCGGTGATGCCAGGATCTGGTGCAGCGCCAACACTACGCCGTTGCGGTCGGTCAGCTCACGGTCTGTCGCATCTTCAGGCAGATCCCCCAGCGTGGGTAGGACCCACTTGGCCGTGCCGAAGCGTCCGTGGCTGCGCACGCGGCCACCGTAACGGCGGGCCAGCAACCGGGCCAGCCGGATGGCGTCTCCTTCCACTACCAGGTCCACGTCGAAGTTAGGTCGGCCCAGCAGGAGGTCGCGCACGAAGCCCCCGACGGCGTACAGGGGAAAGCCTAGCTCCTCGGCCGCTGCACCGGCGATCCGCAGCAGCTCCACCAGGGCAGCGGGTAGGGCGGCCTGCATCTGGGCTACCACTTCCTCCTGCCGGCGTACCCCCACCGGCTCACCCCACAGCTTGATCAGGTCAGTGCGGGTCACGATGCCGATGATCTCGCCTGTGACCTGGTCGACCACAGGGATCTGGCCCCAGCCTGTTTCGATCATTATCCGCTGTAATTCGCTCACACTGTTCTGCGGTGTGACCGAAACCTGCCCGCTGTGCATGTAGCGGTGCACAGGGTGGGCCGCCAGGCCATGTTGCTGGGCGCGGTCCACCTGCCGCCGCGTGATGATGCCGCGCAGCTGGTCGACACGCACTACCCCGCGGCCGTTGGCCTGACGGCCATCGCCCTCCACCACCGGATAGCCCTCGAAGCCATAGCGTTGAATGATGGTGACCATGTCGCCAATCGTGGTGTCGAGAGGCACCGTGACCGGTGCGCCGAGGGTCATGATTTGGGCCACGGTCAGCGAGGGTTGCACCAGCTGGTGCAATAGCACCAGCAGTTGTTCCTTGATCTCCTCGAGGGTCTGGCCGCGGATCAGAGCCGCGGCGGCCCGCGCGTGCCCTCCGCCCCCCAGGCGCAAAGCCACTTCCCCAACATCCACCGCGTCGCTGGTGCTGCGGGCTACCAGCTGGACCCGATCGCCCAGGTCGACCAGCAGAAAGAGTCCGGCCGGATCGTAGACGTCGCGCAGCTTGTGGGCCAGGGTGCTGATCTCGTCGCTGTAGTCGGGCGCTGCGGCACTGGCTATGACGATGGGTTGGCCGGCGATCTCCAGGCTCTGGCTGTTTTCGGCCAGCTGGCCGTAGAGCATGGTTTGAGCATCGGTCAGGGGATGGTTTAGAAAATGGCCGGCCACCTGGAGGTTTGCGCTGCGCTCCAGCAGCCATGCCGCCGCACGCAAGTCACGCGCGGTGGTTGTGGCGTAGGCCAGCGAGCCGGTGTCCTCGTAGATGCCCAACAACAACAGGGTTGCCTCCACCGGCGACAGGAAAACCTCGTGTTTGGCCAGCTCCTCGATCAGCAACGTGGTCGTCGCGCCTACCGCCTCGCCCCAATAGGTCCAGCCAGGATCGAGGGGCCTCTGTAGAGCATGGTGGTCGATGATCCGCCCCGGGGTGTTCTTGCCCATCCCCCGAATGGTGGAGATGGTCTGGGTATCCACGGCAATCACGTGGTCGATGCGCCGCCGCGGCAGCTCCTCCTGGCGCCGAAAGGGCAGGGCGCTGCGATAGAGCGAGAGGAAGTCCCGCAGGTTGCGGTTCAGCGTGCGGGGCAGGATGGGCACGGCATCGGGATAGAGCTTGGCCGCAGCCAACATCGACGCCAGGGCATCGAAGTCGGTGTGTTCATGGGTGAGAATGACGGTGAACTGCTCGCCGGCCATGCGGGTGCTCCTCTACCAATTGTATCACAGATGTGTGAATTTCTACCATCCCCTTTTCCACCTGGCACGCCGCCACCGCCCCCAATGATCCCTGGCCCTCCATTTCCAAAGCCCACAACAAAGCGCCCCGCGGCCCTCACGCAGCAAAGGTGCTGAGCAAGTGCCCCGGGGCGCGGTTGTTGAATCCGTGGCCGGAACGTTCCGTAACCTACTTCTTGATCACCTTTGCGGTGGCGTCTACCACATCGCCCGTGGCCTTGGCCGCGGTGTTGGCCGCATCCTTGCTGGCCTTTACGGCCTCGTCCGCCTTCTCCGCAACCTTGCTCAGGTCCTCGCGGGCCAGGAACTCCGAGAGCTCCGTGTTCAGGCGGCGCAGCCCATCCAGCAGGGTCTTGCGCAGATCCTGGGTGATGGGGCTCTTCTCCAGATCCTCCATCACCTTGGTGGCCTGTTCCTTGATCTCGTGCGGCACCCCGCTGGCCCGGATATCCGCGGCCACGTCGTCAATGCGCTCGCCGGCCATGCTCAAGGCCTTGCGGATCTCGTCTTCGGCTTGCTTGCGCTCGACGCTGCCCCAGGCCCGCTGGATGGCCTCGCTGACCTTGTGGCCCAGCTTGTTCATCTCGTCGGCAATGGCGCGCGTCTCGGCTGCAGCCTCTTCAATCGGTGTGCCCTGTCCAGTCTTGCTTTCCTCACTCATGGCTTTCCTCCTTGTTGGGGAACAGGCGACCGCAGCCCAAGGCCCGATCGCAAATCCCGTTCGTGCCTGCTCAGCCCAGAGCGACCGGCACCTCTGAAGCACCGGTCTCCTGCGCTACTATCTCATTCTACTACACTCTATACGTGGAGATCAAGGGGAGGGTTTCAGAGGGCATAAGCGGCGTGGGGGGGGGGGGGGGGGTGGCCGCCACGACACGCCGCTTATGCCCTACGCGGTGATGGGCGAGGTGGTTGACATTGGGGGAGGGGTGTGTTATGCTCAGCGGTGCCCGGGCTGGATGGGCCCGGGATGTCGCCCGTGGTTGTCGCCGCGGAACGTTGGTCCCGGGACGAAAGCAAGGAGGGTTGCTGCAGCGGGGCGGTCAATGGCGGTCTGTAGGAAGCCGGGTCTCTACGAGAGGTTCTCATCTGTTCTCATCCCAGGAGGTGTGTCTTATGGATCTTAGCGGCATGATCAACCGTGTGATGCGGGCGGTGCGGCTGGATGTGGCCTTCTACAACGAGGCCGAGGCGGATGCCAGCCTGGACACCGAGGCGCTGCTCGTCGTCATCATTACGTCCGTGCTCTCCGGCCTGGGCGCGCTGGTCAGCGGCCTGCTCTTTGGCGACTTCATCGCCGCGCTATTCGGCCTGGCGTTCGGGGCCGTGTGGGGCGTGGTCGGCTACTTCATCATGGCCTACGTGATCTGGTTCGTCGGTACCCGCTTCATGGGTGGCACGGCCGAGCCGGGTGAGCTGCGCCGCACCCTCGGCTACGCGGTCGCTCCCCAGGCCCTGGGCGTGCTGGGCTTCATCCCCTGCGTCGGCGGCCTGGCCGCCCTGGCCGGCCTGATATGGTCCCTGGTGTGCATCGTGGTGGCCGTGCGCGAATCCCTCGATACCACCACCGGCAACGCCGTGATCACGGCGTTCATCGGCTGGCTGATCTTCGCGGTTGGTACCCTATTCATTGCGGCCGTGCTGGGCATCGGCGCCCTGGGCATCGGCGCGCTGACCGGCGCCTTCAACTAGCCGGCCCCTGGCCTGCTGCGCTGCCGAGCCGACAAACCAGTGCTGCGCCCTCCGGCAGCGCTGGTTTGTCTATGCTGTGGTGGTGATGGCTTGGGCGCTTTCGCCATAGGTGGTAAAATGGGAGCACCAGTCGTATCCGGGCTCTGATCGTGTGAAGGGTCGTGCCATGCGCCAGTTTCTCGTTCGCCTGGCTCTCCTCGCTGCCACCGTCCTGGTGATCTTCGGCATCTACCGCCTGGTGACCATCCGGCCGCTGCCGGTGGTGCCCTTCTTCGGGCCGGAGCCGGGGCAGGCCCTGCGTATCGCCGATACCGGGCCGGCCGGCGCCGCGGCCTACTCCCTGGCCGCGCTGCAGGCGGCGCCGGCAGCCGGCGCCGACGGGCTCTATCTGCCGGTGCAGTTAGCGCCGGACGGCCGCCTGGTGGCCGCTGCGTCCGGCCCGGCCGAGCCCCTGGAGGATATCCTGGCTGCCTTACCCGGCCTGCGCTTCGTGGTGGAGCTGAGGGAGCCGTCCCTGCGCTCGGAGGCCGCCTTGTTGCAGGCCATCGACGGCGCCGGCGCCCGGGAGCGCACCCTGGTGCTGGTGGACGACCAGGAGTTGGTGGAGGCGCTGCGCTTGCAGGCGCCTGAGCTGGCCACCGCCTACACCCGTCCCGAGGCCGAGGCCTTCCTGGCCACGGCGCGCGTGGGCCTGACCCCGTTCTATCGTCCGGCGGCCCCGGCCCTGGTGTTGGATGGCAACCAGCTGACCGCGCGCCTGGTGGCCGCGGCCCACAACCGGGGCGTCCAGGTGGTGGCCGTCGCCGGCGACGGCACGGACCCGCAGGCCCTGGTGGAGCTCGGCGTCGACGCCATCATCGCGCCGCAACCTTAGGGCGCCGCTCGTTCGTCGAGGTTTGGAGAAACCCCATGTTCGTCAAGCACTTCATGACCAAGGATTTGATCGTGGCGCGGGTGGACGAAGAAGCCGGTCCCGTGCTGCAGCGCATGCGCCAGGAGGGGGTGCGCCGCATGCCCGTGCTGGACGCCGACAGCCGCCTGGTGGGGCTGATCAGCGACCGCAAGCTGTTGGAGGTACTGGCGATCCCGGTGCGCCGCGGGCAGACCCGCACCACCGCCGCGCCCTCCCTGCGTATCGGCGACCTGATGCATGGGGCCCTGCTCACCACGACGCCGGACACACCCCTGGAAGAGGCAGCCGCCATCATGACCAGGAACCGCATCAGCTCGCTGCTGGTGGTCAACGGCGACGGGGAGCTGGTGGGCATCATCACCGAGTCCGATATGTTCCGCGTCTTCTTGCGCATGCTGGGCAGCGATGGCCCCGGCCTGCGCGTGACCCTGCGCACACCGGCCTTCCGCGGCATCCTGGCCGATATCACCAACGGTATCGCCCGCGCCGGTGGCAACCTGCTCACCCTCGGCAACATCTCCGACGAGGACGGCTTCCTGGTGGCCTTCAACGTGGCCGATCTCACGTCGCAGGATCTGGAGGATATCCTGGCTGAGCTGCCGGTGGACGATGTCGACATCCGCGAGGCCTGGCAAGCCCGCTAAGCGAACGTTGCGAGGAGCACACCACGGTGAATCAGGAAGGCCAGCTCATTGGCAACCGCGTGCCGGTTCTGGATAAGGGTTGGATCGAGCTACAGGACGTGATGGGCGACGACAGCGCCATCGTAGCGGCGGCCCGGGCGTCCTTCCTCGGCGAGAGCAAGGGAACGGACCAGGATAAACGCCTGCTGTTCTACCTGATGCGCCATCGCCACACCACCCCCTTCGAGATGGTGGAGTTCAAGTTCCGCGTGCGCGCGCCCGTGGTGGTGTGGTGGCAATGGGTGCGCCATCGCACTTGGAGCTTCAACGCCCAGAGCGGGCGCTACACCCCCTTCCAGGAGCAGGATTTCTACACCGTGGCCCCCGATGCCTGGCGCCGCCAGAGCAGCGACAACAAGCAGGCCAGCGAGGGGCTGCTGGACCTGGCCGGCGGGGAGGCGCTGACCGAGGCCCTGGCCCGCCACTACGAGGAGGGCTACCGGCTGTACCTGCAGGCCCTGGATGCTGGCGTAGCCCGCGAGCAGGCCCGCCTGTTCCTGGCCGGCTTCGCCGTGTACTACACCTGGGTCTGCAAGACCGATGCCCACAACCTGATGCACTTCCTGCAGCTGCGCATGGCCCGCGACGCCCAGCTGGAGATCCGGGCCTACGCCACCGCCATCTACGAGCATTTCTTCCGGCCGGCGCTGCCGTGGACGGCGGAGGCCTTCCAGAAGTTTATCCTCACCGCCGATTCATGACCATGGGCGTAGGGACATGAATGGCG
>JAULUH010000357.1:0-746 GCA_032111745.1 Anaerolineae bacterium | reverse complement strand
CCGCCATTCATGTCCCTACGCGAGCACGGGCAACGGCGACAGATGCCTGTCAGGTGTCGAAAGTGACTCGGGCTTCCCAGCCGGTGGGGGTTTGGAATAGGGAGAGCTCGTGAAACGTCACGGCCTTGATGTGGGCCAGGGGGCCGCGGCCGGGCACGCCGGCCACTTGGGCCGCCAGCGCCGGCTCCTCCGCCTCGGGGCCGGCGAACTCGACGACAAAGCGGGTATACAGCGCGTCCTCCACCTCCGACCAATACAGCAACTCATTCAGCCACGCCACCAGCAGGGTCTCCAGATCAAGGGCCTGGCAGCGGACCTCCCTCTCCATCGTCGTGGCCGCGGCCATGCTGGCTCCCTGTAGCTCGGCCATGGCCGCGGCGGCGTGGGCAAAGAGCTCCGGTAGGGTGGCACCCCACACGCGAATCCGCCAGTCCGCGGTATGGGGCAGCTCCTCGTAGAAACGGTTCATGGGAGCATCAACCGCCGGCCTGCAGGATCTGCCGTGCCGTGGCCACATCCGCGGCGATCTGCGCCTGCAGCGCCTCCAGGCTCGGGAAGCGCTGCTCCGGCCGCAGCCGCTCCACGAACTCCAGGGTGATGGGCTGCCCATACAGGTCCCCCTCGAAATCCAACAGGTACGTCTCCACGGTGCGCTGGCCGTTGTCGAAGCTCGGCCGCACCCCGATGTTGGTCACGCTGGCGTAGCTGCGCGGCGCGCCCGGCGCCTGCGCCTCCAGCACGGCCCA
>JAULUH010000356.1:0-6921 GCA_032111745.1 Anaerolineae bacterium | reverse complement strand
CGTGGCCTCGCCCGCCGGCCCCGGCCGCAGGCGGTCCCCCTCCCGCGCCCACATCTCCTGGCTGGCGCCGAGGTTGCCCACCAGCCCGCGCAGGCACTGCGTCAGCGCCCAGACCCGCGGCTGCGGGCCGGCGCCCGCGTCCAGCGCGCCGTGGCTGCCGTCGCCCGGCGCAACGTAATGGGGAATGGCTACCAGGACGCGCATCGCTCAAGGCCTCCGATCGCTCACCTCAGGTCGCCAGGCCTGCCCACTCACGCCATCGACCACCATTCCGCGGCGTTCCCACATAACAAATTTCCCGGATATCCGGTATGTGGTACATGGGAGAGCGTGGCGCGGCCTGGGCCTGGACGGGGCTTGCTTTGCTCGCCACACGCGGTCTCCGACACACCGCCAATGCACCCAACTGAAAAACGAAAAAGACCCCGGGGGTTCCAGAAACCCTCGAGGTCCGTGGCCTTTTCCGTGTCTCAGCGCGCCATCTCGTATCCGGCCTGCTGCCAGGCGTTCATGCCGCCGGCCATGTTGTGGGCCTGGAAGCCGTTCTGGCGCAGCAGCTCCGTGGCCTGGCCGCTGCGGTTGCCGCTGCGGCACACGGCGACCACCGTCTTGTCTTTGGGCACCTCGTCGAGCCGGCTGGCCAGCTCGCCCAGGGGGATCCACTGGGCGCCCGGCACGTGGCCGCTGGCGAACTCCCAATCCTCCCGCACGTCCAGCACCACCACGTCGTCGCGGCCGGCCAGCTGGTTGGCCTTGGCCGCGTCGATGGTCGCCGGCAGCGACTCCAGGGCCACGGCCTCGGCCACCGGCGCCGCGGCCGGCCCCGCGCCACAGCCCGAGACGGCCACCGCGCCGGCGATCAACAGCACGGCCAGCATCTGCCAGATCATCGTCTTCTGCATGGTCATCGATATCTCCTCGTCATCCTGCTACGACGTGCATCCACACCGCCAGTGAAGCATCTCTGCGCCGGAGATGCAGTACCGTGCCTTCCAAACCTGGTGGCCCGCGGCCGCAACACCATCCTTGGATGCCACCCCCTCCCCCGGGGTTACACCGCGCGCGGTCTAGAACCAATCGACCTGGTGCATGAAGAAGGGCGCGGCGGCAAAGGCGGCGGTGAGTTGGGCGCAGGTTGCGTCATCTGCCCGCAGCCGGCCGGCGGTGCGGGCCTGCTCCGCGGGGAGCGCGCCGGCATAGATCTCGCCGAGGGTTGCGATGTCCGTCTCCACGACCCCTGGCCCGCTGCGTGTGCCGGCGGCCAGCTCGACCACGTGGGCCTGGCCGCCGGCGATGTGCAGGTGCAGGGGGCGCTGGTTCTGCGGATGCTGCCCATCCGCGACGGCCAGCACCAGGTCCGCCGCCACCCTGGCGGGATAGGGCCGCTGGCGGAGCGCGGCCGGCAGGTGGACGAGGCGCAGCATGAACCCGCTCACCAGGCGGGCCACGGGCCAGAACACGAACTCCGTGGCGGTGCCCGTGCGGTCGTACGGCTCCGGCATGGCGGCCAGCAGGGGGCTATGTGCGGGGGCGTTGTAGGTGATCGACGTCACCTGCTCCCCCAGCGCGGCCAAAAAGCCGGCCAGCCCGCGCCAGGCCGCATCGGTGGTCCATACCCACTCCGCCACCTTGAGGGGCGCGCGGTCGATGCTCCAGGAGAGGGTGTAGACCAGGTAGCCCTCCACCCCCTCCTGGCCCTCGTAGACCACCATCTCGTGCTCCGGCTTGCCGACGCGGTGGCGCCACTCCCAGTCCGTGCGGGCCAGCCAGCCGTTGTTGTGCGGCAGGGCCCTGGCCCGGTCATAGCAGCGGTGCACCGCGGCCTCGTCGTCCGGGCCCGCCCGGCGCACCCCGCGGCGCTCGGGGTAGGCCGGCAGCAGGGCCGGCGGGAACTCCAGGAAGCAGTTGGTGTTGGCCAGCCCATAGCCGAGGGTGCGATACCAGGCCACGGAGAAGGGGAAGAGCAGGGAGATGGGGGTCTGCAGGGCGTAGAGCTCTTGCAGCAGGTGCCCCAGCAGGGTGCGGCCGTAGCCGCGGCGGCGCTGCTCCGGCGGCACGGCCACGCCGCCCACGAGGCCGGCGGTGAGCTCGCCGCCGCCGAAGCTGACCCCACGGTGCAGGGTGATCAGGGCCGCCACAGGCTCGCCTTCGCCGGACCACAGCCCGCGCACGTCGCGCCAGTCGAAGCGGCTGTCCTCCCCGCGCAGGGAGGCCAGGTAGCGCTCGGCCGGCTGGCGGTAGGTGCGGGCCTCCAGGTCGGCGAAGGCCGGGATCTCGGCCTCGGCGATGGGGCGGTAGGTGGGGGACATGGGACCTCCGGGGGAGATGGGGCGAGCCAGGCGGGAGGCCGGCAGCGCCAGGGGCGCCGGCCTCCCGGGGCAGGGCGCGCCGGCAGGTTATGGCGGCCCCAGTCTATCCGACTCTCCCGTTACCGGCAAGTAGAGCGGGGGCGCGTTGATTGCGGCGTAGCTGGCGTCCAGCGGTGGCGAGCTCAGCGCCGCCTGGGCGGGGTCCAGGGCCTGCAGGTCGGCCGGCCGGCGGGGGAGCAGGCGATAGCCCCCGTCGTAGGGTGCGGAGTCGTCGGACTGGCTGACGATGCCGGTGACCGCCCACAGGGCGCCGATCTGCACGTAGGGCCGGCGCATTCCGGTGGCCTGCTTCACGGTTACCTTGGCCTGGCCGCTGCCATCCTCCAGGTAGAGGGTCGTGTCGCCCCAGTAGCGCACCACGGGCGCCGTCACCGTGACCAGCCGGCCCTCGTAGGCCTCCCCGACCTGCCCGGGGGTGATGGGCGCCGGCCGCAGGGGCTCGGCCGGGGCCAGGGTCGAGATGTCGTCGATGCGGGTGAGCTTGATCTCCCGCTCCCCGGCCAGGGTCCCCATGCGCCCGCGCACCCGTACCCACTGGCCCTCACTCAGGGGCGGCCACTCGCCCGAGCGCAGGTAGACCAGCAGCCCCCCCGTGGCGTCTTGGATATAGATCTGCTTGTCGTCGAACACGTTGGGCAGCGCCGTGACCTGCCCCTCCAGCTCGGCCCGTGCCCCGTCAGGCAGGCCGCGCGCCGTGGTGATGCTCACCAGTCCATAGCTGGCCGGTGCCGTGGGTCGCGCGGCCGCCGTTCCTCCTCGCTCATCGCCATCGTCCCCATGATCTGTCGCTGCGCCCGGCCGGGCCAGGTTCGCCTGGCCGGGCGTCTCCTGGCACTCCCGGGACCAGGGGCCGCTTCCGTCGGGCAGGCGGCACCACGAGCGGTCATAGCCGCTGAACACGTCGTAGTGGAACAGGTCGGCCAGCCCGCCGTCGGGTAGCAGGAGGCGCACCCACTCCTCCCCCGCGTCGAGAGCCAGCCCACTTTGCTGGCGGAACACCAGCAGGAACTGGCCCGGCGCCAGCAGAGTGCCTGCAGGCAGGGTGTAGGTCCGCCCCAAGGCCTGCTGGCTCTCTGGCCCCCCGTCCGGCGGCCCGTCCGCCAGCTTCCAGCCGCCCAAACTCACGGTGCTCTCCCCGGCATTGATCAACTCCACCCACTCATCCATGTAATCTGCGGTCCCACCTGCGTCCCAATCCACATCCCGCGGTGAGGCCAGCACCTCGTTCAGGCGCACCACATCGTCCACGCTGTAGCCCGGCCGGTTGGCCGCGCCGGGCGAGGGCGGGTAGGTTATTGTCCACACCACCCCGCCCTCCTGCATCTTGCTGAAGGCGGTGCCCCTGGTGGCCCGGCCATAGTCGTAGCGCTCCAGCTCCCGGCCGTCCGGCCCCAGCAGGCGCACGCTGTCGCCTTCGTTGTTTAAGGCCACCCTGGTGTCCTTGCGGTAGAACACCAGGATGCCGCGACCGGGGATCATCGTCCCGGGCGGGATGGTGTACGGCGCCGTCCCCTCGGGATTGGCCACCCCTTCTGCGGCCATCGCCTCGGCCTCGTCGTCCAGCATCCACCCGCCCAGGTCGACCGGCTCGTCCGCCCCGTTGACCAGCTCGATATATTCGTCGCCGCTGTCCGTGGCTCCATCGTCGTTCCAGTCCTGGTCGGGATCGGGCATGAATTCGTTCAGGCCAGGGGAGGTTGCATAGGGCGTCGCCTCTGGCGGCGCCGGCGTCCCGGGCGCGCCCGTGGGTGTGCTCGACGGCGCCGGGGTGGCTGGCAGGGTCGCCTGCGGCGTCCCCGTGTGCGTAGGCGACGGCTGCGGCTCCGCCGTACCGGTCGGCTCCACCGTCGCCACCGGCGTGGGCGTCCCCGTATCCGCTGGCGCGGGCGTTGGCTCCGGTCCCGTGGTGCCGGTTGGTGTCGCGGCCGGGGTGGCGGTGGCCGTCGTCTCTGGCGTGACCGTGGCCTCCTGGGTTGCTGTAGCCGTGGCCGTTGGCGCCGGTGCCGGCGCGCCGTTGGCCTGGCGCGGCGTGCCGTTGATGGGATGGCCCTGTGCATCCAGGCCGTTGCCATGCGTGCCGTGGTGCCAGTTGCCGTCGCCGTCCGGGGCTGCGGCGTCGCTGCGGGCCATGGAGCGATACTCCGGCCCCCCGGTCCCCGCCGGCCAGCTGCCGCCGTCGCCGTTGGCTGTGTCCACTGTAGTGCCCCCGTTATCCACCAGCGCCAGGGCCTCGCCCCCGTTGTGCAGCGCGCCCGTGTAGATCAGGTCGGCCGCGATATCGCTCACCGTGGTATCGTCGGTGCGCTCCAGCAGGAAGTAGCCCCCCGCCGGCACCACGCCCCGCAGGGCGATGTCCGGCTCCCCATCGGCGGCCACCAGGCGCCAGCCGGCCAGGTCCACCGGCTCGGGGCCGGGGTTGTAGAGCTCGATCCACTCGTCCGCCGGCCCGGCGGCGGTGCCGCTCCAGGCCACCTCGTCGACGACCGGCGGCGGCGCGGCGGCGCGGCCCGGGCCGCCCGCCACCCCTGCCACTACCGCGGCCAGCACCAGGCCGGCGCCCACCCATCGGCGTGTCATCGGTTATTCCCCCTTTCACGCGTGTCGCAACCAGTCTCAAACCCCCATCAGGAACCCCGCGATCGTTCTACCTCATTCCCCCATTCGTTGTCCCTCCATTCGCGGTAATCTTCCCGGGGCCTACTCCCGCTCGCCCGACCCCTCCCCGCTCTGCCCGGCCATGGCCCGCGCCGCCGCAGTGTCTTTGCCGTCCTTGGCCAGGTCCTTCAGGGCCGCCTCCAGCGAGTTCAGCCAGCGCTGGGCCTCGGCCAGCCGGTGGGCGCCGTAGGCCTCCTGCAGGCGCCACAGCTGGCGGATCAGCAGCCGCTGGGCCTCCACCTCCTTGCGCACCGGCGGCACCAGGGTCGCCAGGTCCCGGTTGACCTTGGCCTGCTCGGCCCAGCGATGCTCCCAGGCCAGGCTCTGCTTCTTCCAGCGCTTCTCATCCTCGCCCATGAACTCGTCCAGCTCTTTGCGCTGGCGCTCTTCGGCCAGGCGCTGCAGCTCGGCCACCTGGTGCTGCTCGCGGCGGATGCTTTCCTCGAAGCCGCGCAGGCTGGCCTCGATGCGCAGGGCCTCGTCGATCTTCATGCCATAGTCCGCCACCCGCTTCTGCTGCAGGGCCAGCACCGTGCGCTGCTCCTCGAACTCCTCCCGCCAGCGCGAGAGGGCCCGGTCCCGCTCCACATCCTTGATCTTCTGCTCCTCGACGAAGGAGGCCACCTCTTCTCGCAGCTGGCTGGGCACGGGCTGCACGGCAATCACGGCGCGGTCCACCCGTTGCAGGTCGCCTTCCAGCACCTGGATCTTGCCCGTGGCGGACTCGGTGCGCTTGAACAGCTCAACTGTTTCTTGCTGCAACTGTGCGATGCGCTTGTTGTCCTGGCCGCGCTGCTCCATGAGGAAGGGCAGGCTGCGGGTGCGCTCGTCGATGTCCTTGTTGATGCTGTTGACCTGCTGGCGCAGGGCCAACACCAGGTCGAGGATGCGCTGGTCCTCCGCGCGCCGGGTCGCCAGCTCCTCGTCGATGCGGCCGAAGCGGGGCATCTCCTTGCGCACCTCGCCGATGCCGCGCGAGAAGGATTCCCGGTCGCTCAAGCGGGCGCGCTCGGCCTCACGGATCTCCTGCACCCGCTGCTCGTCCTGCCGCTGCAGCATGAGCACGATCTCGTTCTTCAGCTGCTGCAGGGCCTGGTCCACCTGGGTGAACTTGACCAGCTGGGCCTGGGTGCTGGCCAGCTGGCCCTCCAGCTCCTGCACGCGGCGGGCCTGCTCCACGATCTCAGTGGTCTGGCTCTCCACGCGCTGGTAGAGCTTGGCGATCTCCGCGCGATCGCGGCGATGCTCTTCGTCCAGCCAGTTGACCATTTGAGCGAGTTGATCGATGTCCATGTGCTGTCCTCGTGGTCGGATTTAGCCGTGCGCATTATAGCACGACTCGGCGCAGGGACCAACGTGGGAGCCAGAGCGGAACACGGATGCCGGAGGCTCACCGCAAAGGCGCAGAGGACGCCGAGGGGGGAGAGGGCCGGAGGAGCCGGAGCGGAACACGGGCGGGTGCGCGCGGCGGCTACAGCTTGGGCAGGGTGATCCCGGCCTGCTTCTGGTATTTGCCCTTCTTGTCGGCGTAGGATTGCTCCGGCGGCTCGCCCTCGAAGAAGAGGACCTGGGCGATGCCCTCGTTGGCGTAGATGCGGGCCGGCAGGGGGGTGGTGTTGGAGATCTCCAGGGTGGCATACCCCTCCCACTCCGGCTCGAAGGGGGTGACGTTGACGATGATGCCGCAGCGGGCATAGGTGGACTTGCCGAGGCACACGGTGAGGATGTTGCGCGGGATGCGGAAGTATTCCACGGTGCGGGCCAGGGCGAAGGAGTTGGGGGGCACCACGCACACCGGGCCCTGGAAGGGCACCATGGAGCGCTCGTCGAAGTGCTTGGGGTCGACCACGGTCAGGTCGCCCAGGCCGGCGGTGAAGACCAGGAACTCGTCGGCCAC
>JAULUH010000355.1:0-10822 GCA_032111745.1 Anaerolineae bacterium | reverse complement strand
CCCTGCAGGCCCTCGACCAGTGCTACCCCGCACGCCGCCACCAGCCCGGCATCGCTGCCAAACGACCGGGTGTTGATCACGGGATTTCGAGGGTTGCTGTTGACGTCCAGGACCGGGGCCAGGTTCATGGTGATGCCCACATCCCGCAGCTCGGCCGCCATGGTGGCAGCCATGTCGCGCACTGCCGCCGGCCCGCCCGCCGTCGCCACCTCCAGCGGGCTGGGGAACTCTGTGAACCCCTTGGCCGCGCGCAGGCGGGTCACCCGTCCCCCTTCCTGGTCCACGGCGATGCACAGCGGGGGAAGGCCGGACCGGCGGGCCACCTCCTGCATCCCGGCCGAGAGCCGGGCCAGCGCCGGCCGCGCGGCCACGTTGCGCTCGAAGTAGACCAGCCCGCCCAGGTGTAGCTCCTCCAGCATGCGCTGTAGCTGCGGAGCGAGGTCGGTGCCCTCGAAGCCAGCGCACATGACCTGGCCCACCTTCTGCTCCAGGGTCATGGCTGGCCCGGGCGCGTCGCGCAGGTCATCGTCAGCGAGGGAGTTGTTTGGCATGGGTGACCTATCCTTTAACTGCGCCCACGCGCAGGCCCTGCATGAAATAACGCTGGAAGGCGAAGAAGAAGAGGATCATCGGGATGGAGGCCAGTGCGGCCCCGGACATCAGCAGGCCGTAATTGGTGCCGAACTCGCTGTTGTACAGGTAGGATAGTCCCACCTGCAGCGTGAACAGGTCCGGCGTCTGCAGGACGACCAGCGGCCACAGGAATGCATTCCAGTAGCGCTGGAAGGAGAAGATCGCCACCACGGCCATGCCCGGCGCGGCCAGCGGCACGATGATGCGGGTGAAGGTCTGCCACTCCGACGCGCCGTCGATGCGCGCGGCCTCCTCCAGCTCGCTGGGCAGGGTCTGGATGTACTGCTTGAGCAGGAAGATGCCGATGACGTCGGCCAGGCCGGGCATCAGCACCCCCAGGAAGGTGTCCACCAGCTTGAACTCGGTGATCATCAGGTAGAGGGGCACCAGCGTCACCTGGCCGGGGATCATCAGGGCGGCCAGGATCAGCCAGAAGAAGAGGTTGGAGCCCGGGAACTTGCGCTTGGCAAAGGCGTAGCCGGCCATGGTGTCGAACAGGACGTGGATGGCTGTGCTGATCAGGGCCAGGGCCGTGGTGTTGATGAACCAGAGCAACATGCGCGGCATGGTGATCACCGTGCCCAGGATGCTGAGGCGGCCCGTCCCGCTGAGGCGGATGATGTTGGCGAAATTCTCCAGGGTCGGATGGGTGGGGACCAGCTCCGGCGGTAGCTTGATGGTGGCCGAGGCCGGGGTCAGTGCCGTGGCGAACAGCCAGTAGAGAGGAAAGAGGCTGACGATGGCGACTGCGGTTAGCAGCAACAAGACCAGCAGATTGGGCAACCGGCGCTGCAGCTTACGCCTGAATCGGCTGTTGCCAGCGCTCGTCTCAGTCGATAAGGCCTGGCTCATGATCAGTATTCCACGTCGGTGCTCAAGAACTTGAACTGCATGAAGGAGAAGAAGGCAATGATGGCGAACAGGATCAACGCCTGGGCGCTGGCCCGGCCGAAGTTGAAGTCGCTGAAGGCGGTCATGTAGATTAGCTGCACGATGGTGGTGGTGCGGTTGATCGGTCCGCCGCCGGTCATGATGTAGACCCGCTCGAAGATCTGGAAGCCGGCGATGGTGTAGATGACCATCAAATAGAGGGTCGTGGGCTTGAGCAGTGGCACCGTGATGCGCAGCCACTTCTGGAAGGCGTTGGCACCCTCCACCTCGGCCGCCTCGTAGAGCTCCCTGGGGATGGATCCCATGGAGGCCGAATAGAGCACGACGCCGGTGCCCGGCACCACCAACACGGTGCTCAGGACGATGCTCCACAGGGCCACGTCAGGGTCTTGCAGCCAGAGCACCGGCGGCAGGCCCAGGGAGCGGAGTATGAAATTGAAGAAGCCGAAGTCGGGCTCGAAGATCCAGATCCAGACCAGGGAGATGACGATGATGCTGATGACATAGGGCAGGTAGAAGGCGCCGCGGAAGACCGACTGCAGGCGGTTGTTCAGGGGCTGGATCAGGGCAGCCACGGCCAGGGAGCTGACGATCCACGCCGCCACGACACAGAAGGCGTAGATGAAGGTGTGCACCATGGAGTCCAGGAAGAGCTTGCTGCCGAAGACGTCCTGGAAGTTCTGCAGGCCGATCCATGTATTTTCGCGCAGGGTCACCTTCTGAAAGGCCATCACCACCGCCCGCAGCACCGGATAGCCGATGAAGATGGCAAACAGGATCATGCTGGGGGCGATGAAGAAATAGCTCCACTTGTGGCGGTGCCAGCCTCTGGCGATGCGCTGGGTGATCGGTGGGTGTGTGGTGGTCACGGAGAGGTCCTTGAGGAAGGTGATCGGTAGGACGCCTCAAGACTGGTCCAGTCTCCGAAGACTGGACCAGTCTTCTCTCTCAGTCGCCCGCGGCAGGAGGGCGCGCTACTGGCTCAGCGCATCCAACTCAGCCTGATAGATGGGTGCGATCTCGTCCATGGCCTCCTGGGCAGCCTGCTCGCCCAGGATGATGGCCTGCAGGGCCGCGCCGTACTGCTGGCCGAGCTCAGCCGACGTGGCCACGGGCGCCTCGTAGACGCCGAACTCCACCAGCTTGGCCACAACCTCACGGTTGGGCGTGGTGGCGTAACTGGTGTTGCTACGGCGCAGGCCGGGGGCCAGCTGCCAGTTTTCGACGTCCTGGGCCACCTGGCTGCTGGTCAGGTAGTCGGCCAGCTTGTGGGCAGCCGCCAGCTTGGCCTCGTCGTCTACATCCACCACGGCGAAGAGGCCGAAGGCGCCATTGGTCACCAGGCTACCGGCATCGCCCATGGGCGGCGGCACAACCTTGAAGGGGAAGTCGGTTCCCTCCAGGTCGGGAATGAAGCCGGGGGTGCTCATCAGCATGGCCGCGGTCTGGCGATCCTTGAACTGGGCCCGTACGCCCGCCTGGTCTACGGTGCCGAAGTCGGGCGGGGTGACCTTGTGTTCCAGGGCCAGGCTGGCGATCTTATCCAGGGCAGACGCGCCCTCGGGCTGGTTCTGCATGAACTGCGTGCCATCGGGGCTGAGGATGCGCCCACCGTCGATGTACATCAAGGGGTAATACTCCACCGCGCCCCACTTGGAGGAAGAGGTGAAGCCGTAGACCTGGGTGCCGTCGTCGCGGGTGAAGGTCAACTGCTTGGCCGCCTCGACGAATTCGTCCCAGGTCCAGGGGTCCTCCATAGAGGGCAGCTCCACCCCGCGCTCGGCGAAGATGTCGGTGTTGGCAAAGACGGAGATGGCGGTGACCCACAGCGGCCAGGCCCAGACCTTGCCATCCACCGTTGCCACCTGGAACGCGCTCTCGTAGAAGTCCTCCTTGACCTCGTCACTCATAAAGGGCGTGACTTCGGAGAGAATGCCCTGCTTGGCATAGCGCGGCAGGTTGGGGCTGGTGACACGGAACAGGTTGATATTGGTGCCGGCGGCCAGCGCGGCCTCCAGCTTGGTATCCCCTTCCGCGGTCCAGGGAATGCCGACGATCTGTACGTCGATATCGGGATTGTTGGCCTCGAAGACCGCAACGGCCTTGTCCGTGTTCACGGAGCCGGCATCGGTGCCGCCCTCGACGTAGCCGCGCTGGTAGAAGACGATGGCGGTCTTCTCGGCCGCTGCGGCCGGAACTTCGGTGGCAGGCGGCTCGACAGCTGGCTCTTCGACAGCGGGTTCTTCAGGGGCCGGTGCCTGAGCCGGAGCCGGCGTGACGGGCGCCACGCAGGCGCTCAAGAGGAAGGCGGCGATGAGCACGAGGCTCAGCAGGATAGACAGGCGTTTCATCGGCTGATCTCCTCCTGTGGTGATCTTGCAGATACGTGGAAGAAAATCGGTTGACAGTGGATTGGCCGGGAGGAACCGTGTTTCTGGTATTTCGTCAATGGCCTCCTTTCGCAGGTCTCAGGATGCGCAGGGTCTGGCGCGACTGGCTACAAGGCCGCTGGCTCCAGCCCTGGCAGATAATCCAGGCGCCGGACCCAGCCGCCGGGCGGCAGCATGACGGCCGCAGCTTTGGCGAAGCCGCCCAGGCAACCGCGCACGGTGCCCAGCGCGTCGTAGTAGTCCAGATAGCGGAAAGACGAGACGCCGCCCCGCATCAGCGCATGGCTGCGCAACACGGCCAGGTAGGCGTCCCAGATCTCGCTCACATCCAGGTAGATGTCGGCGCGCCAGCCTTCCATGTCCTCCCAGTTCTCCGGGAAGTAGAGCTGGCGGACAGCATGGGCCGGCCAGTTGCGCTGCACGGCCGGCAGAGCGGCGTAGAAGAGGGCGTCGCGCACGATCTCGTGGGTGGCGACGTGATCCTTGTGCATGCTGCCCTTCCAGTGGGTCAGGATTGCCGTGGGCCGGTGCTGGCGGATCAAGTCGCACAGCTCCAGCTTGACCGTTTCATCTACGGGCAGGTGGCCGTCCCGGTAGGGCAGCCACATGGCCTGGGCGCCCATCAAGGTTGCGGACTCCTGCACCTCGCGCTGGCGCTGCCCGGCATAGATGTCCGGCGGCAGCGTGGGGTGCCCGGCCTCACCCAGCGTCATATGGACGATGGTGGCCCGGTGGCCAGCTCGCGCATGCTTGAGCACGATGGCTCCGGCCATGTTCTCGGCGTCGCCGGCATGCGCGCCGACGACCATCAAATGGCCAGGGGACAGGAGTTGGTCAGGCATGATGGCATTGACATAATAGAGTTACGGGATCTCGGATGAGCTCCGGGAGCTCAGGCGATGTCGCGCTGCAGGATGGCGAATTGGCGGACCTGGCGGAAGCCGGCCAGTTCGTAGAGCCGGGCGGCATTGATGCCGGTCCACAGAAACCAGGCGCAGTGGAAGCCCTTGGCCAGCATGGCGGCCACGCAGTGGAACAGCAGCAGCCGGCCGATGCCCTGGCCGCGCAGGGCAGGAGCCACGCCAAAGGGGCCAAAGCGCTCGCGGCGCTGCTGGCAATAGCCCACGATTTCGTCGCCTCTGGCCGCCACCAGGAAGCATATCTCGTCGGAGCCCGGCCCGAACAGCTGCAACAGAGCATCCTGGGCAAAGCGGAACCAGTCCCAGCCGAAATTGCGGGCGATGAACGGGAGCAGAACCGGCAAGTCGGCCGGCCGGACCGGCCGTACCACCACGCTCGCCTGCTCTGCCAGGCGTTGCTCCAGGGCTGCGATCTCGGCCGGGATCTGGAAGCCGGTCAGCTCGGCTCGCATGGAGATCGGCGTCGACGTGATCTTCCAGCCCCTGCCTTGCAGGAAGGCCAGAGCAGCTGGATAGGCGTCCACGTCCACGCCCGGTGCCACATAGTTGGGCGTGTAGGGCGAGATCAGCACTCGCTGCCTTCCCTGGCCGGCCAGACGCTCCAGGGCAGTGTCGAAGAGCTGCTGGCCGATGCCCTGCCGCTGCCGATCTGGTCGGACACCGAAGGCTGTGATCCAGGCCTGCTCCGGCTCCAGCCCCTGCAGGAACAGCGGCACCCGGCGGGTGATGGAGAGCAAGAAGCCGGCTAATTGGGAATCACCCTTTGCCTCGGCCACGAGCAGCCCGGCCGGGTCGAAATTGGCATCCAGCAGCACCCTGGTGCGGAACCCGGCCTCGTCGATGGGATCGCACGTCAGCGTCGCGTTCCATAGTGGCAGCAGCGCTGCCTCGTCCGTGCCGCGGTAGGGGCGGATGGTGACTGGCCTAGTCATAGCGCAGGTAGCGTTGTTGGGTCCTGGCAAAGGCCGCCAGCTCCGGGACCCAACCGGCGCCCAGCGCCTCCACGGATTCGCCGGCCAGCAGCCCTTCCCGCAAGGCCGGGCCGCCTGCCAGCAGGTCGAAATGCGGCGGCTGACCTTCCCAGCTGGTGGGCAGGAACTGGAAGTGCTCAGGCGCCTGGGAGCGACAGGCGGCGATGACGTGCAGCCCGGCCGCCACAGACCGCAGCTGTTGCCGGTTGGTGACGTGTACCTGGACGCCCTGGCACGGCTGGCCGGCGTACTTGCTGGCCGAGGGCTCGAACTGGATCGGGCGGAAGCGGATGCCGGGCAGGTCCAGCCCGTTCAGCGTTGCGGCCAGCCTGTAGCCGTCGAGCCAGGGCGCGCCGCAGATCTCGAAGGGCAGCGCTGTGCCCCGGCCTTCGGAGAGGTTGGTACCCTCCACGAAACATAGGGCGGGATAGACCGTGGCGGTGCTGAGATGGGGCATGGCCGGCGAAGTGGCCACCCAGGGCAGGCCGGTCTGGTCGAACCATAGGCTTCGTTGCCAGCCCTGCATCTCCTCCACCATCAGCTCGGCCTCGATGGCCACCTCCCGGCAGAAGTATCCAGCCAGTTCGCCCAAGGTCATGGCGTGACGGATCGGCAGGGATGCCACGCCGACGAAGGACTCGTAGCCCGATGTCATCAGCGGTCCTTCTATGGTCTGGCCGCCGATGGGATTGGGCCGATCCAGGACGATGACCGGGCAGCCGGCCCTGGCTGCCCCACGCAACACGTGATACAGCGTGCTCAGGTAGGTATAGAAACGAACGCCCACGTCCTGCATGTCGAAGACCAGCACATCCACCTCCGCCAGCATGGCCGCTGACGGCTCCTTGGTGGGCCCGTAGAGGCTGAAGACCGGCAGGCCAGTGCGGGCATCCACGGCGTCCTCCACGGCCAGGCCGTCGGCCGCCGCGCCGCTGAAGCCGTGTTCCGGTCCGAAGAGCGCGGTCACGCGGATGCCGGCCCGCAGCAGGGCATCGACGCCGGCTGTCAGGTCGGGCAGCACCGCCGCCGGCTGGGTCACCAGCCCCACCCGGCGGCCGTCCAGCAGGTGCAGCTTCTCGTCTAGCAGGACTTGCAGGCCGGTCTTCACCATTAGCGCCCGTTCCTGGGATCGTCGAGAATCACCGGCGGTGCGGCAACGGTTAGCAGCGAGCGGAACTTATAGCGGTCGCTGCGGTACGTGGAGTGCACGTACTCGATAGGCCTGCCATGGCTGTCACGGGTAAGACGCTGCATGGTGAGGACCGCCGCAGGCACCGTTAGGTGCAGTAGCTCGGCCTCCCGGGGCGAGGCCAGGGCGGCCTCGATGACCTGCTCGGCCTGGGACGGCTCGATGCCATAGTCGCTGCGCAGCACCTGGTAGAGAGACTCCGAAGCAAAATCGTGCTGCAAGAGATCGGGACAGAGCTCGTAGGGCAGGTTGGCCGTCTCGATGGCCAGGGGGACGCCATTGGAGAGACGGAGACGGGAAAGGACCAGCACCGGTGCACCCTGGGGCAGGCGCAAGGCCGCCGCAACCTCTGCGGAGGCCGCCATCTGCCGGGCCTCCAGAACCTGGCTGGCCGGGCTGCCGCCCCGGCTGCGCACGTCCTGGCTGAAGCTGGTCAGGGTACGTAATTGCTGGTCGATCTTGGGCGCAGCCACGAAAGTCCCCTTGCCCAGGCGCGCGTAGATGGCGCCCTCGCGCGTCATGTCCACCAGTGCCTGGCGCACGGTCATGCGGCTGACGTCGAATTTTTGGGAGAGCTGGCGTTCTGAGGGCAGGCGGTCGTGGGGATGGTACTGGCCGGAGCGGATCTCCTCCAGCAGTGCCTCCTTGACCTGGATGTAGAGCGGGTCCGGAGCCTCGCGATTGAGCGGCATCGTCGCCTTCCCACAATCGGACTATACCGGTCTAGACCACTGTACGAAGTTTAGCACAGGTCAGTGGTGGTGTCAAGCATAAGCCAGGGTCCCACGAGTCGCCGCGTCCCTGAGCGCGAGGCCTCGGCACCGGAGGAATCCCATTCGCTGTAATATCGTCCCCCTTTCGCAGCCCTTCGCACCATCGTGTTCCAAACGCCCCATCACATCTCTATCACCTCTCCATGGCTCCTCCACATCTGCCTGCTATGATAGGGCTGTAAACGATGAGGTGCTGCAAGCTTGCGGCACACCAACCAACGAATTTCACTCCCACGAGAGGTGACAAAACCATGTTGAAGAATCGGAAACGCATCACGCTGGTAGCTTCGGTGACGGCCCTTTCGGCCCTAATGGTCTTTGCAGGCGCGGCCTTTGCCATGGGCAATGGCCCTGGTAATGGCCAGAGCGCTGGCGGTTTCTACGGCAACGTGCCACAGGGCAGTGACTTCGGCAACGGTGCCACGGAAACCAGCTATGGCATCGGCGTCCGGGGTGCCTGGGCCGGTGGCGCAGGCTCCCTGGTGGAGGTGGCGGCGGAGGTCATCGGCATCGAGCGCATTGACCTGGTGGCGGAGCTGTCCGAAGGCATCTCCATCGGCGATGCCGCAGCCAGCCATGGCGTCGACGTGCGGGAGATCGTGGATGCCTACCTGGCTACCCGTAGCGACTTTCTGGCCCAGGCAGTGGACGCGGGCCGCATGACCCAGGAACAGGCCGACCTGATGCTGGCGGAGATGATGGACAACGTCCTGGCCGACCTGGATGAGGCCTGGACAGCCCAGGGCGGCACGGCAGATTACGGCTACAAAGCCGATGGTAGCTATGGCTACCGGGCCAGTGTTGCCGGCCAGGCTGCAGGGCAAGCTGCCGGCCAGGCTGATGGCCTGGAGTGGCTGGACGAAGATGGCGACGGCCAGTGCGACAACTACGACGTCACCACCCAGGGCCAGGCCGATGCCGGTGGTAGGGTAGGGCGCTGGAACCGCTAACCCTATCAGGCCCTGAGCAGGCAATACCTCCTCAACTCCCTTGCGACAGTGCCGGGCTTTTTGGCCCGGCACCGTCGCGATCTCTTGCAGTGCTCACTGCGGTCCAGGTGCACTGTCAATCCTAGGTCTCACCCAACTCCCGCAGCGCGGCTGCAATCAACCGGCTCCAACATCTATGGCACAATAACACCCCGCCATCAAGACGGGGTGTCTGCCATGCCAGCAGTCACGGGCAGCGGCCTTGGGCATAGCCCAGGGCCGTGTGCGCGGCTATGGCACCGGAACGCCGGCGGCGGCGAAGCAGCCCTGCCACCCCTCCTCGATACGTACCCGGGCAGTTGCAGGTAGGGCCGTTATGGGATAGACTCCAGTCCAGCGCGCATCACCCTGTGAAGGAGAGAAGCCATGGACGTCTTTCAGAGCGTGAGCACGGTACTGGCCGTGCGGGAATTTCAGGCCACACCGGTGCCAGCAGACATTGTCCGGCGCATCGTCGAGGCGGGGAGGCTGACCGGTAGCAGCATGAATCAGCAGCCCTGGCATTTCGTCGTCGTCGAGAATCCCCTGATACTGCACCGGCTGGGCCAACTAGCGCGGACCGGGCCCTATGTTGCCCAGGCTCCGCTGGCCATCGTGGTGGTGATCGAGCGGACGCGGTTCGCGGTCTCCGATGCCAGCCGCGCGATCCAGTCGATGATCTTGACGGGATGGGCGGAGGGCGTGGGCTCGAATTGGGTGGGCTTCATGGGGCTGGACGAGGTCAACGCGCTGCTCGGTATCCCGGATGACCTGGACGTGCTGGCCATCCTGCCCTTCGGCTATCCGGCTCAGGAGGTCGGCCGGGGCCAGAAGCGGCGCAAGCAGCTGGCGAAGGTGGCTTCCCGCGAGCGGTTCGGCCAGCCCCTGGAATGATGCACGCAAACGCAGTGGCTATCCATCTCCGCCGGTGGATGCGATAGGGAAGTCACCCACCCATTTCACCCAGGCCAGGTCACGACCAACGGCGTCGTATAGCCGCTCATCGGTGGTCCAGAACTCACAGCCGCGCAGGGTGGCCAGTGCGAGATAGGCCGTATCGTAGGCACGGGGGCGGCTGTATTGTTGGGCCAGGCGCCAGGCCAGGGGAAAAATGCCGCGCTGTTGAGAGAGACGCACATTGAGCTGGAGAAACTGCTCAAACGCCAGTTCGCCCTGGTCAGGGGTTATCTCTCGCAAGTGCACGAGGCGACGCAGCGCCGAGGTCACCTCAAAGGCAAGCAATGATGGCGCAATGAGGATCGTCTCTTCCCGGCGCCAATACTCCACGAGTGCCTCCGCCTGATCGCTCAAGGGGAACGGCAGCAACGCCCAGATGATGACACCGGCATCAACGCACACCAAGGAGCTCATCGTCTCTCTCTTCGCGAACCAGCATCATGATATCAAGCTCGATTGGCCTTCCGCCTCTGCTGGCCAGTACTTGCTCTCGTAGCCTGCGTAGATCGCGCGTGAGATGGTTACCTTGTCTTTTCTGTACAATAGGTATCTCGATCTGTTCTATATCGAGCATGTCGTCCTCGGCCAGCTGCTGCTTGATAGCCTCAAGACAGTATTGCGTCACGGCCACCTCACGCCTGATCGCGGCCAGCTCAATCCGACGCTTGAGCTCTTCATCGGCATAGACCTGGATTCTTGTATTGGGCATTGCCTCACCTCCGCAGATATGATATCATTATGACACTATAGTGTCAAGGTCACGTAGATCTAGTCGGGCGATCGCGTGTGGCTAGGTCTACTTGGAAGCGAAGGAGAACATGCTGTTTCGCGCCAGCCATCCAACATTGCCACCCGCGCTGGAGATCAGGCATGCCGATTTCTTCGACGAGCTGCATGGGCTGGCTGCCGAGAGCCTCGACGGGATTTTCTTCGATCCGGCCCTGCCGTCGATGATGTGGAACGACCAGTCAGTCTGGGACGCGGTCATGCCCCAAAGTGCTTCATCAAGGTGCGCCAGCCATTGATGCCCGGCTATCAACAGATCAGGCTGCAACGTGGCGCGAAGTGGCCTGTCTTGCGTTCAACTTTTCAGGGCGTCGCAACCCGTAGTTGGGGATCATCCCCAATTG
>JAULUH010000354.1:6034-9692 GCA_032111745.1 Anaerolineae bacterium | reverse complement strand
CAGCACCGCCTTGGCGCCGTCGCCGATGGCAATCAACACCTGCTCTGCGTAGCTGTTGGTCACGTCGCCAGCTGCATAGACACCCGGGCGGCTGGTCGCACCCCGGCAGTCCACCACGATGCGTCCCTGCTCGTCCAGGTCGACCAGCCCCTGCACCGGCCCCGTGTTGGGGACCAACCCCAGCTCCACGAACACGCCCTTCACCGGCAGCGTGCGCTGCTCGCCGCTGCTGAGGCGCAAGGTCATCTCCTCCACATAGGGAGTGCCGCTCAAGCCCACCACGGTAGCGCCGGGCAGGATGTCGACGTTGTCGAAGCTCTTGATCTTGGCCATCCAGGGGGAGTCCGCCGGCAGGTCCTGCGGTGCCACCAGGTAGACATGGCTGGCGACCGTGGCCAGCTCGGTCACGGCGCGGAAGGCCAGGTCACCGCTGCCCACCACTGCGGTCTTCTTGCCCCAGAACAGGGGCGCGTGGCTGACGGCCGAGTAGCTCAGGCCCAGGCCAAACAGGTCCCGCTCGCCAGGGATGCCCAGCAGTTGCGGGTGGGCCCCGGTGGCTATCACCACGGCGCGGCCGACGAAGGACGTGCCGCTGGCGGTGGTCACCTGGAACACCTCCTCGCCATCCGGCCCCTTGAGAGGCTTGATCGCCTCGGCGCGGTCCATCAGGCGGGCGAAATCGAGGTACTCCACCTGGCTCTGGAATTTGCGCACCACTTCCTCGCCGCTGATGGTCTCGTAGCCCTCCAGCCCGCGAATGTGCATGCGGTAGTTGGCCTTGCCGCCCAGGTCCTCGGTGATCAACAGGGTCTCCAGGCGCTTGTGAATCGCGTAGACGGTGGCGGTCAGGCCAGCAGGACCGCCGCCGACAATGATCAGGTCGTACATGGTCCGTATCTCCTTGTCTACTCCGCAGGCGCCTCGGGGATGAAGCCTTGCTTCATCATCCAATGCGTGAGCTCGCGTGAGCGGCCGATGATGTCGGTGGCGTGCCGGTATAGCTCGTCGGCCGGGCGTTGCAGGCGGGCCAGGCCCTGCTCCTGGGCCTTCATGCCCACGGCCACGGCCTCCCTGGGGAACACCTCCCAATCGTCCATGGTGGGCAGGATATGCTCCTCGTCCATCTCCCGGGCGGCGCCGGCCAGGGCCTCGGCGGCCGCGATGCACATCTCGTCGGTGATCGTGCTGGCGCGGACGTCCAGGGTGCCCCGGAAGATGCCCGGGAAGCCCAGGGAGTTGTTGACCTGGTTGGGGAAGTCCGAGCGGCCCGTGGCGAACACCCGCACCCCGGCCGCGGCCGCCTCCCAGGGCCACATCTCCGGCACCGGGTTGGCGCAGGCGAAGACGATGGAGTCCTCGGCCATCTGCGCCACCCATTCGGTCTGCAGCGTGCCGGGCCCGGGCGTGCTGAGGGCGATGCAGACGTCGGTGCCCACCAGGGCCTCGGCGATGCCGCCCGCGCGGCCGGCGGCATTGGTGGTCTGGCACAGGCGCCACTTGTCTACGAACTCCGCCTTGCGGCTGGCGATGTCCAGGCGGCCCAGGTGCAGGATGCCCTTGCTGTCCACGGCCATGCACTTCTTGGGGTCGGCGCCCGCCGCGAAGATCAGCCGCATGCAGGCCACGTTGCTGGCCCCGGAGCCGATGAAGGCGATGCTGACGTCCCCGATGGGCTTGCCTACCACCTTCAGGGCGTTCAACAGGCCGGCCAGGGTGACCGTGGCCGTGCCCTGCTGGTCGTCGTGCCACATGGGGATCTCTGACCTCTCCCGCAGGGTATCGAGGATGCGGAAGCACTTGGGCTGGCTGATATCCTCCAGGTTCACACCCCCGAAGCAGGGCTGCAGAAGCAGCACCGTCTCGATGAAGCGGTCGGGGTCCTTGGTGTCCAGGCAGATGGGCACGGCGTCGACGCCGCCCAGGTACTTGAACAGCAGGGCCTTGCCCTCCATCACCGGCATGGCGGCCTTGGGCCCGATATCGCCCAGGCCCAGCACCCGGGTGCCATCGCTGATCACCGCCACAGTGTTCCACTTGTTGGTGTGCTCGTAGACCAGCTCGGGGTTGGCCTGGATGGCCTTGCAGGGCGCGGCCACGCCCGGCGTGTACCAGATGGCGAAGTCGTTGAAATCGCGCACAGTACACTTCAGCACGGTCTCGATCTTGCCCCGGTAGAAGGGATGCAGCACCATGGCATCGGCCGAGGGCTTCTTGGCTTTAGCCAGCAACGCCTCCACATCGACAGCCTGTTCGGCTTTCTTCGTCGCCACCATACGCCACCTCCTTTGGTGACCTGGCCGGGCACGCGCCGGCCTGCGATCTCCACGGCAGCCGCCACCGGGACCCTGGCCACCCCGGTGTAGCCGCACACGCTGAGAAAGATTTCGCGTCTAGCATACCACAGTTTTCCCCCCCTGAATATGACCTAGCGCGTGTTTTTTGGGGCGATTCAGGGGAATTTGAGGGGCGCGGGGGGAGTCTGGAGGGGTGGACGTCTGGACCACGAATCCACGAAGGGTCTCGAAGATCACGAAGCACGAAGGGCGCGAAGGGGGAGGAGCGAAGGGGTGGGAGGGGTGGGAGGGAATATTACGGCGAATAAGGTGACAACGAATAACGTCTGCAGTGAATGGAATTGCTTCGTGGCTGGGGCTTGTCGTGGGGGATTTGGCGAGGTTCTCAGGGGACGCTGGCATAATGCTTGCCAGCGCGGCATGGTTACGCTACAATGTGGACAGAACATGCTCAGAGTGAATCATCGGGACTGAGAGGCACATCATGACCCACGTAGACATCAAGCAAGCGGGCGAGCAATTCCTGGATTTGATGGAACTCATTGCCAAAGGGAACGAGGTCATCATCGACAAGGACAAGAAGCCTTTTGCCAAGCTGATTCCCCTGAAGGGTACGATCGTCCGACGCGAGTTCGGTAGTGCCAAAGGGATGATCGTCATATCCGAAGACTTCGATGAACCTCTTGAAGACTTCCAGGAGTATATGTGATGCGTATCCTGCTAGATACGCACAGTTTCCTTTGGTTCATCACGGGAGACACGAGGATCAGCACTGAAGCGCGTGATCTGATCACTGACCTCGACAACCAAGCCCTGCTGAGCGTGGCGAGTCTCTGGGAGATTGCCATCAAGGCGAGCCTCGGCAAGCTTACCTTGTCGAAACCTTTTGATCAGCTGGTACCTGAATAGTTTCCCAGGCGATGACCAGAAACATCCCCTTGGTCAGTCACGACAAGACCCTCGATCAGTACCTTATTCAGAGGTTGTGGTAACAGGATCGTCAGCGACCCTGATGGGACAAAATCCCATTCGTCGTTCCCCCCAGGACGCAGCACTTCTGCGGTTCTCCTCTGGACTCCTCTGGTCCAAAGTCCCCTCTCTGCGCTCTTTGCGTCTTTGCGGTGAGTCTCCGGTGTCCGGGGCCTCAGTCTATCCCCGCGCCAGACGGCTCGCTGGGGATGGCGTCGCGGTGGCTACTGGCGAAGCCGCGGATATCCACCCGCAGCAGCAGCCAGATGCATAGCAGCAGCCCCACCGCCTCCACCATGAACACCGCGCCGTAGGCCAGCGCCACCTCCCCCGTGGCCGTCTTGACGATGTCCCGCACGAAGCCGCCGGCCGCGATGCCCAGCCCGCGGCTGATC
>JAULUH010000354.1:0-6024 GCA_032111745.1 Anaerolineae bacterium | reverse complement strand
GGCCGCCTGCGCCGCCGTGGTCACCGCCATCAGCAGGCTGACCCCGCCCACGGTGAACACGCCGAAGCCGATGCCGAACAGGAACAGCACCGGCCGCACCATGGGCAGCGACTCGCGCATCGCCGCCACCCCCAGGAGCAGCAGGGGAATAGCCAGCAGCACCAGGCCCCAGGCCGTGGTGCCCACCTGTTGGTCGGGGGTGCGCTTGCGGGTCAGGGCATAGGTAGCGATCATGCTCACCAGCACGCCGAGGCCCCAGTAGGCGTTGAAGCGCGTCGTCTCGCCCACCGACAGCCCGAACACGTCGCCGCCAAAGGGCTCCAACACCGCGTCCTGCATGAAGGCGAAGAAGGCCGAGCTACCCAGAAAGACCGCGTAGCGCCGGGTGCGCGGATCCGCCCACACCTGGCCCAGCGTCTCCCGCAGCGAGGACCGCGGCCCGGCCGTGGCCGCGGTGCCTGCCGTGGACGTGCCCAGGCGGCGCGCGCGCCGCTCTTCGCCCAGCACCGAGACGAACCAGAAGAAGGCCGATCCCACCATGCCGAAGATCACCAGCCGCCAGAACAGGGCCTGGTCATACACCGGCATCAGGCGAGCGTAGATGGCGGGGATGAAGGCGAAGCTGACCACCAGCATGAACTGCGTGATGCTGACGGCCTGGCCCCGGCGTTCGTAGGGCGCGCTGTCGTGCACCAGGGCCAGGTAGGGCGCGCCGGAGATCGACGTCCCCGTGCCGTACACCAGCAGCGAGATCGCGGCCAGGGCCCAGCCGAGGGCGGCCTGGCTGCCCCCAGCGATCAACCCCACCGACAGCGGCAGCAGCGGCAGCGCGATCAGCATCATCAGTCGCCCGAGCCAGATGTAGGCCGTGCGATAGCTGCCCCGGATGGGATGCGTGTCGGACTCGTGGCCGGCCCAGATTGCCAGCGGCGCCAGCAGGTAGCGCGCGGCCAGCAGCAGGCTCACCGGCCACGCCACCACGCCGAGGTCGGTGATCATCACGCGGTTCCAGATGCCCGACAGCAAGACATCAGTCAGGGAGGAGCCGATGTGAAAGGTGCCGATCTTCAGCGAGCGCAACGCGCTGAACCGCGGTTGTGCAGCCGGCTTGGCATCGACGAGTGTGATGTCTTGCACAGTCATAGCATAATTATCGCCGATTTGCCGCCCGGTTCAGCATGGCCGCGCCCAATCCGCGCTGTGGAGCCAACTACAGGCCCAGCCGGATCCACGGCCGGTCGGCGAAGTTTTCCATGAACGGCCACGGAATCGCCAGCAGCACCGCCAGCATGGCCAGGGTATAGAAGATCGCCGCCTGCTTGAACTTGCTGTGGTCGCCCACGGCCTTGCGGGAGCGGGAGCGGCCGACGTGCGCCAGGACCACGGCGACGATCATGATGATCACGTGCTCCACGGCGAAGTAGCGCAGGGGGGCGGAGGACATGGCCGCGCCCATGTCGGACATGGCCGCCCTGGTCAGCGGGCTGACGACGTAGAGCAGCAGGCCCAGCAGCAGCTGCAGGTCCATGCTACTGGTGAAGATCAGGCCCAGGCGGTCGTCCAGCTGGGCCCACTTCCGATCGCCGAAGAAGCCGACCAGCGAGCGCACCACCACCGCCACGCCGACGATGATGACCACCCAACGAATGAGAGAGTGCAGAGTTAAAGTCAGACCGTACATAGATGCCATACCTCCTGGCAATAGGTAATGAAACTGGCCCGCCTTCATCCTGTCATTGCGAGGAGGCCACCGACGAAGCAATCACATGAGGGCTGCGCGGAGATTGCTTCGCCGCAGACGGCTCGCAATGACAGGATAGAGGCGGCCGGCCGGCAATGACAGAACCTCATGGCTCGCAATGACGGCGCCTCGCGGCTCAGACCTCCACCGCCACCGCCGCCTCGTTGCGTTGCACAGTCTCCAGCTCGGCCGGACGGCCCTTCAGCGTGAAGGCAGCGGCGAAGCAGGCCAGGGCCAGCAGGCCCACCAGCAGAAACGCGCTCTGATACCCCTCAGGACCGCCGCCCTGGGAGGCGGCCACCGCGCCCACCACCGCGCCGCCCAGCAGCTGGCCGACCCGGGTCGAGAGGGCCAGGGCGCCCTGGGCCGCCGCACGCTCGGAGCGCGGGGCCTCGTTGAGCGTGATATAGCGCAGCGGCGCGCCCAGCAGCGAGGCCAGCCCCAGCCCCACCAGGCCCGCCGAGACGTAGAAGCCCACCAGGCTGATCGGCAGCAGCCCCACCATCAGCAGCCCCAGCGCCAGCACCCCGGTGCCGAACAGCACCACCGTGCGCGAGCCGGCGCGGTCCAGGCCACGCCCCGCCAGGGGCGATCCGATGGCCATGACGGCCACGATGGGCAACAGCATGGCCGTGGCCACCCACTCGTCCACGGCAAAGGCCAGCACCAGCAGGGTGGGCACGAAGACCACGGCGGCCTCGGCCAGGCCGGCGAGGGCCGAGAAGATGTTGGCCAGCCGCAGCTGCCGCGAGCCAAAAATGCGCAGGTCCAGCACCGGGTCCGCCGCGCGGCGCTCGACCAGCACGAACACCGGCACCAGCAGCACCGCCAGCAGCAGGAAGCCCCACACGCCGGGCGAGGCCACGCTCTGTGCCAGGTTCTCGGTGTCGAGCTGGTTGATCCCATAGGCCAGGGAGGTGAGCAGCACGGCCAGCACGGCCATACCCAGCCAGTCGAAGGGGCGGCGCACCGCGGGCCGCGTCGTGGGCAGCAGGCGCCAGGCCGCCACCATCAGGGCCAGGGCGATGGGCAGGTTGACCAGGAAGAGCCAGTGCCAGCTCAGGAAGCGCAGGATCGCCACCCCCAGCAGGGGGCCGATCAGAAAGGCCAGGCCGAAGACCGCGCCGACCAGGCCCAGGGCGCTGCCCCGCTTCTCCACCGGGAAGGTGTCGCCGATCACCGCCGCGGCCACCGGGAAGATGCCGCCCGCGCCCAGGCCCTGGATGGCCCGGCCGGCCAGCAGCACCCCATAGGACGGCGACAGCGCCACCACCAGGGAGCCCAGGGCGAACAGGGCGACGTCGAGGATGTAGATGCTGCGCCGGCCGTAGACATCGGACAGCTTGGCCATCAGCGGCGTGCCCACCAGGTTGAACAGCACGTAGATGGTGAACACCCAGGCCAGCGCCCGGTCGTCCACGCCAAACTCGGCCCGGATAGCCGGCAGCGCCGGCCCGACGATGGCGATATCGAGCGCGCCCATCAGCACGCCCACGAAGAGGACGAGCAGGATGCGGTTGCGGGTGCGGGTGTCGGCGATGTTCACGGGATGGCCTGCAGACAAAGGATAGCCTTCACAATCTCCAGCCCCATCAATTCTATGCCGCAGCGCGGCGTTGTCAAGCTAGGCGAGGGCGTTTGGAGCACGATGGCGCGAAGGGGAGAACTCCGCTCCGGGCTCGTAGTGGCGGCTTCAACCGCTCCCGGGGCGGAGTCGGATCCTCACCCGGCCTCCATCCCGCGGAGATCGACGGCATTCCCCTTGAAACGGTCCATAGATTGATGGGAGAGAGGTGCTTCGCCCCCAAAAAGGCTAGAGGTCTTCCGGCGTGAGGCCGGTCACCTTGGCAATGCGTGCCAGCATGCGAGGACCGATCTCATCGTTGTCGTGAAATGCAAACACGACATCAGGCCAGCCGGGGCGCTCCAGCACACGGTGAGATCCAGTCTGGCGCTTGATACTCCACCCCATGCGCAGCAGGGCGGCAAGCACGCGCCTCGCCTTTGTCGATCGCCACTGCGTCATACTGCGGCAAATGAGATGCTCATGAGCCCGCTGGGCAGGCTCTCCCCATGTTCGAGACGGTCGGCAAGCACGCGCAACGCCAGGACCTGGACCTTTGCCATAGCCTCCTCAGGCGTGCGCCCGTAGGCCAGCACACCAGGCAGTTCCATAACCTCGGCCAGCCAGCGCCCGTCTTCCTCTTGCTCGTATTGGACCGCAAACTCCATCTCTCGCCCTCCAATTCATAGCGGTCACACCCACAATCCCGCTAGTTCCGTCAATGCCAAACCCGGTCTCGCCGTGATTCTACCCCAGCCGGCGGTTTCCTGCAAGCGTGTTTTGGGCCTGCCGAACACATCGTGCCCATCCGGTCCCTCAGTGCTATAATCGTCTCTCAAGGTTCTCCTTCACCGGCGCGCCCCAGTTAGGCAAGGGCGATGGCCTCAACGCATTCAAGGAGGATGGCATGCCTGATCTGCTGTTGGCTGTGCGCCAGGCGCCGGGGATTGCCGGCCTGACGTTTCGGAACTTCCGCGGGCCGGAGGACTTCCCCGGCATGGTCGCCGTGTACGATGCCTGCCGGCCGGTGGACGGCTACGACTGGCCCACCTCGGCGGAGGACCTGGCCCGCACCTTCGCACACCTGGAGCACTGCGACCCGCACCAGGACATGATCTTCGCCGAGGTGGAGGGCACGACAGTGGGCTACGGCCGCGGCAGCTGGTATCGTGAGCCGGATGGCACGACTGTGCATGATCTGACCGGGCACGTGGCGCCGGCCTGGCGCCGCCGCGGCCTCGGCCGTGCCATCCTGTGCTGGACGGAGGAACGGCAGCGCCAGGTGGCGGGCGAGGAGACGAAGGCCGCCCCGCACCTGTTCCAGGTGGGAACCCTGGACAGCGAGCAGGGCATGGCCGAGTTGCTGACAGGCGAGGGCTATACGGTCGTCCGCCGCTGGTACCAGATGACGCGTCCGTTGGACGATGAGATCCCCGAGGCGCCGCTGCCCGCCGGGCTGGAGGTGCGGCCGGTCACGCCCTACCAGGTTCGCCAGGTCTGGGACGCCGCTATCGAGGCCTTCCGCGACAACTGGGGCTTTGCGGAGCCGACCGCTGAAGACTACGAGGAGTGGCTGGAGAACCCGGTGCTGATGATGGCAGAGCTGTGGCAGGTGGCCTGGGATGGCGAGCGGGTGGCGGGCCAGGTGCGCAGCTTCATCAACCACACCGAGAACGCCGAGCAGGGCCGCCTGCGCGGCTACACGGAGGACATCAGCGTCGGCCGGCCGTGGCGGCGGCGCGGCCTGGCCCAGGCCCTGATTATGCGCAGCCTGCGCATCCTCCAGGAGCAGGGCATGGCCGAAGCGGCGCTGAACGTGGACACCGAGAATGTCTCCGGCGCGCTGCGCCTCTACGAGCGCTGCGGCTTCCGCGCCACCAAGAGCGGGTCCGTCTATCGCAAACCATTCGGCGGGGAAGATTGATGATAGCCGCGGGGCGGGGCCGGAAAACGGACTCCGGAGGTTCACCGCCAAGGCGCAGAGGACGCCAAGGAGACTCTTGAGCCAGAGGAGCCAGACCGGAGGTTAACCGCAGACACTGCACGCGTCTTGCCCCCTTTCCCCATCGCATCGGGCGCGCCTTCAGCGCCAGATAGGGCTGCATATCCCCCGCACGCCAAACGTCGAGATAGCGATCTTCCTGAATGCACCGCTCACCATACCAGGCGGTGGATCACGCTTGGCGCATGAAACGGGCGCCGGCCTCGTGGGACGCAGCCAGGAAATCGAGCAGCCGGGCCTGTGGATCGCCCGCACGCGCCAGAAGCGCATAGGGCAAAACGGCGCCCGTCCAGCCGGCCGTATGCCAGGTCGCACCGTCCGGCAACGCCTGTTCGGTGAACCCATCGGGCCTGGGATAGGCGGTGGCGTAGAAGTAGGGCTCAGGGATTCCCTCATCGCCGGTGGAGAAGCCGAAGTTCATCTGCTCGTCGGCGTACTCGGGATCATCCGGGTCCTGCCCCGGCACCAGCCGGCCGGAGAGCCACAGCACGGCCAGGTCGAAGTGGTGCGGCCACAGCTGCACCGGGCTGCTCTCTTCCCGGAAGCCGTGGCGAAACCGCTTGAGGATGGCGTCGACCTGGCTGAGGGCTTGCCAGTAGCGGGCCACCGCCGCCGGATCGTAGGCGCCTGCAGTGGTTTCCGCGCAGACGCTGCGGTCGAAATCGCAGGACAGCCCCAGGTCCGCCAATGCCCCCTGCAACTGGCCACAGAAATCCG
>JAULUH010000353.1:0-6718 GCA_032111745.1 Anaerolineae bacterium | reverse complement strand
CGCCCAACGCCTGCTAGGAGAAGTGTTCGAGGTCGCCAGCCGCCAATGGCGCGGCATCGGCCTCATCCCTCACAGCGGCTATCGCCTCCGTCCCGACTTTTCGGCCTTCGACGCCGAGCTGCGCTTCGGCACCGCCGGCATCACCGCCGAGGAGTCGCCCCTCTGCATCGCCGGTGAGATCCTCCAGGGCCTCAAAAAGCCCCATCAATGCACCGCCTTCGGCACCCTCTGTACTCCGGAGCGCCCCCTCGGCGCGCCCATGGTATCCTCCGAGGGCGCCTGCGCCGCCTATTTCCACTTCGGCAGGGTTTGACCATGCCTGATGATAGCCTCACTAACTCCTTCGCCCTCTCCTGCCCCATTCCCATCGGCGAGTACCCCACCGTTACCCTGGCTCACGGCGGTGGCGGGCGCCTCACCCAGATGCTCATCGAGCGCATGTTCCTGCCCGCCTTCGCCAACCCCCACTTGCAGACCCTCCACGATGGCGCTGTACTGGCCCTGGCCACCGGCCCCGGCGCCGCGAGGCTGGCCTTTTCTACCGATTCCTTCGTCATCAGCCCCCTCTTTTTCCCCGGCGGCGATATTGGCTCCCTGGCCGTCCACGGCACCGTCAACGATCTGGCCATGTGTGGCGCCACTCCCCTGGCCCTCTCCACCAGCCTGATCCTGGAGGAAGGGCTGCCCATGGCCGACCTCTGGCGCGTCGTCCAGTCTATGCAGGCCGCCGCCGCTGCCGTTGGCGTGCCCATCGTCACCGGCGACACCAAGGTCGTAGACCGCGGCAAGGGCGATGGCGTCTTTGTCAACACCGCCGGCATCGGCCTGGTCCCCGCCGGCATCTCAATCGCTCCTAACCTGGCCCGCCCCGGGGACCTCGTCCTCGTCAGCGGCGCCATTGCCGTCCATGGCATCGCCATCATGTCCGTCCGCGAAGGGCTGGCCTTCGAGACCACCCTCGCCAGCGACTCCGCTCCTCTCCATACCTTAGTCCAGGGGCTCATCGAAACCGCCGGCACCGGTCTCCACGTGCTGCGCGACCCCACCCGTGGTGGCGTCGCCAGCGCACTCAACGAGATTGCCCAGGCCGCCCGCGTCGGCATCGAGCTGGACGAGCGCGCCATCCCCATCTGGGACGCCGTCCGGGGTGCCTGCGAGATCCTTGGCCTCGATCCCCTCTACGTCGCCAACGAGGGCAAATGCCTGGCCCTGGTAGCGCCCGAAGCCGCCAGCGCCGCCCTTGCCACCCTGCGCGCCCACCCCCTGGGCGCCGAGGCCGCCATCATCGGCCAGATCGTCGCCAGCCATCCCGGCCGCGTCCTCCTCCGCAGCCGCATCGGCGGCACCCGCGTCGTAGACATGCTCAGCGGCGAACAACTCCCCCGCATCTGCTAACCCTCACCGTAGGGCGGCCCTCCGTGTCCGTCCGTGTTCCCTCCCCTTCGCGCCCTTCGCGCTCCGTGCCTTCGCTAACCTTCGCGCCATCGTGTTCCAAACCCTCGCTCCGCTATGTCACCACCGGCGCCCGGCCGTCATACTTCTCATACAGCCCCTCCCGCACAATAGTCGCCATCCTCTCCGCCGCCACCCAAATCTCCTCATACGACGTGTATAGCGGCGCAATGCCCAGCCGTATGTTGTCTGGGTTGCGAAAGTCCGGCAGCACCCCCATCTCGTTGATCAGCGCCAGGTCAATCCGCAACCCCTCTGGATGGCCCAACGACACGTGGGAACCGCGCCTGTCAGCGTCGCGCGGTGAGTTCAGGTTGAACCCCAGGGGAGCCAACGTAGCCTCCCACAGGCCGATCAAATACGCCGTCTGGCGCGCCGACTTGGCGCGCAGCGCCCCTATCCCGGCCTCCATCAAGAGGTCCACCCCCGGCTCGATGAGGGCCATGGACATTACCGGCAGAGTCCCGCTCAGGAATCGCCGCAGCCCCGGCACCGGCCGGTACTCCAACCCAAAATCAAACGGCCTCTCCTGCCCCCACCACCCCGTCAAGGGGTTGCCCAACGCCCCCTGCAGATCGCGGCGCACATACAGAAACGCCGGCGCCCCGGGCCCGCCGTTCAAATACTTGTAGCTGCAGCCCACCGCCAGGTCAACACCGGCCCCATTCAGGTCCACAGGCACCGCACCCGCCGCATGGCTCAGGTCCCATAGCACCAGCGCACCTGCCTCGTGCGCCGCCGCAGTCAGCTCCACCATGTCATACATGTAGCCGCTCTTGAACACCACGTGCGATAGCGTGAGCAGGGCCGTCTCCCGGTTGAGCCTCTCTTTCACCCCCCCCACCGGCCCATGGATGCCGTCAGGCGACGCTACGACCTCCAGCCGGTGCCGGCCTCCCAACAGCTCCACCACGCCCTGCAAAATGTACAGATCCGAGGGAAAGTTGAGATCGTCGGTTACGATGGCTGCACGCTCCCCTTGCTGGCGTAGCGCCGCCACCACCAGCTTGAACAGGTTCACCGACGTCGAGTCCGCCACGATCACCTCGTCCTCCTGCGCGCCCAACAGCCGCGCGATCTTCGCCCCCACCCGCTCCGGCGCTTGCCACCAGCCCTCGTTCCACCCCTTGATCAGCCGCTCGCCCCACTGGCGGTGTACCAGGTCCGCGGCGACCTCGCCCGCGGCCACGGGCAACCTCCCCAGGGAGTTGCCATCCAGGTACACCAGGCCAGGATCTGCAATGACAAAACGATCCCGAAAGCTTGCCAGCGGGTCCTCCGCATCCAGGCTCAACGCATGCGCCAGGTCTGTTCTCATCGTTCTCCTAGATCTCCGCCTCCAGAATGCGGCGAGCCTCGCACCCGTGCTTGCAGCTCCACAGAGTCCAGGCCCGCCGTTGTCGCAGTCCCATGCCACCCATTATACCAGGTGCAATGCACTTTCCGAAGTGCGTTGCACCTTCCTCCCCCCATCCTCGCCATGCGACGCCCTTCTATTAACGACTACCAACGCATTCATCTTTCCGGCTCCTATCCTTGCACAATCCAGCCAAGTTCAGTATCCTCTCTGTCTAGGACTGCATCGAACCTTTTGTGCCATGAGTTTGGTCCTCCTTCGGCGTTCCAACGGGTCGCCCTGCCCGTTCGCCTGTCAACCCGCCACTCATCGAGCATGAGGTGGAGCTATCATCCATGAACCTGCATCAGACCCCACGCCACGCTGGCTCCCGCTGGCTCCTGCGAACCCTCGCCGCCATCTTCGCCAGCCTCTTCGTCTTCCTGGCCCTGGCCACCATGGTCCAGCCCCTCTCCGCGCAGACCGAGCCTCCCCCACCCCTGCGTGTCGTCATCAAGCCCCTGGTGCCCTTTGTCTTCCCCAAAACGGGTGATTCCTACCAGGGCTTCAGCATCGACCTGTGGCAGGAAATCGCCCGGCGTATCGATCGCAACTACGAGTACCAGTACGTGGACACGGTCACGGATCAGTTGGATGCCGTCGAGCAAAAGCGGGCCGATATCGCCATTACCGGTATCAGCATCACCAAGTCTCGCGAAGAAACCATAGACTTCTCGCAGCCCTACTTCGAAGCAGGGCTGCAGATCATGACCGCCCAGCCCAGCTCCTCCCAATGGACGACGCCCTTCACACTGGCCCGCGGACTGATCGAGTCCCGGTCCTTCTGGACCATTATCATCATCCTGTTCGTGTTGGTCGTGGTCATGGGGCACACCTTCTGGCTGCTCGAGCGCCGGCGCAACCCGGACTTCCCCTCCTCTTATCTGCGCGGCGTGTGGGAGGGCATCTGGTATACCGTGGTCACGCTGGTCACCGTCGGCTATGGCGATCGCACCGCCAAGACCATCATGGGTCGCCTGTTGGCCATGTTCTGGATGTTCATCAGCCTGCTGCTCGTAGCCACCTTCACTGCCAATATCACCTCTCAGCTCACCCTGAGCCGCATCGAAGGCCTCATCAGTGGACCCGGAGACCTGGCGGGCAAACGCCTCGCTACGGTCGCCAACAGTACGGCCGCCCAGTACCTCGATGAGCAGCGCCTGCCCTACACGCGAGTCGGGGTTATTGAAGATGCCTATGCCCTGCTGGAGAGCGGCACCGTCGACGCCGTGGTCTACGATTCCCCGGTGCTCCTGTACTACGCCGCCACGGAAGGCCTGAATAAGGTGCATGTAGTCGGTGAGATCTTTGAACCCCAGGACTACGGCATCGCCATGCCCGAGGGCAGCCCGGAGCGTGAGATGATCAACCGGGCCTTGCTGGACATCTTCGAGGATGGCACCTACTGGCAAATCTATGACCGTTGGTTCACCGTTGCCGGCGACAGCTAACCCCCACTCATCCTCGCCCCCTTCGCGTCCTTTCGTATGGGCGAGCTCTCCTCCATCAGTTCCAACTAATGCCGTTCTGGCCCCGCCTATCGCCAGTTACAGTCGCCATCCTCGCCGTACTAATTGGTGCGCAACACCTATCCCCTCGTAGGGCGCGGCCCTCCGTCCCGTTCCGGGATGATATGGCCGCCCAGTCTGTCACTCCCCTGACATGGCCTGAGTCCCGCACCTCCCGCTGTGCCGAGCACTTCGTCCCCTCCGCGCTTTCCTGATTCTCCCTTACTCGCCCTTTGCCGCGCGCGCCGCCTCGTCCAACGCCGCCACCGTCCGCTGGTAATACTCCTCCGCCTCCTCCGGCGAGTTGCCCACCGCCGTCACCCCCAGCCGGCCAAACTCCCCCAGCGCGCTCAACATGTGAAACACCACTCCAGCCTGCCTTGACTGGCAGAAGTGCAGGTCGGCACACGCCATGATGTCGAAGATGTCGTCCGGCGTGAATACGCGATACAACGGCGACTCCATGTGGTCGCTGGCCACGAAGTACTTGTGCTGCCCGCGTGGGGTCACGAAGACACCGGCCTCTGCATCATAGCTGCCGTCAGTCAGGAACTGCAGCGTCAGGAAAGGATGAGTCGTGCCACCCTTGCGCAGGTTCAGCTCGATGGCATACGCTTCCCACTCGTGCCTATCGTTGCAGACAGCTACGAAGTCGATGGCGAAACGGCCCAACACCCCCTCCCGGGCCAGCCGCCGGCCCACCTTGGCCGCCTCACGCATGATGGCCGGTGCATACCCCGGGTCGGCCGGAAAGCGCGCTCCCAGGTAGCTCTGCCCGCTTGGCCCACCCAGCAGCTGGTCGTGGGTCGACAGCAACTCGACCGCGCCGAGAGGCGTGATCCGCAGTTGCGCGCTGGGGCTGCGAAACTCCTTGCCCCTGATCCGCTCCTCCACGATGCCGCCATGGCGAGCCAGCCTTTCCATGTACCAATCCACTGTCAGCTCTGGCACCTCCAACTGCATGGCCCGCAGCCGCTCCACCACCGCAGCTCGCTCGGCTGGGTCCCCCGGGCTCGGCAGGCCCTGGAGATCGACCACCGCATTGCCCATCCCACTGACCCCCTCGTCATGCTTCACGATGACCTGGCTCATGGCCGGCCGCTGGCCGCGCAGGTGCACGATGGCGTCCACCGCCTCCTCTGCGCTGGCCACGCCCTCCACGCCCAGGGGATGGTTCACCCCCTCCTCCGCGAACAGCCGCCGGCACCCGCTCTTGGTGCCGAAGTGGTGAAACTTGGGGTCTGCCCCGTACATGGGTATGCCCAGCTTCAGCGCCAGGTCCCGCTCCAGCTCGGTGGTCAGGAACGGCACCACATGCGCGCGGTCGGGATCGAGGATCAACGACCGGATGTGCCGCACCAGGTTGGGCCGCATCAGGATCTTCAAGCTCAGCGGCTGGGAAGAGCCATCCAGCGGCGACACCAGGAAGAGCCGCTTGCGCGCGTGGCTGGCGATCACTCCAGGCAGGAGATGCAAATAGTAATCCACGACCTCGGGCCGGATCGCCTGGGAGGTCACATACACCAGCCGCGCCCGCGGCTGGCGCAACAAGAGCAGGATGAATAGAAACCGCTCCTCGTAGGCCCGCAGCATTGACGCCGACACGTCCACGTCCAGCGTCATGGACGGCACCACCACGATGGTCTGCGGCTCCTGGCTCATGGCCCGAATCGACTGCCATAACGGCACCAGTTTCTCCTGCAACACGTCAAACCGCGCCGCCGCTTCCTCGGGAGTCATGCCTAAGTCGTATGAGGCAGATGCATCGTTCGCAGATGTCATTGTTGGCCAGCCATAGGGGCTCGAGATGAGTTGAGGTCGTTCACCGCTGCAGACGCCAATCGCCTACTGCCGCCAGCGGGTCAAAAAGTAGATCGCAGCCACACCCGCCACCAGGTGCATGATCTCCAGCACGATGATCTGGCTCATGGGCGCACCCGGCAGTGAGAAGGGTGACGCAGCCATTGCGATCAGCACGATGATGGCGATGATCACAAACCAACGATTGGCCCGCGCAGTGCTCAGAAAGCGCGTCAGCAACGTGTAAACCAGCGTGCCCGCCAGGACACCCACTACCGACAGCATGATCACGGCAGGGAGTTCGATGGGCAGGCCCATGGGAGTCAACACGTCCGACGGAAACGCTCCCAGCGGGCGGCCAATGAAGTACAACAAGGCATTCACGGCCGCCGCCACCACCGCGCCGAGAATGCCAGCCTTCCAAATGGTACCAATAGACGGCTTAGGTAGAGCAGTGGACGGTACATTGATGGACAAAGTCGGGTTACTCCTCTCTACGATCGAGCTACGCCAGCATCGCGGCGTCGAGGTCCCATCACCACGGAGTCGAGGCCCAGGATCC
>JAULUH010000352.1:0-5687 GCA_032111745.1 Anaerolineae bacterium | reverse complement strand
CCGGACTGACTGAAAAGGCCTATCTCGGCGTGCTGGTAACGGGCGTGATCTATCGCCACCCCTCCGTGCTGTTGAAGATGGTCAACACCCTCGATATCCTCTCCGGCGGCCGGGCGTATCTCGGCATTGGCGCGGCATGGTACGAAGAAGAGGCCAGGGGCTTTGGTATCCCCTACCCCTCAACCTCGGAGCGCTTCGAGCAACTGGAGGACGCCCTGCAACTGGCCAGAGCGCTCTGGAATAGCGATGAGACATCCTTTGAGGGCAGGCATTTCTCGGCCCCGGCCATCACCAACAACCCCCGCCCCCTCTCCAATCCGTATCCCCGCATCATGATCGGCGGCACTGGCCCGAAGAAGACCCTGCGCTTGGTTGCGCAATATGCGGATGCCTGCAACATCGGCGCGTGGGTAGGGCCAGAGAACATGCAGAAAGCCCTCGATGCCCTCAAGGGACATTGTGAGACGCTGGGACGCGACTACGACACCATTGAGAAGACATCCCTGTCCACCGTGCATCTTTCCGGGGATGACACGGTTGGCGGCGTCATCGGTCGCATCAAGGGTCTCGCCGAGATGGGATTCACCCACGCCATCTTCAACATGCCGGATGTCTACAGCATGACACCCCTCGAGACCTTTGCCAGGGAAGTCATCCCGGCGGTAGCCGGGCTTTAAGGGCCAAGGTACGATGCATGTAGCCGTGATGTAGGGTCCCGGCGACGAAGCCCGGTTGCTGGGAGAGCGCGTCGAGGAAAGCGCCGAGGCGGCTTTCATAGTCTTGGGCGTCGAAGTCCCCATACTGCGACAGGTTGCGGACGGCGACCTCGAGGACCTGGCCCGCTTCGGCCGCGATCTGGGCCAGGTCATACGAGTCGGCCGGGTCCTTGGGGCGCAGCGCCGTGAAAGCGAGGGGCTCGAACTTCCCGCAGAACGCTTGGGCGATTTTTGGGCCTTCGATCCTCCGCCCATCCGCCGGTAGCGCAAACCCAGGATGAGCAGTTATTGGAGGAAGAACCACCCATGAAAGACCTCGATGTCTACGCCTATGGAGTAATCGCTTCAAGCACACTTCATCTCCTGAGCCAGCCTTTTCCCCAGCCTGATGGCTATGCAGAGATCGCCCAGACTCATTTCATGACCGGGGGCGAAGCTCTGAATTCTGCCATTGTCCTCAGTCGCCTGGGATTGAGGGTGCAACTGGACGGAAACTGGATGGGCGATACGCCTGAAGGTGAACGCCTGCTCTTCACGATTCAACGCTACAAGATCGACACCAAGCGGCTGGTAGTCAAGAAGGGATTCTCGGGGGTTCGGGAGGTCGTGTTTTCAGATCAGCAAAGCCGTACCATCTTTGGCAACTACATCGACCTGTTGTTTTCGACGCGCAAGTGGAACATACCCAAAAAAGTCGACCTTGCCAGGGCACGGATCGTTTGTGTAGACCCGCCGTTTCACAATGAGAGCGCTTTGGTAGGGAAATACGCGCTTGAGTTGGGCATACCCTTTGTGTCCATTGATGCCACCTATCACCAAGCATTGTCTGCCGATGCCGCCGCAGTCATCGTATCCGGAGAGTTTCGCCGCCGGGAATATCCACGGGCAGAGGTTTCGGAGCTATTTCACGAATACCAGGCACGTGCCCAGGGCCTGGTCGTGTTTACTGCCGGAGATGGAGCAATCCTGTATGGCAGAAGGGGTGGGCCCGTCAGGCAGTTCGAGCCATATCGCGTCAAGGTGGTAGACAGTGCGGGGGCAGGGGACTCGTTTCGAGCCGGCGTCGTCTATGGCATGTTGAAGCAGTGGGGTGATGACCGTATCATTCAATACGCTTCGGCCATAGCAGCGGTGGTGTGTGAACGCTTCCCGGGTGTTCTCAACAGCCCTACCCACACCGAGGTGATGCGGTTCATTCGAGCTCACGATGTGGACCAGTCGCAGTTGTGAGGTGGCGATTTGCAGGGCCTAACGTTGGAATTCGGATCCTCGAGACGAACCCTCCCTCTGCACATCCAGACGCCTCGTCCAAGTCCCCCCTTTCGGGTATTGGTCCCCACCGGGATGGCTCTTCTCGTTCGATCTGCTGACGAAGCCTAAAACACTCCACTCCTTCCCCACAACCTCTCCATAGGATCTCCACATCGCTCTGGTAGCCTGAGAGCATGCTGCAGTCTTCCCGGAAGGAGTGAGATCGATCATGTCTGCGACTGCTCTCCGGCGTGCCCGCCGTCCCCGCCGCCCGGACCGGACGGCCCGGCTGCGCCGCCTCAGCCAGGCCACCTTTGCCGTTCTGATCCTGTCCATGAGCCTGCGCCACGTGCTGGCCGAGGCCAGCGGCCAGACAGCCTCGATCGATGCGCTGTGCCCGTTCGGCGCGGTGGAGACTGTGTGGCGCTTCATCACGACCGGGCAGTACGTGCCCAAGACGCACCCCTCGAACCTGATCCTGGGCGCGGGCCTGCTGATCGGCATCGTGCTGGCCGGCAGCAGCTTCTGCGGGTGGGTATGCCCCTTTGGCGCGCTGCAGGATGCCCTGACCTGGGTGCGCAGAACCCTCCACCTTCCCGAGGTCAAGGTGCCGGCCCGGGCCGACCGCATCCTGCGCTATGGGCGCTTCGTCACCCTGGGGCTGATCCTGTTCATGACCGTGAGCACGGTCAAGCTATGGTTCGCCGCGTTCGACCCCTACCGCACGCTGTTCGGGCTGGAGTGGCTGGTCGACTTCAACCTGGCCGAGATGTGGCCGGCCTATGTGATCGTGGCGCTGGTGGTGGTGGGCTCGCTGCTGATCCAGCGCTTCTGGTGCCGGTACCTGTGCCCGTTGGGCGGGCTGATGAGCCTGCTGGGCCATGTTAGCTTCCTGCGCATCCGGCGCAACGCCGACAACTGCAAGGGCTGCGCGCTGTGCAACGTGCCGTGCCCGGTGGGCATCGACGTCGCCAACGCCCGGAAGGCGGTCAGCACCAACTGCATCGGCTGCCTGGCCTGCGTGCAGGCCTGCCCGCGCGGGGGCACCCTGGAGGTGCAGCTGGCGCCGACCTGGCTCGATCCACTCAACCGGCCCGCGCCGCTGGTCCAGCCGGCTGCCGAGCAGGTGGGCCAATAGCTTCCCGGAGAGATAGCCATCATGCGTGTCAACAAATATCTGCTGCCCCTCTTTGGCGTCGTCCCGATGGTGGCGCTGGTGCTCATGGCCCAGCTCACGGGGAACTGGAGCACCAGCGGCCGGGCCGCGATCGACATGGCCAACATGAAGCCGGAGGATATCAAGGGGTGGATGACCTGGCAGGAGATCAGCGATGGGCTGGGCATCCCGCTGGCCGAGCTCTACGCCCTGGCCAGGGTACCCATGGACATTCCGCCGACCACGGCGATGAAGGAGATGGAGGGCCTGGTGGAGGGCTTCGAAACCACCACCGTGCGCGAGATCGCGGCGGCGTACCTGGCCGGCGAAACCCAGCCGGCGCCACCGGCCGCGGGCGAGGCCCAGCCGGCGCCGGAGCCTGCTGCGGGCGCTACGCCTGTTCCCGAGCCCACCCCGCCGGCTACGATGCCGGCGCCGGCTGCGGAGGATGCCGCGCCGGCCGGGCCTGCAGCGACGCCGGACCATGTCCCGGCGGGGGATGGCCTGGGGGATGGCACCGGGCCCACGCCGCTGCCCGCGGGCCAGGTGCTGCCGGCCAGCGAGATCAAGGGCCGGCACACGCTGGCCGAGATCGCGCAGCAGGCGGCGGTGCCGCTGGACGGGCTGCTGGCCGCGCTGGGCCTGCCGGCCGGCTTCGATCCGAACACCCCGGTCAAGGACCTGGCCAGCAGCGGCGCGGTGGCGGAAGTCCAGGCGGTGCGCGATGCCGTGGCCAGGCTGCAGGCAGCGGCGGAGTAGCGCGGAGGTGGCCGCCCTCGTCCATGGCGTCTGGGGGGCGGTGATGTCGACGCCCTTGGGTGGATACCTGCCTCACACCTGCCACCGCGGCCGGTTCTGAGCGTCGAGGGGAGGCGTGATGCCGTAAGTGAAGTAGTAGACGATGGTCGCGGTGATCACGTCGCCGATGGGCGGGCAGCCGGCGACGTTGATGACCGGCTTGTTCTTGATGATGTCCTGCGTTTTCCGAGGCTGAGTTCAACACCTGTTCCGCCGAGCGGCCGGTGATGGTGCAGGCGCCACCCCCGTAGACCAGCGGGATCGAGCCGTTGATCACCCGCACGTGCGGCCCGGCGTTGGCCGCGGCCAGCGCCTCGCCCTCCGCCTCACCCGCGATTGAGAGTATCTCTAGCTTTTGGGATACTCGCAATCGGCTAGAGTCCCCGCGGCCCAGGAAGAGCACCCTTGGGCGCCGCACGGCGTTCGTATGAGACCTCTGCTCAGACGGCTGCTCGATTCCAAGCCATTTGACAGATCAAACGACTGGCTGTATCTTCATAAACAGATTTGATGAGTGGAGCTTGTAGAGCAATGACGTGCTGTAGTTATTGGGAGCATCTGCTATGAAAGACGCTGTATTGACTACTTATAGGGCCATCCTGCGGGGCAACCGGCTGGAATGGAGCGGCAACGAGCGCCAGCATCCTCCGCCCGACCGACCGATGGCAGTCTATGTGACGGTCTTGGACGAGCCGGTTGGCGAGGTCGATGCCAACGAAGGTCAAGGCGTACGCATGGCTGCAGCCTTGGAGCGATTGGCTGAGATCCATGCGTTGGCGGGTGTCGACGATCCCGTAGTCTGGGAGCGCGAGACGCGCCAGGATCGACCCTTGCCAGGCAGGGACAGCTGATGCTGATTGACAGCAACATCATCATCTACGCCGCGCAGCCAACCAACAGGGCGCTGCGCGGATTCATTGCCGAGCACGCGCCCGCAGTGTCTGCCGTGAGCTACGTGGAGCTGCTGGGCTATCATCGCTTGACCGAGCAGGAACGTCAGCACTTCGAGACCTTCTTCGCTGCTGCCTCGATCTTGCCCTTGTCACAAGATGTTCTGGAGCAAGCGGTCAAACTCCGCCAACTTCGCAAGATGACCCTTGGCGATGCACTTGTCGCAGGAACCGCGCTCAGACATGGCCTCACCCTCGTGACCCGCAACGTTGACGACTTCAAGTGGGTTGCGGGCTTATCTCTCTTGGACCCCTTCGCGGCCCCGCCCCAATAGGCGCCAATCAATGCGGAGTTCGTTGTCGTAGCCTGGCTGAAGGCTACATCTGTCACCGCGCCCGGATCGTGTCGCATGGCTCGCTCCGGCGCCGGAGCCTGCTGCGGGCGCTACGCCTGTTCCCGAGCCCACCCCGCCGGCTACGATGCCGGCCCCGGCTGCGGAGGATGCCGCGCCGGCCCGGCCTGTAGCGACGCCGGACCATGTCCCGGCGGGGGATGGCCTGGGGGATGGCACCGGGCCCACGCCGCTGCCCGCGGGCCAGGTGTTGCCGGCCAGCGAGATCAAGGGCCGGCACACGCTGGCCGAGATCGCGCAGCAGGCGGCGGTGCCGCTGGACGGGCTGCTGGCCGCGCTGGGCCTGCCGGCCGGCTTCGATCCGAACACCGCGGTGAAGGACCTGGCCAGCAGTGGCGCGGTGGCGGAGGTCCAGGCGGTGCGCGATGCCGTGGCCAGGCTGCAGGCAGCGGCTCCGTAGCGCGACGGCGGCGCGGGTAGCGAAGCGGGGCGACACGTCTGGCGGCACCATGGTGGTGCCCAT
>JAULUH010000351.1:0-3233 GCA_032111745.1 Anaerolineae bacterium | reverse complement strand
CAGGTGGTGAGCATCGACGCCACCCAGTCGCCGGCTACCTGGGGCCTCGACCGCATCGACCAGCGCGCCCTGCCCCTCAATAACTCCTATTCCTACAACAAGACCGGCACCGGCGTCACCGCCTACATCATCGACACCGGCATCCGCACCACCCACAACGAGTTCGGCGGCCGGGCCTCCGTCGGCACGGACACCGTGGGCGATGGCCAGAACGGCAACGACTGCCACGGCCACGGCACCCACGTGGCCGGCACCGTGGGCGGCACCACCTACGGCGTGGCCAAGAACGTCACGTTGAAAGCGGTGCGGGTGCTGAACTGCAGCGGCTCGGGCAGCACCGCAGGCGTCATCGCCGGGGTGGACTGGGTCACCGCCTACGCCACGAAGCCGGCGGTGGCCAACATGAGCCTCGGCGGCAGCGCGTCCAGCTCCCTGGACACGGCCGTGAACAACTCCATCACCAGCGGCGTGACCTACGCCATCGCCGCCGGCAACAGCAACCGCAACGCCTGCAACTACTCGCCGGCACGCGTCGCCGCCGCAGTCACCGTGGGCGCCACCACCTCCACCGATGCCCGGGCCTCCTACTCCAACTACGGCTCCTGCCTGGACCTCTTCGCCCCCGGCTCGTCCATCACCTCGGCCTGGAACACCAGCAACACGGCCACCAACACCATCAGCGGCACCTCCATGGCGACCCCCCACGTAGCCGGCGTGGCCGCGCTCTACCTGCAGACCAACACCGGCGCAACGCCATCGGCGGTGCGTAACGCCATCGTCAACAACGCCACGACGGGCAAGGTCACCAACCCCGGCCGCAGCTCGCCCAACCGGCTGCTGTACTCCTTGATCCCGTAAGCGCTCCCGGTCGTTCACAACCCACGGCCCCTGGCGCACGCCAGGGGCCGCAGGCGTCCCTCCGGGTGCGGTAGAAGGCGTACTCAAGGTGCAACGCACTTCGGAAAGTGCGTTGCACCTTGAGTACCACGCGCCGCCAGCGCGTCCCCCCTCCGCTCTGGCTCCTCCGGCCCTGGTTCCCCTCTGCGCTCTTGGCGCCTCTGCGGTTCCCTCTCCTCCCTCTCCTCCCTCTCCTCCGGCTCCTCCGGCCCTGGTTCCCCTTTGCGTTCTTGGCGCCTCTGCGGTTCCCTCTCCGGCGTCCGTGTCCCCCGAAATCGCCACAGAAGGCCGACTCTGTGTATAATGGCAGGCAACCATGCTGCTACGACGACCTCCCCGCCCGCGGGCCAGCCGCCAGGACCCCCCACCACCCTCCCCCCTGGAGGTGGTGCTGGCCTACCACGCCACCACCAAACACCACCCCTACCGCTACGCCGACTCCCTGGGCTACCTGGACTGGGACACCCAGCCCGACCCCTTCCGGCGCTACGCCGGCGCCGCGCTCTTGCCGCTGGACCAGGTGCCGCCCACCCCTGAGCCGCCCTACGCCGACCTGTTCCACCCCGGCCGCATCCCCCCGCGGCCCATGGACCGGGCCAGCATCTCGCAGCTCTTCTACGACTCGCTGGCCCTCTCGGCCTGGAAGGAATTCCAGGGCAGCCGCTGGGCGCTGCGGGTCAACCCCTCCAGCGGCAACCTGCATCCCACCGAGGGCTACCTGCTGTGCGGGCCGGTGCCAGGGCTGTTGGACCGGGCGGCGGTCTGCCACTATGCGCCCTATGAGCACGGGCTGGAGGTGCGGCGGACGCTGAGCCCCAGCCAGTGGCAGGCGCTCTCCGGGCAGCTACCGCCGGGGGCCATGCTGGTAGGCCTGGCCTCCATCTACTGGCGGGAGAGCTGGAAGTACGGCGAGCGGGCCTTCCGCTATTGCCAGCACGATGCCGGCCACGCCATCGCCGCCATCGCCCTGGCCGCCGCGGCCCTGGGCTGGCAGGCGGTGCTGCTGGAGGGCGTGGCCGACGCCGAGCTGGCCGTGCTGCTGGGGCTGAGCGAGCAACTGGACGAGGATGGGGACGCAGACGAGCGCGTAGAGGCCGAGCACCCCGACGGCCTGCTGGCGCTGCTGCCGGGCGGGCCGGCGGGCGCGGGAGTGGCGCGGCGCTTCGGCCTGCCGGCAGGGCTGCTGGCCGAGCTGGCCGAGACCCCGCCGGCCGGCATGCCCAACCGGCTGAGCCAGGGGCACCAGCCATGGCCGGCGATCGAGGCCGTGTCCGCGGCCACGGAGCGCCAGGCCCCGCCCGCCGCCGAGTTCTGGCAGCCGGCGCCGGCGGCGCCTGAGGGCTTGGCCGGCGCCGCCGGCCGTGCCCCGGCCCGCCAGCTGATCCGCCAGCGCCGCAGCGCCGTGGACATGGACGGGGTGACGGGCCTGGCCCGGGAGGCATTCTATGCCCTGCTGCAGCGGCTCATGCCGGGCCGGCCCCCCTTCACGGCCCTGCCGTGGCGGCCGGCCATCCACCTGGCCCTGCTGGTGCACAGGGTGCAGGGCGTTGCGCCGGGGCTATACATCCTGGTGCGGGAGCCGGCGCAACGGGAGGCGCTGGCGGAGGCCCTTGATGCGAATTTTGCCTGGCAGCGCCCCGCGGGCTGCCCGGAGGGCCTGGACCTCTACCTGCTGCAGCAAGGCGACGCGCGGAGGGTGGCGGAGGCAGTGTCGTGCAACCAGGAGATCGCGGCGGCCGGCGCCTTTGCTGTGAGCATGGTGGCGGAGTTTGCGGAGCCGCTGGCCCGCTACGGCGCCTGGTTCTACCGCCGGCTGCACTGGGAGGCCGGCGCCATCGGCCAGGTGCTCTACCTGGAGGCCGAGGCCGCCGGCCTGCGCGGCACCGGCATCGGCTGCTACTTCGACGACTCCATGCACCAGCTACTGGGCCTGCCGGGGCACGCCACGCCGGGCACGCCTGGCCTGCGCTACCAGGACCTCTACCACTTCACCGTGGGCGGCCCCGTCGAGGACCCCCGCCTGCGCACCGCGCCGGCGTATGGGCACCTGCAGCACCTGCTATAGGAGTGTACTCCCATGTCCATCAAACCCGACCACTGGATCCGCCGCCTGGCGGAGGAGCAGGGCATGATCGAGCCCTTCATCCCCGGCCAGGTGCGCGACGGCGTCGTGTCCTACGGCCTCAGCAGCTACGGCTACGACATCCGCGTGGCCGACGAGTTCCTGGTCTTCACCGCCGGCCTGGGCGACCTGACCGTGGTCGACCCCAAGCACTTCGACGAGCGCTCCATGGTGCCCTTCCAGGGCCCGGTGTGCGTGGTGCCCCCCAACTCCT
>JAULUH010000350.1:0-5780 GCA_032111745.1 Anaerolineae bacterium | reverse complement strand
TATCTTGGCCATGCCGCAGCACTCCTCTTGGGGGTTGGCTTGCCGCGTGTCGGGCTATGGGGCCGCGGCCTCCACCCGGCCGACGATGCGCCAGGCCAGCAGGGTGAGCCAGCGCGACGGCGTCTTCTTCTGCCCGAACTCCCAATCCTTCCACGCCGTCCAGACCGACTCCAGGGTGAAGCGTCCTTGCGGATCGGCCTTGCCCTTCAACACCTCCAGCATGTCAAGGAGCCGTGGATCATGCCGCAGCCAGGGGAACCGCGACAACACATCCAGCACGTGCATCAGGTCGTACCACACGAAGGGCACCTTGAGCTTGCGGAAGTCGGTGCCCATGTAGAACATGTAGGGATGCTGCGCCAGGCTCTCGCGCCACAGGCTGAGCAGGGTCTCGGCCCCGGTACGGCTGGCCGGGCTATCCCGCAGCTCCGCGACCGCCGACAGGGCCTTGAGCATGGCCAGGTTGGCGAAGGGGCAGGGGTCATCCTTGCGGCCGGGCCCGCGGAACCTCCCCAGCTCCGGCGAGACCGCGCACGGCCACCCGTTATCGCGCACCAGCCCAACCAGGTGTGCGACCGCCGCCTGGACCGCCGGCTCGTCCTGCAGGCCGAACTTGAGCAGGGCGCAGACGACCAGCGGGGCGTCGCACAAAGCCCAGGCCCACGCCTCCTGCCCCGTGCCCCCGAAGTGCTCTGGAACGTTGGTGGGCAGCTGGAACGGCCCCTCGGCCGACTGGTGCTCGAGAATGCGGGTGATGATGGCGTCCACGCCGGGATCGCCGGCCTTGAGTCCCAGGTCGGCCAGGAAGGTCAGCTTGTGGAAGGGCTGGCCCGCGCTCTTGTGGCTGGCGATCACCGTCCCCGGCCACCCCGCCAGCTCCGCCACCAGGGCCTGCACCCGGGCATCGGCCAGCATGGCCTGCCGGGCCAGCTCCACCTGGGGTTCGCTCTCGGGTTGCCCCAGCAGGTCGAGCCTGGCCCGGTAGGCCAGCCAGGGCTCAGCCTCTAGCAGCCAGTCGATAGGTGGATTCATAACTCGATCACCGATTACCGATCACCGATCACCGATCACCGACCGCCCTATTCAAACAGGGGCAGCTTCTTGTCGATCGACAGGGCTCCGGCCAGGATGAGCAGCGGGATCAGGGCGTGGAAGGCGGTGAACAGGGAGGGGAAGACCATCAGGCCCAGGCCGACGCTAGCGAGAACTGTGGCGACATAGAGGTAGAGCCCCCAGCGCTTCCAGAACCACATGGCGATGACGCTGCCGATGCCCACGCCGGCCACCAGGATGGCCCCGGCCAGCAGCCACGGCGTCGTGGGCTCGATGGTCTCCTTGCGATAGGTCAGCAGCAGGATCAGGGAGAGCGCCGAGTCGAACAGGGCGAAGGCCAGGGCGATGGTGAGCCAGAGGCCACGTTCCTTTTTCTGAGGTTGGGGCTTGGCCTGGCTCTTGACGGACGCCTTCTGCTGCTTCTGCGCCTCGTACGCGGCCTTGGATCCCGATGTCTGGTTCTGCGATTTCTTCTTCTGGGACGAGTTGCTCATGAATCCGGGGGTCCTTTCAGGGATAATGATCTCTTGCCACGGGCCACACGCCCGGCCGGCCATGGCCCTGGCCCGGGTGGGCGCGCCGTGGTACAAGAGGGAATTATGCGAGCATTGCCCGGTTGTGTCAAAACGGGCCGGCTCTGTGTTGGCGCCGGAGATCAAGGCCTGAGCCGCAGGCCTTGTTTGCCCGCTGTCCTGTCCGGTGCTAGAATGGTGACTATGGACGACGAGATAGCACGCTATCTGCGGGAAGCCGTCGAGGCCTGCCCGGACATCCAGCTGGCCTACCTGTTCGGCTCGCGGGTGACGGGCGACGTGGGCGCGCTCAGCGACTACGACGTCGCCGTGTTGCTGGATTGCGCGGCCGATGGCCCGGCTGTGCGCAGCCAGCTGGCCTATGAGATCGCCAGGCGCCTCGACAGCGACCGCGTGGATGTGGTCCTGCTCAACCATGCTCCCATCGAGCTGGCCTATGCCGTGATCGCCGGCGGGCACGTGCTCTACCAGCGCGATCTGGCCACGCGTGTCGAATACGAAGCGGATGTGCTCAGCCGCTACGGTGACTACCTGCCGGTGCTCAGAGCGCAACGTTCTGCCCTGCTTGGGGAGACAGGCCATGACCGACGAGTTCGACGGTATCGAGAGGCGCTTGGACGAACTGAACGAACGCTTGGCGAGATTAAGGCCGCTGCAGGGGAGGCCCCGCGCTGATTTCGCCGCCGACCCCTACCTGAGGGATATCGTCGAGCGTAACCTGGAGGTCGCAGCTCAGTGTTGCATCGATATCAGCCACCGCATCCTCACCCTGGAGCAGGCGCTCAAGCCCCGTGACTACTACGAAGCCATCCTGCGCCTGGGCGAGCTGGGGGTCCTGCCGGTCGATTTCGCCCGCCGCCTGGCGCCCATTGCCGGATTTCGCAATATCCTGGTGTACGAGTATCTGCAGGTGAACTGGGACGAGGTCTTCGACCATCTGCAGCGGCTGGATGACCTGGAGCACTTTGCCGCCCTGGTGACCCGGTGGCTGGCCCGGAGACCCCCTGCCGGCTCCTCCCCCCTGCCATAGCAGCCGGCCTCACTCATCATCGGGTCGCCGCGCGCTGAGGCGCGCCGCGGCCAGGCGCCCCAGCAGCCGGCGCACGGCCGCCGGGGAGGGCAGCCGGCAGCTGGCCTCGGACGGGCGCTCCTCGCCGGCGACCACGATGCTCAGGCCGCCCAGGGCCCGGACTGCGACGAAGGCATCCTCGTCCCGGTTGTCGTCGCCGAAGTACACCGGCAGGGCGCCGGGCCACGGGTCTTGCTCCACGAGGTACTCGACGGTGCGGCCCTTGTTGGCCAGCGCCGGGCCGACCTCCAGGAACTTGTGCCCGTCCAGGATGTGCAATTGGCCGGCCGGCGCAGCCAGCAAAACCCCCTCCGCCAGCCGGCGCGCGGCCGCCAGTACATCCTCGGCGACGCCGTCCTCGGCGAACCGGGCGTGCAGGGCCAGGGCCAGCCCCTTGTCCTCCAGGTAGAACCCTTGCCGGTCCTCGATCACGGCCAGCCACTGTGGCTTCACGGCCGCCAGCACCGGCTGGATCACCGGCCAGTCCAGGCGCTGGACCTCGGTGCCGTCGGGCCAGCGCAGCTGGACGCCGTAGGTGCCGGCCATCAAGATGCCCGGCACCGGTACCAGCGCCCGGATATGGCCCAGCCGGCGGCCACTGACGACTCCGACCTGGACCTGGGGCAGTTGCGCGAGCCGGCCCAGCAAGCGGGCCAGCTCGGGGTCGGGGATAATAGTATCGGGCGTGGGCGCAAAGTCGGCCAGGGTGCCGTCGTAGTCCATGTAGAGCCGCAGCGCAGGGGCCTGCGCCAGCCGCTCCACGATCGAGTCAACGTCACAAAGGGGAGGAATCATAGTCAGGTTATCTCAGCTCAGCAAAGGGCGGATGTCGCGGCGGAAGATGGCTTGCCAGGTATACTCTTGGCGCACCCGGCGGCGCAGGCGATGGACAGGGTCCCGGGCAGCCCAGCCAGCGATGCGCCCGGCCACCCGCGCCGGGCTTTCGTCTGGGTCGAACATGATCACGTCGCGGCCACCGATCTCGCGGGCGGCCGGCACCGGGGTCGATACCACGGGGATGCCCACCAGCCCCGCCTCGAGCACAGGCATGCCGAAGCCCTCCCGATGGCTGGGCATGAACATCACGTCGCTGATACGAAACAGGTCGCCCACCACATCCAGTCCAACCAGGTAGGGCTCGCTCGGATCGGGCCCCGACTCGAAGACGAAGCGCATCTCCTGCTCCGCGCCCAGCTCGGCCCGTCGTCGCTGTAGCTGGTGGAAATAGGCCATGCTCTGGTTGTCGTGAGGGTCGGGGGGGCCGGTCAACACCAGCCTGGGATGCCCCACATGGGTCTTGAGCGCGGCCACGGTCTCCAGGGCAAACTCGATGTTCTTGGCCTCGGTCACCCGCACGGGCATCAGCAGGATCAGGTCGGCCGAGAGCAGATCCAGGCGCTCGACCAGACCTGCGCCCTCCGCCGACAGCCCCAGGAGCTCGGCCGGGTCGACGCCGTTGTAGACCACGCGGATAGCCTCCGGCGGGCAGCCGTACAGCTCCGCCAGCGTCTCCTGCCGCTCCTCCGACACCACCACGTAGACCACGCCGGGCCGCATGGTGCGCAGCAGGTCCCAGGGGTAGCCAGGATGGACCTGGGCGCGCGACCGCGGGCTGGTCCAAGCGAAGTCGTGGCACCAGGCGATGCAGTGGCGGATCACATCCTGGTCCAGCAGCCGGTCCAGAGCGGCGGTGAGGGGCAGATTGAACTGCTTGGTGAAGACGTTGTGCACGATCACGGCGTCCATGGGCTGCAGCAACGGCCCCAGCCTGGCGGCCAGGTCATCGACCAGTGCGGGGAAGTCAGCCGGCACGCGCCCCTGCGCCAGCTCGGCAGAGGCCGCCAGGATGGCCGGGTGCCGGGAGTCCATCGGCGGGACCAGGGCCAGCTCCGCGCCATGCGGCAGCACGTCCTGCTCACCGCGACCGGCGCCGAGGGTGACCGGCAGGCCGGCCGCGGTGAAGGTGCGGGCATGGGCCAGCATCACGGCCTCGACGCCGCCCACCACGGGTGGCGCGGTGTAGTGCAGGATGGCGGTGCGGGGGTTGGTTGGGGTCACGTCAGGTCTTTCCTCCCCACAGCTTCAGGCGGGCTGCGGTCTCCAGCTGGTTGTCCAGCCAGGCGGCGATGTCGTTCCCTTCGATGGCCTGGCGCAGCAGCGCGGCCCGGCGCTGCCGTTCCGCAGCCGGCATGGTCAGGCCCTGGTGCAGGGCCTCGGCCGTGGCATGCACGTCGCAAGGCGAGATCACCACGGCGCCGCCCTCCAGTTCCTCGCGCGCGCCCGTGCCCTCGGAGAGCACCAGCACCCCATCGCGACGGTTGGTGATGGGCCCCTCCTTGGCCACCAGGTTCATGCCGTCGGCGATGGAGTTGACCAGCAGCACGTCGTAGAGCTGCATGGCGGCCACCGCGCGGGGATAGCTCTCGCCCACCAGCAGGCGAATCGGCTCCCACTCGCTGCTGCCGTAGCGGGCGTTGACGCGGCCGGCGCTGGCCATCAGCGCATCCAGGTAGGCTCGATACTCGGGCACATCCAGCCGCGATGGCACCAGGATGGCCAGGCACGTAACCTGCTTCTGGTGCTCGGGATGGGTGTCGAGCATCTCCTCGAAGGCCTGGAAGCCGCGCACGATGTTCTTGCTGGGCTCGATGCGCTCGATGCGCAGGATCACCTTCTGGCCGCTCAGCTGCTGCTCCAGGTCGGCGCGCAAGGCCGCGACTTGCTCGGACTGGGCGAAGTGGCGCAGGCGCTGGACGTCGATGGAGATGGGAAACGCGCGCACGTGGGTGGCATGGTTGCGGTACCAGACTCGCCCCTTGCCGAACTTCACGCTGGCCCGGGGCAGGTAGGCCTCGCAGGTGCGCATGAAGTTGAGCGCGTCGCCGCGAGTTTGGAAGCCCAGCAGGTCCACCGCACACAGGCCATCCAGGATCGACAGGCGCATGGCGGGCGGCAGAATGCGCCAATACTCAGGGCCGGGCCAGGGGATGTGCACGAAGTGCAGGAGCGCGGGCCGCTGGCGCGGCCGCACCTGGGACCGGATCAGGCGGGGGGCCAGGTATAGGTGGTAGTCCTGTAGCATGACCAGGGCCGGCCGGGCGTCGGCCCGCACCTGCTGCGCGATG
>JAULUH010000349.1:0-3398 GCA_032111745.1 Anaerolineae bacterium | reverse complement strand
GCAACTTGCACAACGCCGAATCACCAGCGAAGGGTCTCGGCATACGACGGGGGATGCTTCGGCGGACCTCAGCATGACACTCACAAGGACTTTCGAGAAGCCCTGTCCCCCGCCGGTAACATCGCCCAGACTGGTCCAGTCTCCGAAGACTGGACCAGTCTGGCGTACACTCCGCATCGCCCGCAGGGGCGAAGGGCACCATCCCCTCCGCCAGCCCCGGACGTTCCTACCCGTGATCGTTGTAGGGGAATGCAACTGATGCCCCCCCTTGGCCAGCCATGCCGCGCCTATCCCCTCGTAGGGTGCGGGGCATGAAAGGTATTCCCGTATGAGCGGTATGCCGCGCCGACGAGGGGATAGGCGCGGGATATGGAGGGTATTCCGTTATGAACGGTATGCCACGCCTACGAAGGGATGGGCAGGAGATAGCATTCGTCGGAACGGATGCCTGCCATTCATGCCCCCACGTTTTCATATCCGCGCGTCACAGATAACACCAGCCGCGCGTCCACCGCCAGCACCGCCGGCACGCTGCCGGCGGGGTAGGCGATCAGCGGGTTGATGTCGATTTCCTCGATCTGCGGGTGGTCCAGCGCCAGCTGCGCCACCTGCAGGATCACCGCCGCCACCGCGTCCACGTCCGCCGCGGGCTGGCCGCGCCACCCCCTGAGCAGCCGGCCGGCGCGGGTCTCGTCGATCATGGCCAGGGCCTCGTCCCGGCCGAAGGGAGCCACGCGAAAGGCCACGTCCTCGAACAGCTCCACGTAGATGCCGCCCAGGCCGAAAGCCACCAGGGGGCCGAACTGGGGGTCGCGGCGCATGCCGACGATCAGCTCGATCCCGGGCGGCGCCATCTGGGCCACCAGCGCGCCCTCGATGGTGGCGCCGGGCCGGCCCTCGCGAGCCCGCGCCAGCATGGCCTCCAGCTCCCGGCGCACGGCCCCCTCATCCATAAGATTGAGCGCCACGCCGCCCACCTCCGACTTGTGCAGGATGTCCGGCGACACCACCTTCAGCGCCACCGGGAACCCCAGACGGGACGCCGCCCGGGACGCCTCCTCGGGCGTGCGGGCCAGCTCGGCCCGGGGCTGCGGGATGCCGTACGCCTCCACGATGGGCCGCGCGCTGGCCTCTCCCAGGTGGGCCTGGCCGCGCGCTGACGCCTGCGCCAGCCATCGCCCGGCCTCCGCCGCATCGACCGGGCAGAGCTCAGCCGGAGCGACGACCCCCGCCGCCCGGGCCTGGGCCCGTCGCCTGGCATACGCCCACAGCGCGCCCAGGGCCCGGGCGGCCTGCTCCGGGAATAGATAGCAGGCGATGCGGTGCTGGTGCAGCGCCATCACCGGCTCCCGCTCGGCCTCGTCGCCCATGAAGCACGCCACCACCGGCTTGGTACGGCTGGCCGCGTCGCCCGCCGCCCGCCCTATCGCCTCGGCCACCGCCACCGGGTTCAACAGCGCCTGGGGCACCAGGATGGCCTGCACCGCGTCATAGCTGTCGTCGGCCATTACCGCCTGCACCGCCAACTCGAAGTTGGGGGCATCGGCGCCGCCCAGCATGTCGATGGGGTTGCCCAACTGCGCGTCGGGATGATTGGCCGCGGCCAACCGGGCGCGGGTGCCGGCCGACGGCGCCGGCATGCGCAGGCCCTGCTCCTCGATAGCATCCGCCGCCAGGCTGGCCGGACCGCCGGCGTTGGTCACCACCGCCACCCGGTCCCCGCGCGGCAGCGGGCCGTAGGCCAGGGCCAGGGCGTTGGCGAAGAGCTCCTCCACGGTACCCACCCGCAGCACGCCACTCTGTTGAAAGGCCGCATCGTACGCGGCCATAGCGCCGGCCAGGCTGCCCGTGTGAGACGAGACGGCCCGGGTGCCGGCCGCCGTGCGCCCGGCCTTGACCACCAGGATGGGCTTGTGGGGCGTCACCCGGCGGGCCACCTCGACGAAGCGCCGGCCGTCGCGGATAGCCTCGACGTAGGCTGCGATGACGCGCGTGTTGGGATCCTCGGCCCAGGCTTCGATCAGGTCGGTTTCCGAGACGTCGGCCGCGTTGCCCAGGTTGGCGAAGCGGCTGAAGCCGATCCCTTTGCCCTCTGCCCACTCGAGTATCCCACCACAGATGGCACCGGATTGGCTGGCAAACGCGATCGGCCCCGGTCGCGGCATGCTGCGGATGAAGGTGGTGTTGAGCCCGGTGAAGGCGTCCATGGTGCCCACGCAGTTGGGCCCGATCAGGCGCATGCCATGCTGCCGTACCACCGCCAGCAGCTCCTGCTCCAGCGCCAGCCCCTCTGCCCCCACCTCCTTGAAGCCGCCCGAGATCACGATGGCCGCCTTGAGCCCCCGGCGGCCACACGCCTCCAGCACCCCCGCACACAGGGCCGCCGGCAAAACGATCACCGCCAGCTCCACCGGATCGGGCACGCTGGCCATATCCTGGTAGCACGGCAGCCCGAGGATGCTCTGGCTGCGCGGGTTGACTGGATAGACCGCTCCCCGGTAGCCGTAGCTGATGGCGTTGCGCAGAACACTGTGCCCGATCTTTTGCGGATCGGCCGACGCGCCCACGATCGCCACACCCGTGGGATCGAAGAACGCCTGCAGGGGAGAGCGCGCGGTCTGCCCGGTGATGTCGGTCATGCACACCTCCAGCCCGTCCTGGGCGACTCTCCCCTGGCTTTCTAGATCAGGCGGCCACCAGCTGCTTGAACCTGGCCTCCGACTCCGCTGCCACCTTGGCGTGGATGGAGTTGCCGTGGCTGTCCATGGTGACCACGGCCGGGAAGCCCTCCACGCGGATCTGCCAGAAGGCCTCCGGCACGCCGAACTCCTGCAGCTTGTGCACGTCCTCCACCTCCCGCACGGTCTGCGCGATCAGGGTGCCGGCGCCACCCACGGCGTGGAGGTAGACGGCCTTGAATTTCTGGCAGGCGGCCAGGGTGCGCGGCCCCATGCCGCCTTTGCCGATCACGGCCTTGAGGTTGAAGTGCTCGATCACCAGGTCCTGGTACACTTCCTCGCGGATGCTGGTGGTGGGCCCGGCGGCCACGAACTGCCAGCGGCCGGCCTCTTTGGCCACCACCGGGCCGCAGTGATAGATCACGCCGCCGTCCAGCTGCGCCTTCAGCAGCTCGTACAGAGCTCGCTCCGCATCTGGGGGACTGCCGCCCGTCTTGACGAACTGCTCCACCATGTACTTGTGGGCCGCGTCGCGCGCCGTGAAGACGACACCCGTGATCTCCACCTGGTCGCCCACGTGCAACGCGCTGATGGCCTCGTCGGAGATGGGCACGGTCAGCTTGTGGATCATGTGTAGCTCACCTCCTGGCCGTCCTGGCGCACTACCATGCTGCGCCGCCGGTTGGCCCAGCACATGTAGCTGACGGAGACGAAGAAGCT
>JAULUH010000348.1:0-13350 GCA_032111745.1 Anaerolineae bacterium | reverse complement strand
CCGGGCCGCTAGCACATTCCACAGGAGGCCAACGCCGACTGTCGATGAGCTACAACAGAACGAGTCGCCCTCGAGCGGGCTTCCCGCTGTGGACGCTCAGTTGCCGGTAGTGCGTTGTGTCATGTTCTGGGCCGACGGCTGCCCTCATTGCCACGAGGTCTTGGATCAAGTGCTTCCGCCGCTGCAGGCGCATTACGGCGACCAGCTGCAAGTGAATCTGATCGAAGTGTCCCCAGAAGAGATCCTCAGGCGCTTTTTCCAGGTCACGGCTGCGCTGGGGGTCAACCAAAACGAGGTGTTCGTGCCTTTTCTGATCATCGGCGACCAGGTGCTGATTGGCGCGCAGGAGATTCCGGCCAGGCTGCCTGGACTGATCGAGACGTATCTAGCGGCCGGCGGCGTAGACTATCCCGACCTGCCAGAGCTGGCGCCGCTGCTGCCCGTGGAAGTCGAGATCGCGGCGAGCGCGCTGCCACAGGAAGCAGCCGTAGCATCTGCGACGCCGCAGCCCATCGCCGTGCCGGTGGAAGCGCCCGTCGAGCAGCATGCTGCCGAGCCTCGGTCCAACGGCTTTGCCCTGGCCATCGCCGTCGTGATCGGGATGGTGGCCTCGCTGATCTATGCTGGAATCCGCCTGGCGCGCGACGACGGCGGCGAGATGTCCCGCTTCGCCCAGGTAGGTTGGAATGTCCTGATGCCGCTGCTGGCGCTGGCAGGACTGGCGGTGGCCGGCTATCTGTCTTACGTCGAGACGCAGCTGGTGCAGGCGGTGTGCGGACCGGTGGGCGACTGCAACGCCGTGCAGAGCAGCCCCTACGCCCGCCTCTTCGGCGTTTTGCCGGTGGGTGTATTGGGGGCAGTCGGCTATCTGGGCATCCTGGCCGCCTGGCTGCTCAACCGGCTGGGGCGCGGCCGCCTGGCAGAGCTGGCGCCGCTGGCTGTGCTGGTGATGGCCCTGTTCGGGACGCTCTTCTCGCTCTACCTGACCTTCCTGGAGCCGTTTGTGATCCGGGCGGTATGCATCTGGTGTCTGACCTCGGCCGTGATCATCACGCTGTTGATGCTGTTGAGCCTGGCACCGGCGCTGTGCACGCTCACCTTGCATGACGAGGAGATGGTAGATGAGATTGCTGCTGAGCCTTGCTGAGTTGGTGCGGAAACGCTATCCCACGATTATCATCACTACCGTCGTGTTTGGCCTGCTGTTGGGGCTGAAGACGACCGCGCCCGGGCGAGCTTTGCAGGCCTATTCACAGTGGATCACCTTCTTGATGATCCTGTTCATCAGCTTCACGATCACGCCGCGCCAGTTCCTCCTGGTGTCCAAACAGCCGGGGGCGGTGACGGCGGGCCTGCTGTTGAACTTCGCCTTCATGCCGCTCTTGTGTTGGGGGATCGCGAGGCTGCTGGTGCACGAGCCGCAACTGGCTACCGGGCTTGGCGTTCACGATAAGCGTCGTGGCCACCAGCATTCTCATCGTCGGTTACCTGTTCAACGCTGTGATCTAGACTGAGCAGGCCTCGTGCACCACGAGGCGATATCTTGCCTGTCGATATGACCTTCATCCTGATCAGCGCGGCGTTGGTCTTCGTCTTCTCCGGCCTATTGGCCATGGCCGGGCTGGGCGCGGCCTTTCTGTTCGTACCGCTGTTCTACTACATGGGCGTGCCGTTGGCCGAGGCCACGGCCACCGCCCTGTTGCTCAACGTGGTCAGCCTGCTCTTTGCCACCATCAACTACTGGCGCGGTGGGCTGGTCAATTTCAGGATCGGGCTGCCGGTGCTGATCACGGCCGTGCTGCTGGCGCCGCTGGGCGCCCGGATGACCTCTCAGGTCAACAAACAGCTGCTGCTCACGATGTTCGCGGCGTTCCTGGTGTTCGCCGGCGCCATGATGCTGTTCTACAAGCCGACCAGGCGTGCGCAACCTCTGAGCCGCGCAACCGAGATCAGCGCCGGCGTAGGCGTCGGCAGCGTCGCCGGCTTCCTGGGTGGCCTACTGGGTGTAGGCGGCGGCAACTTCATTCTGCCCGTGCTCAACTGGCTGGGCTTGGATGCCAAGGTGGCCACCGGCACCACGGCGCTGGTCGTCATCTTCGCCTCCCTCTCCGGCTTCCTGGGTCACGCCGCCGTTGGCAGCCTGGACCCGCTCTTCCTGGGTGTGACGGCTGTCATGGCTGCGGCCGGCTCCATCGTCGGCTCGCAGCTGATGAGGCACAAGCTCACCAGCGCCCAGCTCAAGCGCGTCATCGGCGTGCTGCTCTGGGTGATCGCCGCCAAGATGATTTTTGATCTGTTCAAATAACCTTCATCCCCAATCCCTCGCTCTCTGTGAGCGACGAGTAGCAGGAGGACATCACTATGACTACCCAATATGTTCCCCCCGAATGGGCCTTTGAATTTCACGGTCACGAATGTCCCTTCATGCCGATTGGCTATCGCATGAGCAAGCTGGCGCTGGAATACCTGGGCGCCGAAAAGGAAGCCGACCACGGGTTCTTCGTCTTCCCCGAGCTGGGCGAAGGCCACCCGCAAACATGCATCGCCGATTGCGAAGTCCTGCTGGCGCGCGGTATGGGCGCGGGCGCATATGAGAGCATGAAGCAGGCCAACATGCGCCCGGTGGTGATAGACGTTGCCAGAATCGACGAAGCGGTGCAGGCATACCTGGCCGGCGCGCTCCAGGATCACGTCGAGCAGTTACACTAGCAGACGGTAAGACGATAACGGAAGTCGCCGTGTCCACACCCACCAACCGGCCGCCGGCCATCTGGCTGACGCTGGAAGCACAGGAAGTTATCGAGCTGAAACAGGCGATGCTGGACCGCGATCCCCAGGAAGCGGCCGACTTGTTCAGGCGCGTGGTCGTGTCCCGCGTGTTGGAGGCCGCCCGGCGGCGGGGTATCTCTCTACAAGAAACCGAGGAAGGCAATGGACGTTTACCTGGATAATGCCGCCACGAGCTGGCCAAAGCCGGAGGAGGTCTATCGCGCCGTGGATCATTTCATGCGTACGATAGGCGCCACTCCCGGCCGGGGCGGCCACCGCCGAGAGGACGAGGCCCAGCAGACTGCCGACGAGACGCGCACTGCGCTGGCCCAACTCTTTCATGCCCCCGCCTCCACGGGCGTCGCCTTCACCATGAACGCCACCCAGGCGATCAACATGGCGTTGAAGGGGCTGCTGCGGCCGGGCGACCATGTCATCACCTCCTCCATCGAGCACCATGCCCTGTGGCGGCCGCTCAAGGCTCTGGAACAGCGCGGCGTCGAGGTGACTGCAGTGCCCTGCGCGCCCGATGGCACGCTGGACCCGGTCGATGTCGAAGCGACCCTACGCCCTCACACGCGGCTGATCGTCCTGCTGCACGCCTCAAACGTGCTGGGAACGATCCTGCCCATCGCCGAGATGGGCGAGATCGCCCAGCGCCATGGTGTGCTCCTTCTGGTCGATGCTGCCCAAACGGCTGGGGCCTCTCCGATCGACATGCAGGCGATGGGCATCGATCTGCTGGCCTTTGCCGGGCACAAGGGAACCTACGGCCCCCACGGCACCGGCGGGCTGGTGGTGCGGCCAGGCGTCGAACTGCAAACGTGGGTGGAGGGCGGATCGGGTGTCCTTTCGCGGCCCGACGCGATGCCCGAGGAATTGCCGACTCGACTGGAAGCCGGCACCCAGAACGCCGCAGGCCTGGCTGGACTGCTCGCCGGGGTGCAATTCGTGTTGGCGCAGGGCGTGGAGACCATCCGCGCTCACGAGATGGCGCTGGCTGGCCGGCTGATCGTGGTCAGCTCCGGACGCGTGTTGAAAGAGTCGATCCACATTCTGGCCGAGGGCATGCCCAAGGGCATGACCGCCACTACCATCGCCCAAGCCATGCTCAAAGTCGCCGGTGTGGAGGAAGTTCACGACCTGCACGTCTGGACCGTGGCTCCCGGCTACATCGCCCTCAGCGCCCATGTTACGGTTGACGACCAGGCCATCAGCCAGACTGCCGAGATCATGTCGGCGCTGAAAGAGACCTTGCACAATAGCTTCGAAATCCACCACACCACCATCCAGTTCGAGTGTGGCAATTGCGGGCAGGGGACTGTTTTGTGCACCCCAGAAGCTCTTGCGTGGTAAACAGGATGATCTTCGATTTGTCAACTAGCCCACACGCCGTCAAGGGTTCATGCAAGTGGACCAAAGTGAGAGTAGACTATGACCACAACTAACACAGCGCCCAATCCACCGGCTCAGGATGTACAGTATCCTGCCCACACAACCGATCAGTGCCCCAGCTGCAAGCAGAAAGGCAGACCTGTGGAGGGGCAAACCGTCAAATCCATGTTGGCGGTCAGCCTGCGCGCCGCACGTGTTGCGAACTACTTGTTCTGCCGCACGCGCGACTGCCCAGTCGTGTACTTCACGGCTGATGGCACGCAGACTTTCTTGACCGGCGACGTGCGTGAGCGAGTGTATCAAAAAGAGCCGGATAGCGACGATGTGTTGGTATGCTATTGCTTTAGACACACGTTGGGCGAGATTCGCTCTGCTTCAAGCGAGCTAGCCAGGGCCTTCGTAGAGGACATCAACGCCGGCATTCAGGCCGGCCAGTGCGCGTGCGATCTGCGCAACCCTCAAGGTTCTTGTTGCCTGGGCAACGTGCGAGCGTTGCTGCGCTGAGAGGAGCATCCTACATCCCATGTCCAAAAAAGCAGCCAAGCAACACCGTTCCTCTTCCTCCCGCCTGCTACAACTTCTGGCGGTCGCCGGCGTATTGCTCCTGGCCGTCATCATCCTGCTGATGAAGCAGGACTCGAAGGTAGAGCCGGTTGCGACGGCTCAGTTGCCCGAGGAGCAGTTACAGCACGCCCTGGCCGCGGGACAGCCCACCCTCGCCTTCTTCCATTCGCTGACCTGCGACTCCTGCAAGGAGATGACTGCCATCGTCGAGCAAGTCTATCCCGAATTCACCGACTCTGTTGCGCTGGTGGACGTCGACGTGTACGACCAACGCAATGGGCGTTTGCTGCAAAGTGCAGGAATTCGCGCCATCCCGACCGTGATCCTCTTCGATCGCGCCGGCCAGGGGCAGGTGCACATTGGCGTCCTGAAAGCAAGCCAGCTGCGCCGGGCCTTGATTGTCCTGGGCGGGAGTCAGTAAACCATGCCTCTTGACCCAACCACGCTCCAGACCGCCTCGGTCTTGGGCTTCCTGCTCGTCTTCCTCGGCGGTGTGCTCACCAGCCTGGGGCCGTGCAACGTGGCGACCATCCCCCTCATCGTCGGCTTCGTCGGCGGCTCGCAGGCGATGTCGCGCCAGCGCTCGTTTGCCCTCTCCCTGGCCTTTGCCGTCGGGCTGGCGATCACCTTCATGATGCTGGGAGTCGTCGCCGCCCTGGTTGGCGGCATCCTTGGGATGGCTACCCAATGGTGGTATTATCTGGTGGCGGCCGTTTGCTTTGCCATCGGTCTGCACATGCTTGGTGTCCTCACTTTGCGGCTACCCATGTGGTTCGGCGGTCTGCGCCAGCGCGTTACCTTGAAAGGCGTTCCGGGCGCGCTGGCTCTGGGGCTGGTATCAGGCCTGGTGGCCTCGCAGTGCGCCACGCCGGTGCTGGCGGCCATTCTCACCTACGTCATGGTCCAGGGCGCAATTGCTTACGGCGCTGCCCTGCTCTTCGTCTACGCCCTGGGCCGCGGTGTGCCCGTGGTGTTGGCAGGAACCTTCGCCGGCGCGCTCGCGGGGATGCTGGCGTTGGGTCGTTGGTCGCAGGTCATGGAGCGCGCAGCCGGTGCGCTCATCCTGGCCGTCGGCTTCTATTTCCTGTGGATCGCCTGAGCGCGCTCTGGCCTGGCAGCAGCAAGAACTAAACCGCATCCTGGCTACTCCCATGACCCTTCAGCCTGGACAAATCTCCGCGCTTCGTCAGGTGACTTGCTTGGTCACTTGCCAGGCTGGCGAGAACATCGACCAGCAGATTGGTGCTGCGCTTCAAACGCTGACCACTGAGCTGGGCGCAAAAGCGGCTGCTATCTACTGGCAAGAGGGGGAGCGCCTGACCTGTCGCTATCAATGTCCTGCAGAATACGTTCATGACCAACATACTCAAAGGAGGCTGAGCCGTCCCGTTCGCCTTAATCAGGTCATCAGGCCAGTGGGAAACGTGTTCTGGTTGGCTGTGCCGATGCGTGTCGGTGGCCAGGCCCTGGGGCGGCTCTGGGTTTTGTGCAACCCAGGCCGCTTTTTGTCAGCCGCTGAACAAGAGCTACTTCTGCTGGCCGGCAATCAACTCGCCCTGGCCCTGGAAAACGCCCGGATGTGCCGGGAAATCAACCATCTGGCTGAGCGGCGGGGTGCCCTGCTGCGCCGACTTATTGACCTGCGCGAAGAGCGCGGCCGCAGTCTGGCGCGAGAGCTGCACGACGAGGTCAGCCAATCCCTGGTCGCGTTGCTGATCGATGTCGATACTATCTACGCCGCTGACCCAACGGCGGCGGCGACCTTGCAGCCCCATCTGGAGCGGCTGCGCACAGGGGTTTTGCGCATCACTGACGAGATCAGCCGGATCGTGCAGGATCTCCGGCCATCATTGCTGGAGGATCTTGGGCTGGAAGCCGCTTTGCGGCGATATGCCAGCCAACGCCTGCAAAGCTCGGGTACGGCGATCCATGTGCATCTGGCTGGCCAACCCGGACGCCTTACGCCACATGTGGAGACAGCGATTTTTCGCATTGGTCAGGAGGCCCTGAGCAATGTCGCCCGCCATGCGCAGGCTGCCAACGTCTGGGTTGATCTTGTGTGCGACGACGGAGCACGTACCCTGACGATTCGCGATGATGGCGTGGGCTTTGACGTCCGCAGTATCCTCGAGCGTCCCTGGGGTATGCAGGCTGTCGGCCTCATCGGCATGCAAGAGCGCGCCGAACAAATAGGCGGTCGGGTTGTTATCGAGTCTTCTTCTGGCGCCGGCACTTTGATTACGGCGATTCTTCCTCTTGAGAGAGCGTGCGATGACGGATAGCTTACGAATCCTGCTGGCCGACGATCATGCCATCCTCCGCGACAGCCTCCGAGCGTATCTTGAGCTACAACCTGACATCCAGGTTGTAGGCGAGGCCGCAAATGGCTTTGAAGCTATCCAGGAAGCGTTGCGTCTACAGCCGGATTTGATTCTGCTCGATATGGCGATGCCACAACTGGGTGGTCTGGACGTCACTTGTCGCTTGAAGCAAGACCTGCCCGCCTGCAAGATATTGATCCTCAGCCAGTATGACGATACTGATTATGTGCTCCCCATTCTGCAGGCCGGAGCTGATGGTTATGTGGTGAAGAAAGCTGGCGGCAGCGAAGTGCTGCGCGCAATCAAGACTGTTGTCAGCGACGACGTTTATTTGCATCCCTCGATCGTCCCTCTGGTGCTTCGGGCCACGGGGAGACAGGTCAAACCTGAACAAGAGGCCACAGCCTCGCTGACTCGGAGGGAACAGGAAGTCATGGCCCTGGTTGGCGCGGGAAAGACCAATCAAGAGATCGCTGATGCCTTGTTCATCAGCACAAAAACAGTCGACAAGCATCGCGCCAATTTACTGCGCAAGCTAGGGTTGCCCAACCGAGCGGCGTTGATCCGCTATGCCGTCTTGAGAGCACATGCACTGCTTGATTAGCCTTCGCTGACAGTGTCCAGCAATACCTCGTCGCTGGTAGTGTCCAACAGCACCTCGGCTCCAAGAAAGTAGAGTTTTACCACCCTCGGCAGTGGGACTTCCCCCTATTTACACTTTGTGAAGCATGGTCCAAAATGGGTTGGATAATTTGTGTTCTCAGCTAATCCGAACACAACGTTCGTAGCAGCGACTCTTTCCGCCGAGGCGCCCAATACGGATCGAGAGCTGGTTGGCTGAACCTGTTTCCAAGAACCCAGGAAGGAGTTAGCCCAAGATGAAGACGAGTCAGCGACGACTCATCGGACCGAGCATCTGCTTGATCATCATTCTCGGCCTGGTGGCGGCATGTTCAGGTTCCGCCGGACCAGCCGGTCCAGTTGGTCCCGCTGGTCCTGCGGGATCGGCTGGTCCTGCAGGACCCGCTGGCCCTGCGGGACCGGCTGGACCACCAGGAGCGGATGGGGTTGTGGTGCAGGACACCCCTGACCCGGCTGTCATCACCGGTATGGTGGTCGACACAGCGGGCAATGGGGTTGAGGGGGCTGTCGTGTCCGTCCAGGACCAGACCGCCGCCGCCACCACCGCCGGTGATGGAACCTTCGAGGTGACCGGGGTAGAGCCTGGCAGTGTGTTTCTTTATGTGACTACTCCTTCGGAGGCGTATTTGGACGGTGAGACCTTGCAGGCGATCTTCACCGAACCCGGTGCAACGGTCACCGACGTCAAGATCACCCTTTCGGGCCGGCCAAGCGCCGATGCCACGCCGATGGGTATGGCGGCCTGCCAGTTGTGTCACGGCACAGCGTGGCCGGAGATGTTCGCTGCCTTCGATAGCAGCCCGAACGCTGCCGCCCACTCGCGCTTCGTAACCGAAGGCACCAGCCAATTGGTTTATCCGGACCTGTGGCCAGGGCCCGGCGACAGGTTCCTCCCGCGCGATCCCAAGGGTCAACTGCTCCTGTCACAAGACCCAACGGACGGCACAGGCTTGGTCAACGTGGTGATGTGCACGCGCGACGGCGCAGAAGGGCGAGAGTACCTCTTCAAGTTCTACGAAGAACTGCCCGAAGGCGCAACACTGCGCACAGAGGCCGAGCTGGACTGCACAGAAGGTGGCAACGCGCTCTTCATTCCTGTGGCAGGCACAATCGGCGGTCAGGGCAACTGGGGCGAGGGCTATGTCGACCCGAACCACGAGCTGCCTGACAACCACCCCAACTTCGGCGAAGGCAAACAGCGCTACCTGGCGCGCATCCAGGACGTGCCCTACCTGGTGGCCTGGATGGAAGAACACGATGTGCCGGTGGAGCGAGCCAAGCAGGATTACGTGCCATTCATGCCTGTCTACGTGGTGCAGGACGGGACACCGGCCGACTCCGAAGTGTTGTCCGAGTCGGAGGTGGGAGTGCCCAAGTTCTGGCAGAAGTCGCCAACATCATGGGCCCTGCCCACCAACACCCTGTCGAGAAACTGCGCTGGGTGTCACGCATCGGGAGTCGAGATTGACTACGCGGACTTTGTCGATGGCGACGTGACCTTCAAGTCGGTCGTCACGGCCTTTGACTACAAGGATCTCAACGTCACCTGCGAGAACTGTCACGGCCCCGGCTCGGAACACGTCGCCAGCGTGGACAAGACCAAGATCATCAGTCCTCAGTACCTGACCGCCAAGGCCAGCAACGAGCTCTGCGGCCAGTGCCATGCGTCTCATGCTGGCAAGAGCGAAGCGCCGATGGGAATCTTCAAGTACGCCTTTGATGAAAGGACTAAGGACACCCTCGGCAACGGGTTCTTTGTCCCTGGCGTCTACGATTTGGCGACCTTCTACTTTAACTACAACCTCCCGACGTTGGATGACAACTGGAAGGACGGACCATTCCACTCCTGGCCTGACCAGACCCACAGCCGGGCCCATTCCCAGCAGTTGCCGGAGCTGCTGCGCTCGGCCCACATCAACAATCCGTATGAGAAGCTCACCTGCTACACCTGCCATGACGCCCATACCCTGAACGGCGGGCCAGCCTCCCTGGTCGTGGACGGTTACGAGTTCCAGAAGCCGGCCTACAGCAACAATACGCTGTGCCTGACCTGCCACGCCACCCATGGCCCGTTCGAAAGCATCTTGAAGGATGACGTGGCGGTGCTACAGGTCGATGCCGGTGGACAGGTGCTCAAGGACGGGGAGGCGCTCGCGTTTGAAGCAAAGGATGCCCTCCTGGCCCGCAACCGGGTCGCCAATGCAGTCGGCAAGCACATGCAGACGGGTGCCGGCATGGGCGGCGCGCTCTACACGCCCGATAACCTGGAGATGCCGGTCGGCAGTTGCACATCCTGCCACATGGCGCAGATCGGCAAGCTGCAGGATGTCAACGACGATGGCCAATACCACCTTGCCCTGGATTCGAACGGTCTGAGCGCTGTGGCCCAGGGGAACCTGGGATCGCACGTCTTCGACATCGTCTGGCCTGGCCAGAGCTCGGTGCTCAGAAATCCCGACCCGGCTGCCGGCAACGATTACGACATCATGCCGAACTCGTGCAGCGCATGTCACGACTTCGCCCGGATCAGCGGAGACGATGACTGATGTTCCGGTCAAGGTAATAGTCGCTTGAATGCGGACAGCGGCTGGTTCGGCTTTCCGGAGGTGAGGGTAACAGACCGAAGGTGCAAACGAACCAGCCGCTTTGGATTCAGTGTAGATGGAAAAAAACCATGATGAGCGCTCTCGAAGGCAGATACTTCAACGTCGCCGGCGCCGGCAACATCGGCCGCATCCTGCTGGAGCGGCTGGCCGCCGCCGGGGTACAGGCCGACCATCTGGCTGTGTGCGACTCTGATCCGGCACGCGGGCAGGCCGCGGCTGATCGCCTGGGGATACGCGCCATCCCCCTGACCGACGGCGCGGCCTACACGGCCGATGCCATCCTGATCGCTTCGCCGCCGCCGACCGTGGCGGACGTGCTGCAGGCGATCGCCGGCCGGCTGCACCCCGGCCAACTCGTGATTTCTTTCGCTGCGGCTGTGCCGCTGTCCCGGCTGGAGGCGCTGGTTCCACCAGGCGTAGCGGTGGCGCGCATCATGCCCACCGCGCCCTCGCTCGTGGGTCAAGGCATGAACCTGGTGGCCTACGGCATCTCAGCAACAACCGAGACCCGCGCCCTGGTCGAAGCCATCCTGGCTGCCCTCGGCCAGAGCATCGAGGTACAAGACGACCAGATGGCCTGGTGTATCGGCCTGGCTGGCGCGGCCATGCGCTCTGTCTTGCCCGGTCTGGAGTCTGAGATCGCACGCCGCGTGGCTGCGCAGATCATGGCAGGTACCGCCGCCCTGGCGCTGCACACCGACCTGTCTCTCGATGAGATCAAACGCTTGACACCAATGCAGACATTGGACGAGGCCGCCATAGCTGACATCTTCCGCACGGCCGCTGGGCAGGCGCGCGAAAAAATCGACCAGCTGCAGCGCAAACTGGAAGCCGGCGCATAGCCGGCCCCTGAGACCTGCGCAAGCAACGGCACTATGCTCATTAGCGCCATCAAACTAACACGCACGTACCCCTGCCTGGCCGAGCCGGGCAAGATCGTGGTGGTGGGCGAGCCGGACGCGCCCATCGACGGCGTGCTGCCGCTGCTCAACGCGATCCTGCCCAACGTGGTCAGCTATAACCCCATGGCCGGCGTCATGACCCTGCGCCGCCAGCCGGGTTTGCTGACCCTCTACCCGCAGCGGGTGACCCTGACCCAGGTGGCCGGTGTGGAGCAGGCGCTGGAGCTTCTGGCCGCGGTGCGCGACCTGGTCAACCAGACCTGGGCGCAGCGCGAGCAGATCAAGCCGCGCCAGGAGGGATGGCGCACGCCGCGGCCCCTGGACGTCTACGAGCTGCTGCCCCGCACCAATTGCCGCGCCTGCGGCGAGGCCACATGCATGGCCTTCGCCTTCGGCCTGCTGCAAGGCCGCCACCGGCCCGAGTCCTGCCCGCCCCTACGTGAGCCGGACGCTGCGGCCCAACTGCTGGCGTTGCAGGGCATGACGCCGCCCGACGGCGCAGCCGACCAGATCAGCCTGAATCCATAGGGGCATCAGCATCGCTTGAATCGACGGCTAGCGGATTTGACAAGAACGCCTCACTCGATTATAGTTCAACAGACATTGAACTATATTGCCAGAGATATCCGACCATGTTCAACGTAACACCGCCGCCTGCCGACCTGAGCCAACTGGCCGACCGCCTCAAGGCCCTGTCCGAGCCCAAGCGCCTGCTGATCCTGCACCTTCTGATGGAAGGCGTGCACTGCAACTGCGAGCTGGGCGAGGCGCTGGACATAGCGCCCAACCTGATCTCGCACCACCTCAGCGTATTGCGCAAGGCCGGCCTGGTAGACGTGGAGCGCGACAGCCTAGACGCCCGGTGGATCTATTATTCCATCAACCGTCAGGCGCTGGATGAACTGGCTGCCGTCTTCGGTGCTTTCTTCGATCCGGCGCGCATCAAGCCCCGGCGGGCCACGTGCGGACCGCAGGGCGCTTTCATCCGTGCGAGCGAGATCGCTTTAGCCTAGACCGGCCAGGACTGGCAGTCCTGAACTGTCGCATCAGCTACGCATCATCCCAAAGCTACACCGACCGCCAACCAGGACTGTCAGTCCTCCGGCTCTCTTTTTTTGTCTATCTACTTCAACGGAGATTGAACTATCATGTCTGACCCCATTACAATGACCGCCAGCTTCACCCCATCGCCACTCGCTGAAGCTCCAGCCGCTGGAACTGTCGCGGTGGAGATCTTCGACCCGCCTATGTGTTGCCCCACCGGTCTGTGCGGCCCGACGCTGGATCAGACCCTGCTGGACGTGAGCGAGATGATCCTGGCCTTGCAGGCCGAGGGACTGGGCGTAGAGCGCTACCAGATGACCAGCGCCCCCCACGCCTTTCTCGGCAACGCCGAAGTGATGCGCCTGGTGCGCGAGCAGCAGATGGCCGCCCTACCCATCACCGTCGTCCGTGGCCAGGTCGTCAAAGCCGGCGCCTACCCCAGCCTGGCTGAGCTGCGCCCGTACCTGAATGGAGCTGTCTAATGAGTACCCGCTTTATCTTCTTCTCCGGCAAAGGCGGCGTAGGCAAGACCAGCATGGCGTGCACCCACGCCGTGCGCTACGCGGACGAGGGTCAGCGCACGCTGATCGTCACCACCGATCCCGCCTCCAACCTGGCGGATGTGTTCGAGCAGGAAATCGGGCATCAGATCACGTCCATCGATGGCGTGCCCAACCTGTGGGCCATGGAGATCGATCCCGACCAGGCGACCCAGGAATACATCGACCGCGCCATGGCGCCCCTGCGCGCGGCCTTCCCGCCGCAGATGGTGCAGGTGATGGAAGAGCAGATGAGCGGCCCCTGCACGGCCGAGGTGGCCTCCTTCGACCGCTTCACCGACTTCCTCGACGTGCCCGCGGCCAACGGCAAGACCTTCGACGTGGTGATCTTCGACACCGCACCCACCGGCCACACCCTGCGTCTGCTGGAGCTACCGGCCGAGTGGAGCCTGTCCATCGACACAGCCAGCGAAGGCAGCGGCCAGACCTGCATCGGCCCGGCGGCGGCGATCCAGGACGCCAAGCACAAGTACGAGCGCACCATGGCCGTGATGCGGGATCCGGCGGCCACGATCTTCACCTTTGTCCTGCACCCCGAGGCCGTGGC
>JAULUH010000347.1:0-4516 GCA_032111745.1 Anaerolineae bacterium | reverse complement strand
CAGGAGGAAGTTGGCCATGCCGCGCAGCTGGGCGGCCAGGCTGAAGGCGCCGGTATCGGCGCGGCCGAAGATCAGGACGCGGTCGCCCAGTTCTCGGGAGAGGATGGCGGTGGCCTTGAGCCACTCGGCGAGGCGAGTCTGGCGGGGGTCGACCCACACCAGGCTCTCTATCTCCGCCAGGGTCTCCAGGATACCCTCGGGGCTGGGGGCGACGCCGACCTCGGTATCGAGCACGGGCAGGCCGAGGCTGTCGGCCAGGGCCACGCTGTCGGTGGCGACGAAGATGCCGTCCCAGCCGAATTCCTTCCAGGCCGCGATCTGGATCTCGGCGTAGCGCTGGCCGTCGTGCATGCACTCATGGCTGCTGCTGCCGTAGGCGTATTCGGCCCAGACGTGGGCCTGGGGGATCACCGGCACCCGGTCTGGCTGCCCGTGATGGATGGCCTCCAGCGATCGCTGCAGCCCGGTCATTGTATTCATGGTGCGTTATCCCTTCACGGCGCCCAGGGTGATGCCCTTGACCAGGTAGCGCTGCACGAAGAGGGCGAAGAGGATCATGGGCACGATCATGATCACGGCCATCGCGGCCATGGGGCCCCACTGCACCCCCCGGTCGGTGACGAAGCCGGCCACGGCGATGGAGAGCACCTGGGCCTGGCGCTTGGCCACACTGGAGGCGATCAGGAACTCGTTCCAGGACAGGAAGGCGGTGAGGATGGCGGCCGAGGCCACCCCCGGCGCGGCCATGGGCAGGGCCACCTTGAAGAAGCGCTGGAGGGGGCTGGCGCCATCGACCATGGCCGCCTCCTCGACCTCGTAGGGCAGGTCCTGGAACACGATCAGCATGAGCCAGGTGACGAAGGGGATGGTGATGCCCAGGTGGCCGATGATGATGGCCCACACCGTGTCCAGCAGGTTGAACTGGCGCATGACCAGGAAGTAGGGGATGACGGTGGTAATGCGGGGGTAGAAGCGGATGAAGAGGAAGACGAAGACGACCAGGCTGAGCAGCCCGGCCCGCAGCCCCAGCCGGGCCAGCCCGTAGGCGGCGAGGGTGCTCACGACCACCGTGATTCCCGTGGTGACGCTGGTTACCACCAGGCTGTTGGTGAGGAAGCGCACTGTGCGGGGGTTCTCCAGCGCGGCCTGGAAGTGCTCGAAGGTGATGCGGCTGGGGATGATAATGGGCGGGATGGTGTACATATCCCGCTCCAGCTTCACGCTATTGAGCACCAGGTAGGCCAGCGGGACCAGCACCGCGGCACAGGCAATGGCCAGAGCAATGGCCCGCAGACTTTTCAGTGCCACCTTGCGCGTGCGCGCGCTGCTTGCCATGCTACCTCCTGTCATTGGGCGGTCTGCCAGCGCCGCTGGAGCCAGAACACCAGGGCCAGGGCCGAGGCGGCGAAGGCCATGAACAGCCAGGAGGCTGCGGCGGCCAGGCCCAGGTTGAAGCTACGCAGGCCCAGGGTATAGATGTAGTAGGTCATGGTGAAGGTGGCATACCCGGGGCCGCCGAGGGTGAGCGTGTAGATGGAGTCCAGGGAGAGGAGCGACTCCAGCATGCGGAACATCAGGGTTAGGAGCAGGAGGGGGGCCAGGAGTGGCAGGTCGATGCGCCAGATGGACTGCCAGCGGGTGGCGCCATCCAGGGCTGCGGACTCGTGCAGCTCCTGGGAGATGCCGCTCAGGCCGGCCGACACTACCAGGAACACAAAAGGCGTGGTCAGCCACACGTCCACGATGATCACGGCAATGGGTGCCCAGCTGGCGGTGCCCAGCCAGTCCGGCCCCTTGATCCCGGCGAAGCTCAGCAGGTAGTTGGTCAGGCCCATCTGCGGGCTGAGCATCATGCGCCATAAGGTCCCGGCGGCCACGGGCGCGATCACCAGGGGCAGGATCAGGATCGTGCGCACGATGCGCATGGGCCAGCCATGGCCCTGGGCCAGGTAGGCCAGCGCCACACCCAGCACCATCTCGACGACGATAGCGGTGCCGGTGATGAGCGCGCTGTTGCGCACCGCGCGTTGGAATACGTCGTTCTGGAGCACCTTGGCGAAGTTCTGGAGCCCGACGAAGCCCTCGGACGTCTGCGAACTAGTCAGGGTCCAGTCCTGGGTCGCCAGGTAGGCCGAGAACAGCAATGGGTAGAGCTGTACTACGATTACAATCAACAATGCCGGCAGTACGAACGCCGCCATCCAGGGCCAGTCATGCCCCAGCCCCCATCGCCTGCGCGCCATCTCTCTGGTTGTTGCCATGCCAGCCGTTCCTGTGGGGTGGTCTAGGGGGCGAGGGGACGCACGCCGTCCCCTCGCCCCTGGCTTTGGTCAGGTTTGCGCCAGGTTCACCTACTGCTCCTGCAGGCCCTGGGCGTTGGCCAGCTGCACCAACGCCGGGGGCACCTCGATCTCGTCCCACTCCGCCTGCACCCGGTCCAGCATCTCCTCCGCGGTGATGGTGCCCTGGTGGAAGTCACCCTGGTTGCGGAAGAAGGCCTCGAAGGCGGGGAAGACCCACGGCAGCGACTTGGCCTTGTCCAGGTTCCTGGCCTGGGCGGGGTAGAAGTAGCCGAAGTTGGCCACCAGCTCCGGGTCCTCGTAGGTGGCCTTGAAGGGTGAGCCGATGCCATACTCGGCCATCCACGCCGTGCCATTCTCCTGGTTGGCATAGGCCTTGATCCACTCCCAGGCCGCGTCCGGGTTCTGGCTGTACTCAGAGATAAACATGTTCCAGGCGCTGACCATGGGGAAGCCGGGGCCTGGGAAGTTGGCCAGGGCCCACTTGCCCACGACCTGGGACTTCTCGGGGTTGTCGGCGTCAGCCCGGATGAAGCTGGGCCAGCCCACCATGGTGGCGGCTTTGCCGGCCAGGAAGACCGCGTTGCCCGCCTGGAAGTTGAAGCCCAGCGCGCCCTCAGGGTTGTACTGCAGCAGACTGTTCAACTTGTTCATGGCGGCCACGGCCTTCTCGCGATCCAGGCCGTACTTGCCGTCCTTGGTCACCAGGTAGCCGTCATACATGCCCAGGAAGAGGGAGGCTGGCTGCTCGATCTGGCCGAAGTAGTGCACCATGGGCGACACGTCGGTGCCCTCGAGGCAGGTCTGCAGCTCCTCCAGCACGGCGATGTAGTCGTCCCAGGTCTCCCAGTTGGCCTCAACGCCACACTGTTCGAAGATCTCGGTGTTGTACCAGATGCCGTAGGCATCCGCGCTGTAGGGCACGCCGATGCGCTTGCCATCATAGAAGTTGGATGGCCCGGGCGACCAGAGGCCCTTGATGAACTCGCCGCCGTAGCTGTCGCGCGCCACATAGTCGTCCAGCGGCAGCATGTGATTGAACACAGGGGCGATCCAGAACTCGCCTGACATGACGTCATAGGCGCCGGTGCCCGTGGTGAGGTCGGTGATGTGGTTCTGGTTGATCACGTCCCAGGGTCCTGTTACCAGCTCCACCTTGATGCCGGTGTCGGCCTCGAACTTAGGCTTCAGCGCCTCCGCGGCCTTGTCGTAGGTGCCGGAGTTCATATAGGTGGCGACGATTTCAGAGCCGGCCAGGCTGGGGGCTTCTTCCACAGGCGGCGCCTCCTCGGCCGGCACCGGGGTTGCCTCCTCTGTAACTGGCTCCGCCGGCACCGGCGGGGCGGGTGCGACACAACCTGCCAGCAGCGCGATTACCACCAGCAAGCTCAAGCTGATCAACAGACGGTAGCCTTTCATGGCGAAATCTCCTCCTTTGGAGTCACTGAGAAGTAGGTGTCGTTCGGCGTATCGGTAGTCGTGCTGTGGGAATTGCTCACTGCATAGTCACCTCCTCTAGGCTCAAGCCAGGCCCAGCTCGTTGGCCAAGACCAGGGCGGCCGCGCCCAGCATAACGATATCTTGGCCCAGGCCGCTTAGGCGGATCTCGGTCTGATCTGCCAGCCGAGCGTGCGCGGCCTGCCTCATCTCATGGCGCATGGGCTCGAGCAAGGCATCCCCAAAACGGGCCATGCTGCCCGCCAGTAGGATGCGCTCGATGTCCAGCACTCCCACCAGGCCGGCCACCGCGCTGCCCAGGTGGCTGCCCATCTCGGCCACCACCTGGGCAATGGCCTGGTCGCCAGCCTGGAAGGCCTGCAAGACCACCTCCGTGGTCGCGATCTCCTGGGGGGCAGCAGCGAAGTGGTGCAGCTGCGACCGGGGATCGCTGGCCGCGATGGCCCGGGCTCGCTGCAGCAGCACCCGCCGGCTAACCACCGTCTCCAGGCAGCCCAGGTGGCCGCAAGGACATCGCTCGCCGTCCTGGATCACCCGCACATGGCCGATCTCGCCGGCGCCGTAGCCGTCGCCGTAGTGCAGCCGGCCGTTGACCACGATGCCGGCGCCGACGCCCGGCCCCACCTTCAGCACCACCAGGTTACCGGCACCGTCGAGCTCGCCAAAGGTATACTCGGCCAGGGCGGCGGCATGGCAGTCGTTGGCGATGTGCACGGGCAGCCGATAGCGCTGCTGCAGCAGGTCCTGCAGGGGAAGCC
>JAULUH010000346.1:0-1683 GCA_032111745.1 Anaerolineae bacterium | reverse complement strand
GTCGCGGCAGGGCCGCCGGCTGAGGGCAAAGGTGGAGGCGTGCACCACCCGGGCCCGGCGAATGGCCTCCGCGGGCACCTCGTCCGGCCGCAGCCCGGCATCGGCCCCGCGGTAGGCCTGGAAGTCCGGCGTGCCCGCGGTGCGCGAGACCACGATCACCGTGGTCGGCTCCACCGGATCCGTCACCAGGTAGTCGGTGATCACGCCGGCCTGCTCCAGCTCGGCCCGGCAATAGCGCCCGAAGGCGTCGGCGCCCACCTTGGAGACCAGCGCGCCGCGGCCGCCCAGCCGCGCCACGTTGCCGGCGATGTTGCCCGGCGACCCGCCCTGGTAACGCCGGAAGGTCTCGGCCTCCCGCAGCGACGGCACGACGTCCTCGGAGATCAGGTCCACCAGGGTCTCGCCGATGGCCAGTAGATCGATGTCGCCAGAAGGCAGTGTCAGGTCCATGCCGCTAGCCTATACGCGACGCGCGCGGCCTTCGTAGATGCGCGCCAGGTCCGCGGTGGTGAAGTCGTTGGCGTGGCTGGGATCCCGGAAATAGGGCGGGATGGGCAGCACCCGGGCCGGGTCGAAGGTCGGGGGATGCGCCTTGAGCTCCGCCAGCACCGCGGCGTAGCCGGCCGCGGTGCGCTCCCAGGTGTAGCGGTCGAGGATGCGCTGCCGGCCGGCCGCAGCGAAGTGCTGCCAGCTCTCGGGGCTCTCCAGCACCCGCAGCAGCCCGCGGGCCACATCGTGGGGATCCAGGGGATCGATCAGCACGCCAAACTCCTGGCCGCCCTCGTAGAGGCTCTCGCTGGGCCCGCCGTTCTGGGTGACCACGGCCGGCAGGCCGGCCGCCATGGCCTCCAGGGGGGCCAGGCCGAAGGGCTCGTGGAAGGCGGTCAGGCAGAAGATGCTGCGGCGCTGCGCCAGGTGGCGGTAGGCCGCGGCCAGCTCGGCCTGGCCCTCCAGGGGGAAGCTGGTCACCTTGCCCCACAGCCCGGCCTCGTCACACAGCGCGGCCATGGCATCCAGCAGCTCCCGGGCCTCGCCCGTGAAGCGCCCGCGCTGCTGCAGCGCGTTGTCGGCCCCGCGTACCGCCAGGCCGATGTTGGCCCGGGCCTGCAGCTCCGGATGGTGGGCAAAGGCCTGCAGCAGGCCCATGTGGTTCTTCTTGTGGTCCAGCCGGCTGGAGGCCAGCACCACGGGCAGGTGGCGGCGGTCCGCAGCGATATCGCGCGCCAGGACCTGCTCCAAAAAGGCCGCCGTGGCCTCCTCGCGCGGGTTGCGGCTGGAGGCGTCGAACACCTCCAGGTTGACCCCCGGCGGGATCACGGCGAAGCGGCTATCGTCCTCCGGGTCGATGGCTGCGCGGTAGGCCGGATGGCCGTATTGCTCGACGCGCTCCTCCCGGGTGCTGGTGATCACCTTACCCGCCCGGTTCATGGCCAGCCGCTCCGCCGCCAGCCGGCGGGCGAAGTGGAAGCGCTCCTCCAGAGGGGACAGAGTCTCATCGCTCAGGTCACCGCCGGAGCCCTCCAGCAGCTTGTCCAGCTTCTGCGCGCCCAGGGAATGGCCGGTGAAGGTGTAGGGGATGTCCAGGCGGTCGTTGAGCAGCGCGGCGGCCAGGCCGCCGTCGCCGTAGTGGGCGGTGATGCCGTCAGGCAGCCGGCCCTCCTGTTCATAGAAGGCCTCGACGTT
>JAULUH010000345.1:0-7634 GCA_032111745.1 Anaerolineae bacterium | reverse complement strand
CACGAACCGCCCGTTGCCCGGACCGCCCGGCAGCCTGTAGCGCTCCCGCACCCGCGCCAGCTCCCCGGCATCGGAGATGGGACGAAACTGGGGGCCGGCGGCCAGGGGCACCGCGTGCACGCGCTCTGCCGCGATCCCCAGGTGTGCCAGCACATCCCGGCGGCTGGCCTGGCTATCGGTGAGAACCACGTCCGCGCGGCGGGCCGTGCGGCTGACCAGCTCCGTATATAGCCGCTGGGCTCTGCCCCCCCGGTAGGCCGGCAGCAGCAAAGGAATCAAGTCGTGCACCGTCACCGCCAGCCGGCAGGGGCGCGACCAGGGTGAGCCCCAGTAGGGCACCAACGCCACAGCGGCTCCCAGCCGTCCGCAGGCCCGGGGAAAGCCCACCTGCTCGAACCACACCTTGCCTATGTTCCCGCCCACCCAACGTTCCGGGGTAGCCGCAAGCTCCACGCGCCACGGCGCCGGTCCCCGCTCCACCGAAGCTGGCAGCACCAGGCTATAGCGATGCTCCGGTGCCACCTGCGGCAGAGCCTCGACCAGCTGGTGCAGGTACTGGCCGGAGCCCGTCTGCAGCTGGCCCCAGAACCAACCATTGACGACGAGATGCCTGGACGGCGGCGAAGCGTGCACCCCCTAACGATACCTTGCCGGGCGCCTTTCGTCAAACAAGCAACGCCCCCTGCAGAGTTCACCGCAAAGGCGCAGAGAGCGCAAAGTCAGACTTAAGACCGGAGGAGTCCAGAGGAGACCCGCAGAGTTCACCTCCGAATCCCCTCTGGACTCCTCTGGTCCATGGTTCCCCTTTGCGTCCTCTGCGCCTCTGCGGTGAACTCTCCGGAATCCGTCGTTACTCCCAGCTAAATCGTCTACGGTACTCCGGGATGGCCTTCACCGCGTCGATAGTCGCCGTATGGTCACCGCCGAAGCTGTCGAACCAGGCGCTGTCGTCCAACTTGGACGACAACAGCCAGGGGCAGAACGCGAACAGGGTGTCCGGCAAAGGCTCACCATTGGACAGCACCCCCGTGCGGAACCAATCGAACACGGCCATGTGATAGTCGCGATGCCGGGCGGCGTCGATGGGCGGATAGCGGGGGTCGTCGGTGGCGTTCCACTTCCACCCGCCCTCTCCCGCGATCATCGGCGGCACGAAGCCGATCTCCTGGCGCACCAACTCAGCCTGGTGCAAAAAGCCCAGCACGCCGTCGGGATCCTCGGTGTATTCCGGTGGGTGATTCAAGCCGTAGGGGTGAGGGATCAGGAACATGCGCTGGAACACCTTCTCGCCCCCCCGCGCCTTGATCTCCCGCAGCGCGGCCAGCAGCCACCGGTCGTCGACGAACTGCAGGCCCACGTAGCCGCCAGCGTTGTAAACCTGCTCGACGGCGTTGACGAGGTTGTCCAGGAACATGTTCAGCTCGGGATAGCCCTCGCTCCACTCCACCGGCAGGCTGGGCTCGTTATAGAGCTGCATGTACGGCTCCACGCCCAGCTCCCGCAGCAGCGCGATATCGCGGCCCCAGTCATAGTAGCGCTCGTCGGCGCGCAGCATCTTGCGCCACACCACCATGATGCCAGCATCGCGGAACTTGGGCGCCGCCTTCATGATCTGGTTCTCATCGCCGTACAGCATCAGCGTCCACGGCATATTCATCTCCTGCAGGCGGCTGATCTGCAGGTCGAGGTTCTCCAGGTGATAGTAGGCCTCCCCGATATTGTGGATACACAGGCCGTTGTCGTTGGCCGGCCGCGGCCAGTCCTGCAGCGCGATGGGTGGCCAGTCGGCCAGGTTCATCAACTTGGGCGTAGGCGTCGGCTCGGGAGTCGGTTCAGGCGCCGGCTCTTCCTCGGGCGTGGGCGTCGGCGCAGCCGGGGTTGGCCCGGGCTCGGGAGTGGGCGTTAGCACGACCGGGGCCGCCAACGCAACCCCCGGGCTGATAGGCTCGCCATTGTCGATCAAAGGCAGGAAGACCGATCCGGCCCCGGCCTGCTCCGCCGCAGCCGGAGTGAGACCCGGATTGGCTGTCGTGGACTGCGCCTGCGCGGCTGTCGCCGGCGTGCTCTCGCTCCCGTTTGGCGTGCCCGCCCTATCGCCATCCGAACGGCAGGCACCGGCCAGGACCACCAGGACAGCGCTGGCTACGATCACCAGCCGCAGGCGGTGTGTTGAGGTCATCATAGTCAAGGGCAACTCCTTTGCCTGGCGCCAGGCCGGACGGCCGGCACAGGTCGTAGACGCTGGCCGTCACAGGCCGGTTCCCTAGGTAGGACCGGGCGTTACCAGGCACAGCCGACATGATACGGCGGTTCGGAGGAGAAGTCAAGACGCCGGGGCAGGATGGATAGCCGCCATTGAGCGATTCACTAGTGCTCGTGAGCGATTCCCGGTCATAGATGCGGCCTGAAGGTAAGTTGCCATACCGTTCACGCGTCATACGCCCCAGGCGCCTTTTCCGGCCCGGTCATCTATGCTATAATCCCGGCGCAGGATCCGTACGAATTCAAGGAAGCTCCCTTCATGCTCGGACGCCCCATCGAGGAGACCCTGGCCTTTCTGATCGCCCTCATCCCGGCCTTCACCGTGCACGAGTTCATGCACGCCTTTGTGGCCTACCGGCTGGGCGACACCACGGCCAAGGACCTCGGCCGCCTCACCCTCAACCCGCTGAAGCACCTGGACTTGTTCGGCACCCTCATGGTGCTACTGGTCGGCTTCGGCTGGGCCAAGCCGGTGCCCGTCAATCCCGCTAGCCTGCGCGGGGGACGGGCCGGCATGGCCGTCGTCGCCGTGGCTGGCCCGTTGTCCAACCTGGCTATGGCCACCGCCGTGGCCCTGCTCTGGCAGCTGACGGGCTCGCCTGGCAACCCCGATCTGGTGACCACCTTGCTGCTGGTCTTCGTCTACCTCAACGTGGCCCTGCTCTTCTTCAACCTGCTGCCCATCCCGCCCCTGGACGGCTACCGCGTGGTCGCCGGGGTGTTGCCCGACTCCCTGGTCGGGGCCTGGAACAGCTTTGCCCAGATCGGGCCCATGATCCTCCTGGCCCTGGTGTTCGCCGGTAGCTTCGTGCCCCAGTTCAGTCCCCTGTCCCAGCTGGTCACGAAGCCTACGCAAGCCGTGGTGCAATTCCTGTTGGGGGCCTAGCGTGGGCCACAGCACCGCCGGCCAGCCTGGCAGCATAGCCGTCGAGACCCCGCAGGGCTTCGTCGCCCGCGCCCGCTATCGCACGGGCCAGGTCGTGGCCTCCCTGCGGCCTGTGATCACCGGCGGCGAGCGCGGCCAGCTCAAGCAATGGCTCACGCCCGAGGCCGTGGCCCTGTTCGAGCGCATGCCCCTGCGCGACCAGCGCCATAGCCTGGACATCTGGCACGCGCTGCACGCAGCCGGCGCCAGGGAGCCGGAGCTGCTGGCCGCGGCCCTGCTGCACGACATGGGCAAGACCGTGCACGATGGCCGCCGGTTGCGGGTGTGGCACCGCGTGGCCGTGGTCCTGCTGGACACGCTCAGTCCCGGCGCCGTCGACCGCATCGCCGCGGCCGATCCCACCAGCTGGCGCTATCCCTTCTACGCCCATCGGCATCATCCCAGTCGCGGCGCGGAGCTGGCCACGGAGGCCGGCTGCACACCGTTGACCGTCGAGCTCATCCGCCGCCACCAGGACAAGCTGGCGCAGCCGCCGGCGAATGAAACGGAGCGGCTGCTGGCCTTGCTGCAGGCTGCAGACGACGCCAACTGACCCCCAAGGCAAGGAGCACCTATGGCTAACCCACAGATCACCATCGTCGGCCTCGGGCTGATCGGCAACTCCATCGGCCTGGGCCTTGCCCGGGAGGAGCGCAACTTCACCATCGTCGGCCACGACAAGGACCCCGGCGCCGCCGGCACCGCCAGGAAGCTGAACGCGGTGGACAAGGCCGAGTGGAACCTGATCAACGCCTGCGAAAACGCCGACCTGGTCATCCTCTCCCTGCCCATTACCGGCATCCGGGACACGCTGCAGGCCATCGCCGGCTACCTCAAGCCCGGTGCCGTCGTGCTGGATACCGCCAGCATCAAGGTGCCGGTGTTGGCGTGGGCCCAGGAGCTGCTGCAGCCACAGAATCCCTACATCGGCACGAACCCCATCGTGGCCGGTGCCACTGGCGGCGCGGCCGCCCAGCCCGACCTGTTCGAGCGCGCCACCTGGGCCATCTGCCCCAGCCCCGACACTCCGGAGGCGGCCGTGAAGACCGCCGCGGACCTGGCCGGTCGCCTGGGCGCAGAGCCGCTGTTCCTGGACCCCGCCGAGCACGACAGCATGCTGGCCGCCGTCGAGCACCTGCCCGGCCTGCTCAGCAGTGCCTATATGGCCAGTGTCACCGGCCAGCCGGGCTGGCGCGAGATGCGCCAGCTGGCGGGCGGCCAGTTTGAGCGCTTCACCGAGCCGGCCGGCCGCGATGCTGCGGCGCTGGGCGCCCTGGCCCTCAACAACCGCGAGCACCTGGCGCGCTGGATCGACACCTATGTCGAGCAATTGGAGGCATGGAAGCAGCTACTGGACGCGGGCGATGAGGCCGCGCTGGCCGCGGCGTTACAGAACGCGTCCAGCCAGCGCACGACGTGGGAGAAGCAGCGGCAGAGGGGAGAGTGGGAGGAGCCGGTGGGTGAGATGCCCGATAAGCGCTCGATCTACGGCAGCTTCCTTGGCCTGGGCGGCCGCCTGGGCCGGCGCGGGGAGCCGAAGTAGGGGCACCGCGACGTGCGGCGGGAGCCCTGGATTACCGAAGCGCGGAGATCAGGCGGGCGCGGGAGCCCTGGATCACGGAGGCGCGAAGGTTAGGCGAACGCACGAAGCGCAAAGCACGAAACCGCGAAAGGGCGGGCACGGAGGGCCGCGCCCTACGAGGGGAAAAGGGTTTGGGCACAGCGAAGGGGAGGGGGGAGAGGTGCGGGGTACAGGCCAGAGCACGCGGGTGCCAGGACTGGGCGGGCACACCGTCCCAGTAGGGATATCACCCCGGAACGGGGCGGAGGGTCGCGGCGGCGGGGAGGGGGCCGGAGGTGCGTTCGTTGGAGCGAATGGGCTCCGTACCCGCAAAGACAACCCCCGGGGACCGCCAACGGAGCATCAACCCGAAGAATGGGCTCCGTACCCGCAGAGACAACCCTAACCCTGGCGGATACGGAGCCCATGCGTGACGAATGTGCGGGCGATTTCGCAGGCCGTCAGGGCGTAGCCGTCGGCGTGGGTGTCGGCAGCGGCGAATCGAGCGGTGACGTCTGCTCGCCGGTGGTGGGCGGCGTCGGTAGGGGCGAGGTCCCCTCGCCCGGGGTCCCCTCCCCCGTACTCGGCGGGGTCGGCGTAGCCGGCGCCACGGTAGGAACCTCGGTCGGCACCACGGTGGGAGCACTGGTCGCCGGGGCCGGCGCCACCGTGCGCGTGGGCGTCGGCGTGGCTGGGCCACCGGGAGGCGCACAGCCGGCGAGCGCGGCCATCAGGCCAAGGGTCAGCAGCGATGTGATCAAGAGTCGTCTCACGGAACCTCCCGGGTCATGCAGTGGTTAGCGCCCGCCACACGCGTTCGGGCGTCAAGGGGAGCTCGCGCAGCCAGACGCCGGTGGCGTCGAAGACAGCACTGCTCAGGGCCGGGGCCAGGCCATCCTTGGGAATCTCGGCAATCGCCTTGGCTCCGTATGGCCCGCTGGGCTCGTAGGTTTGCACCAGGATCACGCCCATCTCCGGCATCTCGTCAGCCTGGTAGATGCGATAGGCGCGAAAATCGGTGGCCAGCAAGCGGCCCTCGGCATCGTACGGCATTTCCTCGCTGTGGGCAAATCCCAGGGCCTGGGTCATGCCACCCTCCACCTGGCCGGCCGCCGTGATGGGATTGATGGCCACGCCGCAATCCACGGCCATCACCATCTTCTTCACCTCCACCTGGCCCGTCTCGGTGTCCACCTCTACCTCCACGAACTGCGCCGCGAAGGGGGGCGGGCTGAGGTAGCTCATGTGGCTGGCCGTGGCCATGATCTGGTGCTGGTCGGCCTGGTGGGTGGCGTGCAGGGCCACCTCCTCCAGCGACACCCGCCGCCCACCCGGGCCACAGACGTGGCGATCCTCCAGCCACAACCGGTCGCGGTCCACGTCGGGAAAGTGGTGCTTGGCCGCGTGGTCCAGGATCTGCGCCGCCACCTCCTCCGCGGCCTTCAACACCGCGCCGCCCGAGATGTAGGTGGTGCTGCTGGCATAGGCGCCGGTGTCGAAGGGAGTGAAGTCGGTGTCCGAGGAGTACACCAGCACGTCCTCCAGCGGTATCCCCAAAGTCTCGGCCGCAATCTGCGCCAGCACCGTGTCGGAGCCGGTGCCCAGGTCGGTGGCGCCTACCAGGAGGTTGACCGAGCCGTCGTCGTTGAGCTTGATGCTGGCCGCGCCCATGTCCAGGCCGGCGATGCCGGTGCCGTGCATGCACACGGCGAAGCCCAGGCCCCGCCGCAGGTGGGGCTGGCCCGGCACCTCGTGCCAGGCCGCATCGTCGCGACGCGGCCACCCGATGGCCTGCATCCCCTCTTGCACACACTGCTCCAGGCCGGAGCTCTGCACCCACTGCTCGAAGCCCTCGCGGCCCTCGCCCATGGCCCGGGCCAGGGCCAGCTCATCCCCCTCCTTCACCCAGTTCAGGCGCTTGAACTCGATAGGGTCCCACCCCAAAGCGCGGGCAATCTCCTCCATGTGCACTTCCAGGGCAAACAGGGCCTGGGGCGCGCCATAGCCGCGGTAGGCGCCGGGCGTGGGCTTGTTGGTATAGGCCACCAGGCAATCCCATTTCAGCGCGTCGGCCTTGTAGGTGCTCAGCCCGCGGAAGCCGGAGACCGTCGGCACGGTCAGGCCGTGCGTGCCGTAGGCCCCCGTGTCCGCCACCATGCGCAGCTCCATCGCCGCCAGCGTGCCATCCTGGCGCACCCCGGTCTTGTAGCGCAGGATCTCCGGATGCCGGCTGCGCGTACTGGTGAACTCCTGCTCCCGGGTGGTCTCCATGCGCACCGGCCGGCCCGTGGCCATGGTCAGGTGGCAGCACAGGTCCTCGATCAGCACCTCCTGCTTGCCGCCAAAGCCGCCGCCCAGGCGGGGCTTGATCACGCGGATGCGCTTCATCGGCAGGCCGAGCAGCGGCGCCAGGATGCGGCGGGCATGGAAGGGCACCTGGGTCGACGTGCGCACCACCAGGCGGTCGTCCTCGTCCCACCACGTGATGCAGATGTGGGGCTCGATGCTGGCCTGCTGCACCTGGTGGGTGCGATACTCGCCCTCGAACACGTAGTCGGCCGCGGCGAAGCCCGCCTCTACGTCCTCGTAGTGGGCATGCAGATGGTGCACCAGGTTGCGCGCGGCGTCGTGGATGCCCACGGCGTCGGACTCGTCGTGGATCACCGGCGCCCCTTCAGCCATGGCTGCCTCGGGGTCGAGAACCGCGGGCAGCACCTCGTAGGTCACCTGGATCAGCGCCAGGGCCTCCTGCGCGAGCTGCGGCGTCTCCGCGGCCACCACCGCCACCCGGTCGCCCACGTGCCGCACCTTATGGTCGAGGCTGACCTGGTCGTAGGGCGGCGGCTGCGGGTAGCTCTGGCCGCCCGACGCATATTGCACCCGCGG
>JAULUH010000344.1:627-2877 GCA_032111745.1 Anaerolineae bacterium | reverse complement strand
TGCTTCGTGGCTTCGCGCTCCGTGCTTCGTGGCTTCGCGCTCCGTGCTTCGTGGCTTCGCGCTCCGTGCTTCGTGGCTTCGCGCTCCGTGCTTCGTGGCTTCGCGCTCCGTGCTTCGCGGCTTCGCGCCCCGTGCTTCGTGGCTTCGCGCCCCGTGCTTCGTGGCTCCGGATTTCGTGCTTCGCGCCCCGTGCATTCGCCTAACCTTCGCATATTCGTGATCCAGGGACCCCGCCGCATGCTGATCATCGCACCGCCATCGCCGCCGGCGTCTCCTCCCCCGCCACCTGCCCATACACCTCCAATATCTGCTCCGCAATCCGCGGCCACCCGAAATTCTGCGCCATCCGCCGGCTGTTGCCCGCCAGCTCCCAGCGCAGCCCGTCGTTCTTCAATACCCTCAACAACGCCGCCGCCAGCGCCTCACTATCCCCCACCGGCACGTGCAGCCCCGTATACCCGTGCACCACGCTGAACCGCAGCCCCCCCACCCGGCTGGCAATCACCGGCGTCCCGCACGCCATCGCCTCCAGCGCCACCATCCCAAAGCTCTCGTAATGGCTCGGCATCACCACTACCTCCGCCGCCGAATAATAATACGGCAACGTTTCCTGCCCCCGCTTGCCCAGGAACGTCACCAGCTCCTCGATCCCCAGCTCCGCCCGCAGCCGGTGCAGCCGCGCCATCTCCGCCGTCATCTCCTCCGCCGGCACCTCCGTGTCGCCGCCGATGATCGCCACGGTCAGCCCCTCGCACCCGCCGCACTCCTCCGCCACTACCCTCATGGCCCTGATCAAGGTGTCGATCCCTTTCAAGGGCTCGATCCGCCCCACGTACAGGATCAGCCGCTTCCCCGCCGGTACCCCCAAAAACGCCTTCGCCTCCAGCGGGTCGATGGGCCGGAACCGGCTCAGGTCCACCCCCGGCGGGATCACCTCGATCTTGTTCGCCTCCGCCCCATACAGCCACACCATCTGCGCCTTGTCCAGCGGGCTCCCCGCCACGATCCTGTCCGCAAAGCCCATGATCTCCCCCTCGCTGTCGATGCGCAAGGGCGGCGCGATCTCGTGCGGCGCCCGCGCAATCTGGTTCTTCATGTGCCCCAACGTGTGGAACATCTGCACCACCGGCACCCCACCCCACCCCGCGCTCAGCTCCCGCGCCGCCAGCCCCGACAACCAGTAGTGGCTGTGGATCACCTCGTAGCGCCGCTGCAGCCGCGCCGCAATGCCCTGGGTCTCCGCCACGAACGCCGGCAGGCTGGCGTAGATCTCCTCCTTCCCCACCGGCTCCTCCGGCCCCGCCGGCACATGGAATACCCGCGCCCCCGTGCCCAGCTCGTGGCTCACCCGCGGCGCACACTCATCCTGCGACCGCGTGTAGATGTCCACCGTGTGCCCCAGCCGCGCTAGCGCCAGGCTCAGGTCCCGTACGTACACGTTCATGCCCCCCGTCTCCTTGCCGCCCAGCGCCGCCAGGGGACAGGTATGCACGCTCAGCATGCAGATCGACCGGCCCGCCTCGCCCGCCACCCCGGCATTCGCCGTTCTGTTCCGTGCCATGTCCTTGCCTCTAGCGCCCACTCGCCGCGCCCGCGCTCCCGTCGCGCCACACCTGCGTCCGGTATACCACCGTGTCCTCCGCCCCGAACCGGTATTTGTAAACCTCGTCGCCCTGCAGGAAGTCGAACACCTGCACCCCCCGCCGGATCGCATCCTGGATCGTGGTGGCCGTCAGCACGATGCCCGGGCTCAGCTCCGCATACGCCTCCGGGTTGTACCCCGAGTTGTAGATCAGCAGCCGGTCGTGATACAAAAATCCCAGCATCGCCGCCGCCCGGTCCCCGTTCACCTCGATGAAGGTCAGGTACAGCCACCCCGCCGCCGCCATCACCCCCGCGATCTCGTGGAAGAACGCCTCCATCTCCGGCGTCATGAAGCTGTGCTTCTCCTGCGTGCTCAGCCGGTGCAGCGCGATGAACGCCGCCGTCTCCTGCCCCAGGTCGCTGCGCTCGTCCACCACCGACCACCGCACCTCCGCCTCCCGCTCGATGCGCCGCATCTTGCGCCGGATCTCGTGCCGCTGCTTCTTGTTCACTACCTGCTCCAAATACACCTCCCAGTCGTCCGGCAGCATGATCACCGGGCACACATCCTCCACCTCCGTCAGCGCCGCCAGCCCCCGCCCGGCCGCCAGCTCCGGCAGCCGCTGCGGCGTCGTCGAGACCTGCGGCAGGTTGCACAGGTCCAGC
>JAULUH010000344.1:0-617 GCA_032111745.1 Anaerolineae bacterium | reverse complement strand
GTCCAGCACGTCCCACCCCGGCGCCTCCGGCCCCACAAGGAAATCCAGCAGCGCCCGCAGCACCGCCTCCTCGCGCCCCGCCTCCGCGATCACGTCCAGGTAATCCGATACCTCCACGCAGCCCACCAGCACCAGCCGCCGCACCCCCTGCCCGTCCGTCACCAGGTACAGCGGCGCCAGCCCCACCAGCTCCGCCCCCTCGTGCCAGGCCAGCAGCCACAGCTCACCCTCGCCCAGGCACCGCCACCAGGTGGACTGCCACTCGAAAGTCGAAAACAGGTTATCCGAGCGGCTGCGGGCCAGCAGCCCGTTCCACCCCGCCCGCAGCGCCTCGAACCCGGCCTCGTCCCGGTATATCGTCAGCTTCATCAAGCACACCGTCTCCTGAAGAGTGTCATCGTAAGGATGTCATGCCCGGCGCGTCATCCCGAGCGAGTCCTTCGGCCAACAGCCATCTACGGTTGTCATCCCGAGCGGGTCCTTCGGCCAACAGCCATCTACGGTTGTCATCCTGAGCGGGTCCTTCGGCCGACGACCATGCCGGCGAGTCGCCAGCGCAGGATCTCTGTGCGAATCCCGTCGCCGCTTCAACCGCCCATCGCTCGCCATCTCCAAGT
>JAULUH010000343.1:0-30345 GCA_032111745.1 Anaerolineae bacterium | reverse complement strand
GCCATGTTGGTGAACATGTCCTTGACCATGTCGGCCCCCCAGAACTGAACCGTCTTCACCGAGACTTGCACGATCAAAGGGGAACGAGACGCTTCGGCCGCCTTGATCAGGCCGTCCATCGTGATGTCGTCCACGGCGTTGAAGGCCGCCACACCATAGCGTTGTTGGAACGCGGGCCCCATGATTTCAGGCAGGGAAACAATCGACATCTACCAGACCTCCATGTGTGGCCGTTCAGCCAGCGCCACCCACTTGGCAGCGCAACTTGGGATCCGGATCCCATGAGCACGCTCAGTGGACCAGGGTCATCTTCACCGAGTAGCTATCGCCGCGGTTGTGACACAGGATCAACTCCACCGGCGCGCCGTCGGCAGTGAATACCACGCGATGCTTGTACAGGATAGGGGCGTTCTCTTCTATCCCGAGCAATCCGGCGATATCGGCCTCGGCCAGACGGGCCTCGATTCTCTGCACGGCGCGCTTGATGGTATAGCCACAGTCCTCAAGAATCTGCCAGGCCGGACGGGAGTGCAGCTCCTGCTGCAAGAGCTGCGGGCACAGCTTGTAGGGCACATATTCGTCGTAGACCGTCATCGGCACACCATTGGCCAGCCGCAACGTCTGGATACGAATAACCGGCTCTGCCTCCTGCAAAGCCAGGGCCCTGGCAACCATCATCCTGGCGGGAATAACCTCCCGGGCCAGGAGCCGTACTTCGGCCTCAAAGCCCTCCGCCTGCGCAGTTTCGAGGAAATTGGTCAGCCGGTTGTGGTCGCGCTCGACATGAAGCTGCGCTACAAAGGTGCCGATGCCCCGGCGCCGGTACAGCACTCCCTCGTCGATCAGATCGGATATGCCCTGCCGCACCGTCATACGGCTGACGCCAAACTGCGCAGCCAGTTCATCTTCGGCGGGAAGCTTCTGGCCGGGCGCCAGCTGCCCATTCTTGATCTGCTGGCGCAGGGTCTCCCTGATCTGTACATAGAGGGCTACCCCTTCAGCCTTGGAGAGCGTGATCACACCTTTGTCCTTGCCTCCTCGTCCTATCGCCGCAGAGGGCCGCCATGGTCCCAATGGCAGCGGGCCAGCGCCTAGTTACGGGCCTGCTCGACGCTAATAAGTCTATACGTCTATAAAGAGGACATCTAGACAACTAGACTATATCACAGGCTACTCTGGCCTGTCAAGATGCGATTTGTGACCACTTCTGCCCGCTTACACCTTCGCCGCCACGGCGCCCCGCCCTGCCTGAACAATGTCCTCTGCTGTCAGGCCATATTTGCGCAGAAGATCGGCAGGGTCAGCGGACTCGGTGTAGCCATCGGCCAGGCCCACGAAGCGCATGGGCACAGGGTGATGTTGGGCGACGATACGGGCCACGTTGCTGCCCATGCCGCCGGTCAAGAGGTGCTCCTCGGCGGTGACGATGGCACCGGTATCCCGAGCAGCCGCCGCGATGGCGGCCACGTCGAGTGGGCGCAGGGTGTGGAGGTCCAGCACCCGGGCCTCGACGCCCTCGGCAGCGAGCATGGCGGCAGCGTCGAGCGCGGCGGCCACCATGATGCCACAGGCGATGATGGCCAGGTCGCCGCCCTCCCGCACCACGTTGGCCTTGCCGATGGCGAAGGGGCAATCGCCGTCCGGGTACACCTCGGGCAGGGCTACCCGGCTGGAGCGCAGCCAGACGGGGCCCACGTGGTCCGTGGCCGCCTGTACCGCGGCGCGCATGGAGGCGGGGTCGCTGGGCACCAGCATGACCACAGTGGGCAACCCGCCGACCAGGGCGAAGTCCTCGATGCCCATCTGGGTTGGCCCGTCCTTGCCCAGGGTGATGCCGCCGTGGCTGCCGAGGATCTTGGCGTTGATGTTGCTCATCGCCACGGCCAGGCGCAGCTGGTCGTAGGCATTGCAAAGCAGGAAGGAAGAGAAGCTGGTGATCCAGGGGATGAAGCCGCAAGCAGCCAGGCCGGCCCCGATGCCCACCAGGTTGCTCTCGGCGATGCCGATGTTGAAGAACCGCGCGGGAAAGGCCTGGCGTACGGTCTCGGCCTTGGTAGAGTTGCCGAGATCGCCATCCAGCACAACCACCCGGGGATCAGCCGTGGCGACCGCCAGGAGCGCCTCGCCGAAGACGTCACGCAATGGCTTCTGGCCGGGCCGCAAGCCGGCCTTGTTACCTGGTTGCATCGGCTAACCTCCATCCTGAACGAGCGGCAATCGTAAACACTGCACTACCAGTCAACTCATCAACTGGCTCCATGGAGTATCTCCTCCTGGGCCCGTTCGGCCAGGTCGGGCGGCAGCGCCCGGCCGTGCCAGGTGAAGTCGGACTCTACAAAGGACACACCCTTGCCCTTGACCGTGTGGGCCAGCACCAGGGTCGGCGGGCCGAAGAGCTGGGGCGAGGAGGCCCCAGCTGCCGCGTCCGGCACCGGCAGTGAAACGGCCCAGAGCACGGACAGCAACGCGCCGAGGTCATGGCCGTCAGCCTCCCGCACGCGCCAGCCGAAGCTGCGCCATTTGTCGGCCAGGGGCTCCAGGGCCATCTCGCGGGCAATGGGACCGGTCTCCTGGTACTTGTTGTAGTCCAGGATGGCCACCAGGTTGCCGGCCTGGAAGTGGGCGGCAGCCATGGCGGCCTCCCAAACCTGTCCCGCCTCGCACTCGCCATCGCCCAGGAGCACGTATACCCGGTAGGCCAGCCCGTTGAGCCGGCCCCCCAAGACGTGGCCGATGCCCAGGGAGAGGCCCTGGCCCAGGGAGCCAGTTGTGGCCTCTACGCCTGGCAGCATGTCCTGGATCGGGTGGCCCTGCACGGGGCTACCGATCTGCCGCAGCTGCCACAGCAGCTCCCGGTCGAAGTAGCCCGCCTTTGCCAGGACGGCGTACAGCAGCGGCGCCGCGTGGCCCTTGCTCATGATGAAGCGGTCGCGGCCAGGCCAGTGGGGCTCGGCGGGCCGATAGCGCAGGACGCCGCCAAAATAGAGCGCCGTGCAGATCTCCACGGCGGACCATGAGCTAGAGGGGTGCCCCGACCTGGCCCGGGTGGTCATGTGAAGGATGTCCAAGCGCAGGGATCGGGCTGCTTCGGCTAGCTCCTGAAGAGTAGCTGGGGAGGGATGGTTCTCAGGCATAGGAACTCCTGACGGGCATGAGAGCGCCGGGTGCCCCGCTCACGCCAGCTGGCGGGCCAGAAAGCTCTCGACCTCGGCGGCTGTGGGCAGGGCGGGAATGACGCCCTGTTTGGTGGCGGTAAGGGCGCCGACGGCATTGGCGTAGCGCAGGATCACACCCAGGTCATGGAGGCTGGCCTGGCGCCAGTCGGGGACCGACGTCAGTTGTCGCAGCAGGCCAGCGACGAACGCGTCGCCGCAGCCCACGGCGTCGACGGTTTGTACTTCAAAGGCCGGCACATGGGCGTAACCCTCTGCGGTGACCGCTGCACTGCCCTCCTGGCCCAGGGTCAGCACGATCAGGCGCGGGCCGGCAGCCAGCACGGTACGGGCGGTCTCGGCCAGGCCTGGGACGTCTGCTTCACCGGAGGGGACCTGCGGGCTGCCACCGGAGAGCAACGCCAGCTCTACCTCGTTCACCTTGAGCAGGTCGACCCTGGGGACCATGCCGGTGATCTGGGCCAGGGCTGCCGCCGGAGATAGCCAGAGGCTGGGCCGGTAGTTGACGTCAAACGAGATCAGTGCACCGGCCTCCCTGGCAATGCGGACCGCCTCATGGGTGGCGCTGCGGCTGGGCTCGTCGCTCAGGCTGAGGGAGCCGAAGTGCAGGGCCCGGCAGGCGGAGAGCAGCTCCCGGTCCAGCTCGTCCGCCCGCAGCCGCTGATCTGCCCCGGGATTGCGATAGAAGACGAACTCGGCATGTTGCGGGTCGGGCAGGGCGATGATGGCCATGGTGGTGCGCGCTTCCGCATCGAGACGCACCCCGCGGGTTTCCACACCCTCATGGCGCACGACGTTGAGCAAGTGATGGCCGAAGGCATCGTCCCCGACCTTGCCGATGAAGGCACTGGCAGCGCCGAGCCGGGCGGCAGCGACGGCCACGTTGGCGGGAGCCCCGCCCGGCTTGGGGTAGAAGGCCGTGACGTCGGCCAGCCGGCGCCCAATTTCGGCGGGAAACATGTCCACCAGTAGCTCACCCAGGGTAACAATATCCATGGTGTGCTCCTCTTGGCTAACCGCCGAGCATCCGGCGCATGAGTTGCGAGATCTTGATGGCATCGTACGTGCGCATGCACTCGCGCAGCTCGTCGCGCGGCACGCGGTCGAGCAGCTCATAGCCGAACTGGAGGTTGCGGATGCTCTCGGCCACCACCTGCGCCGGATCCTCGCGGTAGGGGAAGAGGTCCAGGCCAAACCAGCCATCGTAGCCCCACTCGTCCAGCCAGAACAGGGCCTCCAGAGTTTCCCAGAGGTTGATCGTGCCGACGATGACGTCGTCGTCAAACAGCTTCCAGTTGTCGTTCCAGTGCGTGTGGTAGAGCTTGCCATAGCGCGCACACAGGGAGATGGACTCGGCCAGGTTCTCCTTGACCATGAGGGCGTGGCCCATGTCGATGTTGACACCCAGATTTGGCCGGTTGATCTCGTTGACGATGGTCATGCAGTGGCCGATGGTGGGCAACAGGATGCGGGCACGGGGCTCCCAGGCCTTGTACTCGATCACCACCTTCTGCTGCGGGTTGTGGTCGCACCAGGCGGCCAGGTTCTCCACCAGCCAGTCGAGGGCCTGGCGGTGGTTGATCTGGAAGGGATAGTCGTAGCCGTCCTGGGCCGGCCAGTAGACCATGACATGGGCCTGCATATGTTGGGCAATGTCGGTGGTGCGCCGGGCCAGGTCGAGGGCCTGCCGGCGCAGCGCGGGATCGCTGTTGGTGAACTGGCCGAACTTGAACTTGGGATCGACCCAGAGGTGGGGGCAGAACTGCACGATCGCCATGCCCAGGTCATCGGCCAGGGCCTTGAGCTCCCGGTAGTTGGCGTCGGTGACTTCGGTGGGATAGTGCATCTCCAGACCACCTACGCCGGGCACGGCGGCGGCCAATTTGAAGCGCTCGGGGATGCCGAGGTCTGGCCGGTAGCCCTGCTTGACGAAGCGATCGCTGGTAGCGCCGAGGAACCAGATTCCGCAGGAGACTTTGAGTTCACGCATGGGGACCTCCGAATTTGGCTGTCGTGGGGATCAGGAATGTTGGTGAGAGGGAAGATCGGACCAAGGGGGGATGGCTCGCTGCTGCGTATCCGGTCTCCCTCAGCCTCTCAAGTCGTTGTAGAGCACATACCGATCGCCGCGGTGGTAGAGGTAAAGCAACTCGACAGGAAGGCCGTGTTGAGAGTAGGACACCCGCTCGATGAAAAACAGGGCAGCGCCGGGGCGCACAGACAGGACCTCGGCCAGCTCCCTGGCGGCGTCGACAGCGCGGATGGCCTGGGTGGCGTGGGCGATGCGGATGTCGTAGTTCTGCTCCAGCATCTGGCGCAAAGGGTCTGCGGCGTAGTCATGCTGCAGGATGCCCGGGCACAGATGATGGACCAAATGGGAAACCTCCACGCTCATGGGCTCGCCGTCGGCCAGGCGCAGGCGCTCGATGCGGGCCAGCTCCTCGCCGGGGGCGATAGCCAGACGGCTGGCCATCGCCTCGGTAGCGGGCACAAGCTGCGCGGAGAGCACGCGGGACCCGGGCGCAAAGCCCCGGCTGCCCATGTCCTCAGTGAAGCTGACCACCCGGGTGAGGCCCTGCTGCACCGTAGGGTGGGCGAGGAAGGTGCCGCGGCCCCGCTCGCGATAGATCAGTCCATCTTGCACCAAGGCGTCCATGGCCTGGCGTACCGTAGCCCGGCTGACCCGGTATTGCTCGATCAGGTCGGCCTCTGTAGGCAGCGCGTCGCCGGGCTTGAGCTGCCCGCCAGCAATCTTCCCTCGCAGCTGCTCGTAGATTTGCTGGTACAGGGGAAGAGCGCTGCGGCGGTTGATGCGGTGGGCAGGAGGTGCAGAGGAGATCATGAAATCTGGCTCGGACAAGAGGGGCGGATTTGTTAGAATGTTCGGACAAATTTTACCGTGGCGCGGCCTGGTTGTCAAGATTTCGGAGGGGAGCGCAGAAACGTTTGGAACGGGGACGTTTGGAACACGCTAACACGAATGGTGGCGAAGGTGCGGAGCGCGATGGGCACGAAGGAGAGGACGGAGAAGAATACTACAGCGAAGGGGGGAGACAACGAATCGGATCGCTTCGTTGCCGAGGCGTAGCGATAGCGCGGAGGGGATTGAAGGGTGCAGACTACGACGTTGCTAAGGGAGGAAACGAAGACGCGAAAAGGGCGGGCACGGCGGCCCGCCCCTACTTCAGGATTTCGGCCTCGAAACGATAGAGCTTGACCGGCTCGCCGGTGCCGATGAAGGCCTTGCGACGGGTTAGTTCCACCTGGTAGGCGGCCGTCTCAATGCCGGGAATGCCAGGAAGGAGCAGTGCCCGGCGCCCACCACTGGCCTCCGCGATCACGCCATAGCGCGCGGGGTCCAGCTCGTCCTCCCCATGGACTGGTTCGTGGGGGCTGAGCAGGTAGACGGTGATGTCGACATCGTCCACCTCGTCCAGCGCTACACTGGGACAGCGGGGGTCGTCCACGGCCGAGTTGATCGCCTGGCGCACGACCTCCTGGTACAGCGTCTGGGAATGGGGCCGGATGCTGCCGCGGCAGCCGCGCAGGTCCCCTTCCGTCTCCCCGGGCAGCGGCCGGTCATGTAGGGAGACGAAGAGCCCGCACGGGGGGCCGTCGCCCGGCCGGCCGCGCACGTCCAGGGCCTCTCCGGTGGCCAGATAGTGTCGAATCGCCTCGCGGGCCAGGTCAACCAGGGGATGTGCCATGGATATCGTCACAGGCCCAGGACCTGGCGGGCGATGACCAGGCGCTGAATCTCGCTGGTGCCCTCGCCGATGGCCATCAGGCGGTTGTCCCGATAGATCCGTTCCACAGGGAACTCACGGCTATAGCCGTAGCCACCGTGGATCTGGATGGCATCGTAGCAGACTCTTTCCGCCATCTCGGTGGCGAAGAGCTTGGCCTGAGCCGCCTCCAGAGTGTAGGGCTGGCCCTGGTCGCGCAGCCAGGCCGCCCGGTAGACCAACCAGCGGGCCGCGGCGATGGTAGTGGCCATATCGGCGATCTTGTGCTGGATGGCCTGGTGTCCGGCCAAAGCCGACCCAAAGGTCTGGCGGGTTCGGGCATAGGCCAGGGATGCCTCGTAGGCGGCCTGGGCCAGGCCAACGCTCAGGGCGCCGATGCCGATCCGGCCGCCGTCCAGAACCTGCAGGGTCTGGTGTAGACCGTGGCCCTCGTGTCCCAAGAGATTTTCCGCGGGCACGACCACGTCGTCCAGGCTGACGGCGTAGGTATGGCTGCCGTTGAGGCCCATCTTGGACTCGGGCTTGCCAAAGGAGATGCCCGGGGTGTCGGTGGGCACGATGATCTGGCTCAAGGAGCGACTGCCGCCTCGCTTGTCCGTGCGACAGAGCAGGATAGCGGTTCGGGCCTCAGCGCCATTGGTCAGCCACATCTTCTGGCCGCTGATCGACCAGGAGTCGCCGCGCCTCTCGGCGAAGGTGCGCACGCCACCAACCAGGTCGGAGCCAGCGCCTGGCTCGGTCAGGCCGAGGCAGCCAATGGCCTGACCGCGAGCCAGGGGGACCAGGAAGTCCTGCTTCTGGGCCTCGGTGCCAAAGGCCTGTAGCGGCCCGCAGGCCAACCCCAGGTGGGCGGCGACGATCAGGCCGGTCGATCCGCAGCCGCAGCCGATCTCCTCGATAAGGATAGCCGCGCTGACGTGGTCAGCGCCGGCACCGCCGTAAGCCTCGGGAATATTGAGCCCAAGGAGGCCCAGCTCGCCCATCTGGCGCAGGCTCTCCCAGGGGAACTCCCCGGTCTCGTCGACATGGGCCGCCCGCGGCTTGACCTCCTTCTCCACCAGGTCGTGGGCCAGGCGGCGGACGCCTTCTTGTTCCTCGGTCAGGCGGAAATCCATGGTCCAGACCTCCTTGTCCGTTGCTTGCCGGTCGTCGTTATTCGCCTACCAGCAGCGGCGTGCCCCACACCGCCCAGTTCCAGCGGGAGTCACCTAGCCCATCGGTGATAAACTGTACGGTGATGAACTCACCGCTGAGGCTGGGCAGCTCCACGGCGACATCCTCCCACGCGGTGGTGTTCTTGGTGGTTCCCCACAGGCGCAGGCCGTTGACGAATAAGCGAAAGGCCACGAAGTTGCCCGGGCTTTCGGCGATCAGGGAGCCGTTGCGGATACCAACCTTGGTGCGCAGGCGCACCCGGTGGAGGTTACCCGGCACCGACAGTTGGAACTGCACTACTGAGGCGCCGGCCACGGGGGGATGCTGCCAGATGGCCACCCGTTGTTCCAGGCCGCACATGGTGGGGGCGACGGTAACCTCCATGCCATCCGGGGCCTGGGTGGAAGTGATCGTGGCCTCCTCAAAATGCTCGACGAAATCGTACACCCAGCGCATGCGCTCCCCAGCGGCCGGTACGGGCTCTTCGCTGGCGAGCTCCTCGTCGGTCCACTCCCGCCACTGCTCTTCCTGCCATTTCAGGAAGGCAATGTAGTGGGAGATCTGGACCAGGCTTTCCTCGGACAGGTCCGCCATGCGACGGATGATGGAATCGTAGAGATCGGGTTGGGTCATGGGAAGCTTGAATGAGAAGATGGCAGGCGCTTGGGATGCTGCCAGCTACAGGAAGGGGCCCGGTGCGGGCAGCAGATCCGTCAACATTGTACCGCCGTTCACGTCTTGCGTCAACACGCCTCAGCCAGCGCCTGCAAGGCCGCATCCAGCTCGGTCTCAGCAGTGAAGAAGGCCAGGGAGAAACGCAGGGCATTGAACTCGCGGATGACATTGGTGATGATGCGATGCTGCTGCCAGAGCCGCTGCTGCAAGTCATCCGCTGGCCAACCGGCCACCGCTGCGGTCACCAGCCCGGTGCCGATGGAGGGATCGGCAGGGCTGAACACAGTGATGCCAGGAATGGCGGCTAGGCCGTCCAGGAAACCCTGGCGCAGCACGTGGACGCGTTGCTCGATAGCTTCCAGACCGACCCCCTGGACGAAGTCGATAGCCTTGCCAAAGGCCAGGTACAGCGGCCACGGGCGCGTGCTCTGCTCAAAGCGGGCGGCCGTGGCCTGTAGCTGGTAGCTATGCCTGGACCGGTCGAAGGGCTGCTGCACGTCCCACCCGAGCCAGATGGGCTCTAACTGTTCCACATGGTCGCGCTGAATGTAGAGCATGCCAACGCCCTGGGGCCCCAACAGCCACTTGTGGCCACAGGCAGCGTAGAAATCACAGCCCAGGGCGCCCACATCCACGGCGAATTGGCCCTCGGCGTGAGCGCCGTCCACCAGGGTCAGCACGCCTGCGGCCTGCGCTACGGCGCACAGCCGTTCGATGGGCATCCGCAGGCCGGTCAGGCAGGAGACGTGGCTGAGCTGGGCCAGGCGGGTGCGAGGTGTGAGCAGCTGCGCAAAGCGCCGGACGATCTCGTCAGAGTCGTGGACCAGGTTCAGCCAGCGCAGCCGGACGCCAGCGCGGTCTGCCAGGGCGAGCCACGGCACAGTGCCGCTGGGATGCTCCTGATCGGTGAGGATCACCTCGTCGCCCGGCTGCCAGCTCAAGCCATGCAGCACGATATTGATGCCATCGGTCACGTTGCGCGTCAGGGCGATCTCCCCATCGCTGGCATGCAACAAGCCGGCCACCTGGCGCCGCACGGCCTCAAAGCCTTCCAGCTCCATTTGCCAGAAGACCTGGGGCGAGAAGGTGCCTAGCTCCTCGACAGCAGTGTAGGCGCGGCGAATCTCATCGGCCACGACTGACGGCAGGGGGCCGAAGGTACCCGTGTTCAGGTAGATGGCGGCAGACAGCGCCGGGATCCCGGCCCGGATGTGGGAAAGGTTCATGGGCGCACCTGGGAAAGCACACGGCTCACCGCCGTGGCGGCGAGCCGTGTGCACCTGTGAAGGAGCAGGGTCATTCGCCGCCGGCTGGCTCCAGAGGAATGATCAAGGCCATGGCCAGATAGAGCAGGATCGTCATGCCCAGGGACAGGACCGCCAACACGGCAAAGCCAATACGCAAAAAGGTGGGGTCGACTCCCAGGTACTGGCCCAGGCCGCCGCACACACCGGCGATAATTCGATCCGTGCGAGTTCGGTAGAGACGCTTTTCCATGGCAAAACCTCCGGTAGTGGTGATCGTAACTTTGTCGACCGGGCACCAACCCGGTTGTGTAGCACTACGAGCAACCGGTGGTATTGGTTGCGATGTGAGCTATGGAAGATTGTGGCCGGTATGAACTGTATCTCACCGTGGCCGCCTGTGATGCGACCAATTCGACCTGTGTGCCCTTGCCTGTCTTGACAGAACCGGCTGTTGTGTGGATACTGGAACAGATACCGGGCAGGGCGAGTGGGTCGCAACTTTCGCCCTGTTTTTGTGTTGTATTTCAAAGAGCTCTCGATGTCAAGGTGAGCGATTGTCGACTCCAGCACAAGCCTGTTGGAGTCGTCATTTGCATAGCAGAAAAACCATGGCGCACCTTATGGGCCGGGCTTGTCGCGGCAACGCCGGTCCGACCCTGAAACACCAATTGCTGGCAATGACGATCCTTTGGACCAAAGCCTGAGATGAAGATCGTCCTGGATGCGATGGGTGGCGATCAGGCCCCGGGAGCGACGGTCGAGGGCGCAGTGCTGGCTGCCCGCGCCTACGGACTCGCAGTAATATTGGTAGGCAGGGAAGACGTCATCCGGCAAGAGCTAGCCAGGCACGACACCACCGGCCTCGACCTGCCTATTGTGCCGGCTGGCCAGGTCGTGGAGATGACCGACAAGCCGGCTGAGATCGTACGCAGCAAGCCCGACTCGTCCCTGCATGTGGGCATGGACCTGGTGCGCCAGGGCCAGGCCGATGCGTTTGTCACCATGGGCAACACGGGCGGCGCGCTGGCCGTGGCCCTGTTGAAGCTGGGCCGGATCAAGCTGAATGCGAGCCAGCGCATTCACCGGCCGGCCCTGGGCACCCAGGTGCCGACCATCAAGGGCACCTGCTTCTTTCTCGACATCGGGGCCAACACTGACTGGAAGCCGGTTTACCTGCAGCAGTTCGCGGTGATGGGCAGCATCTACGCCGAAAGCGTGATGGGCATACCTAACCCGCGCCTCGGCCTGGTCTCCATTGGCGAGGAGGAAGGCAAGGGCAACATCGAGGTACGTGAGGCCTTCGAGTTGATCAAGGCCACGCCAGGCCTCAACTTCATCGGCAACGTCGAGGGCCGGGACCTCACGGCCGGACTGGCAGACGTGGTCGTGACCGATGGTTTCACCGGCAACGTGATGATCAAGCTGGCCGAAGGTGTGGCGTCCATGATCATGCAGGCCCTGCGCGAGGAGATCACCAGCCGGCCAGTTGCCAGGGTGGGCGCGCTGTTGGCCAGGCCGGCATTTCGGGCCGCTGGCCAGCGCCTGGACTATCAAGAGATCGGCGGTGCCATCCTGCTTGGCCTGAACCACGTCTGTATGATCGGGCACGGCCGGTCAACTTCCCAAGCCGTGCGCAGTGGCATTCGAGCGGCGCGCGACGCCGTCAACGCCGACGTAGTCGGCAAGATTCGGCAAGGCCTGGCCGAGCGCCCGGCGATGCTGGACGCTGTAGCCGAGGATTGAGCCGGCCAGGGATATTCAAGTCAAGAACCGGCGCCACCAGGTTTCCAGAATAGAGCAGGTTATCTATGTCAACAATTCGCGAGACTCTTGCCCGCCTGCCGGCAGACGTACGGTATGCTCTGATCAAGGAGCTGCAGGACCTCAACGGCTATCAGCCCCCCGACATGGTCTACCCCGGGGAAGAGGCCATGCTAAACGCTCTGCTCTCCTTGACCGAGGGTCAGGTGGAGAAACGACGGCGAGTCGTGATCACGGGACTGGGGGCGTACACCCCCGTCGGCAACAGTGCTCCGGCCACCTGGGATGCGCTGGTGGCTGGACGGTCCGGCATTACCCGGGTAACCCGGTTCGACGTCAGCCCGTATCCCAGCCAGGTGGGTGGCGAGGTAAAGGATTTCGATCCCACCGTATTCATTCCGGCCAAGGAAGCGCGGCGGATGGCTCGCTGTTCCCAGATCGCCGTCTGCGCCGCCCACCAGGCAGTGGCGAACTGCGGCATGGACTTGAGCCTGCAAGACCCCACCCGCGTGGGGGTCATCCTCGGCACCGGGGTCGGTGGCCTGGAGCTCTACAAGGAGATGATCTGGCGCGCGTCCCAGAGCCATGACATCCGGATCAAGGCCACCCCCAGCGAGGCTATCAACGGCCTGGCCAACATGCCGGCGTTCCACGTGAGCCAGGCCTTCGGCACCCGGGGACCACTGAACACAGTCGTGACGGCTTGCGCGGCGGGAACCCAGGCCCTGGGGCTGGCGGCACAGACCATCCGGCTGGGCACGGCCGATATCATGCTGGCCGGTGGTGTAGAGGCCATGGTACACGAGCTGTTTTACGCGGCGTTCACGGCCATGCGTGCCGTGACCACGCAGAACGACGAGCCCGCACGAGCCAGCCGGCCGTTCGATGCCACGCGCGACGGCTTCGTGATCAGCGAGGGATCGGCAGTCATGGTATTGGAGAGCCTGGATCACGCCCTGGCCCGCGGCGCAACCATCTATGCCGAGGTGTTGGGATGGAGCGAGACGTCAGACGCTTACCACATGGCACAGCCTGATCCGGAGGCCAAGGGAGCAGCGTTAGCCATGCGGCGGGCCCTGGCCGACGGTGGCCTGCAGCCCACGGCGGTGGACTACATCAACGCCCACGCCGCAGGCACGCCCCTGGGCGATGCCGCCGAGACCAGGGCCATCAAACAGGTCTTCGGCGAGCGGGCCTACCAGATCCCGGTTAGCTCCACCAAGTCGATGATCGGCCACCTGTTCGGCGGCGCCGGTGCCGCCGAGGCGCTGGCCTGTGTCTATGCCGTGCATACCGACACCATTCACCCCACCATCAACTACGAGAACCCCGATCCGGAGTGCGACCTGGACTACGTGCCCAACCAGGCCCGGAAGGCGACAGTCAACGTGGCCCTGTCCAACTCGTTCGGCCTTGGCGGCCAGAACGCCAGCCTGATCGTCGGCAAATTCCACCAATAGGCTAGCACCATGCGTACCTTTGTCAACGAGCCTTTCGTCGCGCGGCGCGCCAAGCTGGGCCAGTACCTTAGCTGGGCCGGCATGGGCATCCTGGGCATCGGCCTGGTGTTGAGCTTTTCCAGCAAGCCAGATGATCCCAGCTACTTCTGGCGCATGGCTGGTTCACTGCTGTGCCTGGGCCTGGGATGGCTGGCGGCCAACTTCGGTACCTACAACACGCGCCGTTTTGCACGCAGTCCCCGGCCTGATGAGCGCCTCGAGCGAGAGCTCAAGGGCTTCGACGATCGCTACACGCTGTATTCGTGGATGCTGCCCAGCCCCTACGTCTTCGCCGGCCCCAGTGGGATCTACGCTATTGCCTTGCGGGAGCACGGGGGGAAGATGACTAACACGGGAGACAAGTGGAGCCAGCCGTTCTCCCTGGGCCGGATGTTCCTGGCCTTCAGCAATGAGGGTGTGGGCAACCCGACGGCAGATGCGCAGAACGACGCCCGCAAGCTGCAGGAGTACCTGGCCACACACCTGCCTGAGTTGATGGCTGAGGTACAGCCCCTGGTGCTGTTCACCAATCCCAAGGCAGAGCTAATCCTGAACAACCCGGCGGTGCCCGTGATCACCCCGCAGGGGCTCAAGGCCCTGCTGCGCCAGCGGAAGAAGGATGCCCGCCTGACGCCAGAGGAGCTGCAGCAGATCGAGGCGCTAGCTGTCGCCGGTGCCACCTGATAACCACTCGCTGCCACGCCCCAGCCGCCAGCTACCGGTTTTAGCTGGCGGCCTTTTTTCCCCGCCATTGTCTTGACAACTGTTCCCGGTTCTGGCATCATAGGCGACGGCACCCCTGCCATACCTGCTCGCCCGACTACTGATGGGATCACAACCCATGCCCAGTTCAAGCTCGCAGCACCAAGCGATGAATCCGGCAGCGCTCACACGCCTCGTGCGACAGACCGCCGTCGAGCTGGGCTTCGAGCTGGTGGGCATTGCCGCAGCCGGCCCCACCCCCCATTACGTGCGCTTCCTCCACTGGCTGGCTACTTCACGCCACGGCGACATGCACTACCTCCAGCGAGGTGCCGGCCAGCGCGCCGACCCCCGGTGGCTCCTGCCCGAAACGAAGTCGGTCATTGTGCTAGGTACCAGCTACGCCAGAGGCGAGATGCCGGACCCGGCGGCCGGCGATCCCTCGCGTGGGCGCATGGCCGCCTATGCCTGGAGCGATGACTACCATGAGGTGCTCAAGCCCCTCCTGTTCCAGCTGGATGCCACGATCCGGCAGGCCACAGGCAGATCAACCCTGGGCCGGGCCTACGTGGATGCCGGGCCAATCCTGGAGCGCAGCTGGGCCACGCAGGCTGGACTCGGCTTCATCGGCAAGAACACCTGCCTGATCGCGCCGCGGCTGGGGTCATGGACATTTCTGGCCGCCCTGTTGGTGCCGGAGGAGATGGCCGTGGATGCCCCTGCGCTGGTGGTAGAGGACTCCTCCAGCGACAGTAGCCCGGAACAGGGCCCACGGTGGCGGGTAGGTGAGGCCATGACAACCTGCGGCGGCTGCCGCCGCTGCCTGGAGGTGTGCCCCACCCGGGCCTTCGTCGAGCCCCACGTGTTGGATGCCCGTCGCTGCATCAGCTATTTGACCATCGAGTTGCGCGGACCGATTCCGCGCCAGCTGCGCCCGGCCATGGGCAACTGGGTCTTCGGCTGCGACCTGTGCCAGGTCGTCTGCCCGTGGAACCGGCGCTATGCCAGGCCGGCGGGCCTTCCCGCGCTGGAGTTGCGGCCTAACATGATCGCGCCGCGGCTGCTCGACCTGCTGGCGCTGGACGAAGCGACCTTTCGGGGGCGTTTCCACCGGTCGCCCGTGCGCCGCGCCGGGCGCCGTGGCCTGCTGCGCAACGCATGTGTGGCCGCGGGCAACTGGGGCGATCCCGTGGCCGTGCCTGCCTTGAGCGAAGCGCTCAACGACGGGGACGCCCTGGTGCGCGGGCATGCCGCCTGGGCCCTGGGCCAGATCTCGACCTCCCAGTCCCGCCTCGCTCTGCAGCGGCGCGCTGAGCACGAGGCCGAGCCCTATGTGCTCGAGGAAATCGGCCTGGCCTTGAGCCCGAAGTCTGGCCGGACCGGACTATGACCACGCAACCGGACAATCTCGTCGAAAGCCTGACCACGCTCAACCAGATCGCGGACTCGCTAAACCGGGCCGTCGATGTGCGAGGGGCGCTGGACTCGGCCCTGGCCAAGCTGGTGGAACTGATGGGACTGGAGACCGGCTGGATCTTCCTGCGCGACCCCTCTGCCAAAAGCCAGTGGTTCGGCAAGGGCTACATGCTCGCTGCCCACTATAACCTGCCTCCGGCGATGGCCACGCACCGGGCCGGGGCGTGGAAGGGCGGTTGTGATTGCCAGGGCTTCTGCAACAAGGGCACCCTCAACGGCCCCTACAATGAGGTACGCTGCTCGCGGCTGGCCGAGATCCAGGGGGAGGAGCGCCGCGGGCTGGTGGTCCACGCATCGACTCCCTTGCGCTCCGGGGATCACGTCCATGGGATCCTCAACGTGGCCGCGCCCGACTGGGATTCCTTCACGCCGGAGGCGCTGGCGTTGCTGGCCAACGCCGGGAGCCAGATGGGCATTGCCCTGGAACGCGCCCGCCTGTACGACATGTTGCGCGAGCGGCGGATTGGCGAGCAGGCGACCTTGCTGCAGTTCACCAACCAGTTGCTGGGCCAGCCCCAGCCCGGCGACCTGATGGACTACCTGGTGAAGGAGATCCGGCGGCTGCTGGACGTCGACGCCTGCGCGCTGGTCATGCCGGGCGATGAGCCGGGCACGCTGGCGTTTGCCGCCTCGGATGGCTGGCGGAACGATCCGGCAACCCAGGGTAGATCCATGGTGGATAGCGAGTTCAACATCGTCAGCCAGACCCTGCTCTCGCCGATCCCGTTTACGGCGGAGGACGTCGAAGACCATGTAGCGCCTCTCTATGAGCTGGAGTGGCTGCAGGACGAGGGTTTCCGGGGCTACACCATCCTGCCCCTGATCGTGGAAGGACGCTCCATCGGCGGGCTGATGATCACGAGCCGCCGTCCCCGCCTGCTGGACGAGGACGAGATGCGCCTGCTGCAGCTGATGGCCAACCAGGCGGCCCTGGCCGTTGAGAGCGCACGCTTGCACCAGGAAGAGGTGGAGCGCCAGCGGCTGGCCGAGGAGATGGCGCTGGGCCGGCAGATCCAGCTGAGCATGTTGCCCAAGACGCGGCCGGCGCTTCCCGGTTGGGATTTCGCCTCCTTCTACGCGCCGGCACGGGTGGTGGGCGGAGATTTCTACGACTTCTTCGAACTACCGGGACAGCCTATGCGCCTGGGGATGGTCATTGCCGACGTGGCGGACAAGGGTGTGGGGGCAGCGCTGTTTATGGTCCTCAGCCGCACGGTGATTCGCACCGTGGCCTTGAGTGGCCGGGGCGCGGCAGCCGCTCTCATGCGCGCCAACCAGATCATTCTGAATGACAGCCGTAGCGACCTGTTCCTCACCGCGGTGTACGGCATCCTGGAGCCGGACCGCGGGCGACTCCTCTTTGCCAACGCCGGCCACAACCGCCCCCTGTGGTACCAGGCGGCCAGAGGCAACGTGCGCGAGCTGCGAGCCGAGGGTATCATCCTCGGTGCCTTCGAGAACGTCCAGATCGAGGACCGCCGGTTCAGCGTGGCGCCCGGTGACGCCCTGCTCTTCTACACCGATGGGATCACGGAGGCAATGGACGCGGACGGCAACTTCTTCGGCCAGACCCGGCTGGTGGACGTTTTCCAAACCCACGCCGCTGGCTCAGCCCAGGAGGTGACGACGGCCATTGTCGAGGCCATCGACGAATTCGCCGGGGACACCGAGCCCTCCGACGACGTGACCTTCTTCGTCGTCAAACGGCTGGCGCCCACCGCAGCGCAGGACGACCCCCCAAAGGAGACATCCCCATGATCAAAACCCATAAGCTGGCGTTGATCGGCTTCGGCACCGTCGGCCAGGGCCTGGCCGAGATCCTCCTGGCCAAGGAGGATGCGCTGGCCGAGGCGGCCGGCGTGCGCTTCCAGATCGTGGCCATCAGTGATTTGCTGAAGGGCAGCCTTTACCATCCGGACGGCCTGGACGCCGCCAGCCTGCTGGAGGTGGTGCGGCGCACAGGCACCCTGGCAGACTACCCCCCCAGCCAGGCACTGGTCACGGGTTGGGACAGCCTGTGCACCATTCGCCAGAGCAACGCCGATACCGTAGTCGAGATCAGCTGGACCGATGTGCGCACCGGCCAGCCCGCGATCGATCATGTCAAGGCAGCGTTCGAGAGCGGCAAGCACGCCGTGTTGACCAACAAGGGGCCGGTGGCCCTGGCCTACCGGGAGCTGGCCGGCCTGGCCCAGGACCGCGGCGTGCGCTTCTGCTTCGAGGGTACGGTGATGAGCGGCACGCCGACCATCCGCCTGGCTCAGCAGGCACTGGCCGGCTGCGCGATCGAGGAGATCCGCGGCATTCTCAACGGCACCACGAACTACATTCTGACCCAGATGGAAATGGGCCAGAGCTACCAGGAGTCGTTGGTGGAAGCCCAGCGGCTGGGCTACGCGGAGGCCGATCCCACGGCGGATGTGGAGGGTTGGGATGCTGCAGGCAAGGTGGTGATCCTGGCCAACGTTCTGATGGACGGCTGCCTAACCGTTGCTGATGTGGATCGCACGGGGATCATCGGGCTCGCCCCAGCCGACGTGGCGGCGGCGCAGGCCGCCGGAGAGCGCTGGAAGCTGGTGGCCCACGTGTATCGCGAGGGAGACGCCGTGAAGGCCAGCGTCAAGCCCACGCGCATGCCCCTTAGCCATCCCCTGGCTGGTGTCAGTGGTGCCACCAACGCCTGCACCTTCACTACCGATCTGCTGGGCGATGTGACATTGGTGGGGCCGGGCGCCGGCCGGCTGGAGACGGGCTTTGCAGTCCTGGGAGACCTGTTGGATATTGTGGCCCCTCAGTAGCGGTCCCCGCCGGAGTCCTCCGCAGCCTCAGACGGCCCCACGCGCGCCGGCAGCGTCCTCGTCTGCGCCGGACGCCGGCTCAGCGGTCTGTGGCCACGGCGCGCCCACCCAGGTCTCGTAGATGGCGCGCTGCTCCGGCCCGGCATCCGGAAGGGGCCGGATGTCCAGCCGGTTGTAGGGGCGCTGGCCCAGGGTCACCTGGATCTCACGCAGTTCATCGCGGCGGAAGCAAGTCAGGGTCACGCGGTCGCCTGGCGCGCGCTCGGCCAGGCGGTCGCCGATGGTTTCCTTGGTGACGCGGTAGCCGTCCAGGGCCACGATCTCGTCGCCGGGGGAGATGTCGGCGTGGTAGGCGGGCCCGTCGGCAAAGACCGTGTCCACCACGGTATGGCCGTGCTCGGTGCGCACCCGAATGCCCAGCCCGGCTGCGCGCGCGCCGTATTCATCCCCCTTCCAGCCAAATACCATGCCCAACCCGGCCTGGGCCAGGGCAGCCTCAAAGGGCAGCTCGGTCACCCCGCGTACGTAGTCGTCGAAGAACTGCTGCAGGCTATCGCCCGCTACCTGCTCGCAGATCCCCTGGAACTCGTCGTCGTGGATGCCGCGGCCCTGCAGGGTAAACTCCTGGTAAGTCGCCAGCATCACGTCGTCCAGGCAGCGCCGGCTGCCGGTGCGGTGGCGGATTTCCAGGTCCAGGAGCATGGCGATGAGCGCGCCCTTGAGGTAGTAGGATACAGACGTGTTCTGGGTATTCTCGTCGGGCCGGTAGAACTTGATCCAGGTGTCGAAGCTGGCGGCCTCGGCGCTCTGCAGGTGCCGGCCGGGGGTCTGCAGCAGGCGTAGAATCTGCTCAGCCAGGCGGTCCAGCATGCGCTGGGGCGTGATCAGGTCAGCCCGCCGCAGGAGCAACGGGGTGTAGTAGGTAGTAAAGCCCTCCATGACCCACAGGAGGCGGGTGTAGGTCTCCCAGCGATACTCCATCTCCGTGAAGCTGGCCGGCTCGATGCGCTTGACGTTCCACACATGGAAGAACTCGTGGGCCAGCAGGTCGATGGTGCGCTCGTAGTCCTGCGGCTTGCGGAAGCTCCAACGGCTGACGGCATTGGTGGACGAGTTGCGGTGCTCCAGGCCGCCGCGCCGCGCTTCGGTCAGATGCAGCAGGAACAGGTAATAGTCGTAGGGCAGCCCGCCGAAGATATCGCGGCCGGCCTGCACCACGGCCTGCAGGTCCTGGCGCAGCCGGGCCGTGTCCTCGTTGCCGTGGCCCCACAGGGCCACCTGGTGCAACACCCCATCCACCTCGAAGCTCACCAGGCGATGGTTGCCTGTTTCCACCGGGCAGTCGATAAGGTGATCGTAGTCGTCGGCCCGGAAATTGTGGCGGAGCAGGCTCTCGGCGCCTGACGCCACATGCCGGCCATTGCCCTCGGACGCGGTCACCAGCTCGGCGGGCAGCCTGGGCAGCCCTGTGCTGACCTTCCAGTCGGGATAAGGCGGGGCGACGGTGAGGCTCACCGGGGCTTGGCGGTGGCCGTCCACGTACATGAACAAGGTGGCCCCGTTGAAAAAGCCGTGGCCGGTATCCAGATGGCTGGTGCGCACGGTCAGCTCGTTGGCGTACACCTTGTAGCGGGCGACGATCCCTGTACCGCCGGCATTCTCCACCTGCCAGGTGTTCTTGTTGAGCTTGCGCCAGGGCAGCGACTGTCGCGTGGCCAGAGACACAGCCGCGAACTCCTGCACGTGGCGGGCGAACTCCCTGATCAGGTAGGAGCCTGGAGTCCAGGACGGCATAACCAGATCGCAAAATGGCTGGTCGAGGTCTTTCACCTGCATCTCGACGTGGAACAGGTGAGTCTCCGGTTGGGGCATCGATACGGTGTAGTGGATGTGGGGCATGGCAGGTCAAGCCTCAGCAGGGGAAGGGTGTTGGGCAGGCTGAAGGTGTTTGGCACCAGGACCGAGCTCATCGAGCTACACGGATTATACGATTGGCGACAGGGGGCGTCAATTCGCAGCTGTGCCGATGGCATGTTGCGCGTGATAGCGCGGTCGAACGATCGGACGAATCGCAAAGCGATGTGCCAACACGGACGAACACGGGCAGCGTACGTGTTCCGGTCCGGCGTCCGTCCGTGTTGGTCCGTGTTCCGGTCTGCCTGGTCACTGCACTGGCATACTGCCCTGCCCCTGGCGGAAGGGATCAACTCGTGCAGCGAGCAGTCCTGGCTGCACGCAGGCCTGGCCGAGGCGCTGGAGGTGACTGGTACAGGGCGGCGGAAATCAGTTACCGGTGTCCCACGCTGGAGTCGAGGCTTTAGCCGGGTCTTTGGCGCAAACCGCCGGCCGGCGAGGCGCAGGAGACCATGCGCTTTCCTCGTCGATGAGAATGGCAATCCAATCAACCGGGTCGATAACTACGTTTGGTATCCGGTAGCTCCCTAGATTCGGCACTCGCGTCTGCACCGCTATCGCCGATACTCATCCCCACAATCCCCCATCACCCTGAACAGGTCTCGAGATTTTGCCTGCACCGCGTCCAGCCGCGCCCAATCCTCGGCGTCCAGGTGGAAGCTGAAGACGCGCGCGTTCTCGGCCATGTGCTCGGCCACGCTCAGCCGCGCGCCCACGATCACGCCAGCCACCCCGGGCCGGTCGAGGATGGCGCGCACCGCCACGTTGGCGATGCTGACCCCGTGCCGCTCCCCCACCTGCCTGGCCGCCTGCAAGAGCTCCTGGAACAGCGCCCAGCCTCCCCAGGCGTCGACCATCTGCTTGTACTTGCGCAGGCTAACCGTGGTGAGCTCGCGCGGCCCCGGCTCGGGCCGGCCCAGGTAACGCTCGGATAGTAACCCCCCCAGCAACGTACCGTAGGCGAACAAGACGATGCCGTGCTCCTGGCCGAAGCGCGCCATGGCCACTTCCGGCCGGCGATCGACCAGCGAGTACTGCACCTGGTTGGAGACGATGGGCAGTCCCCGCTGCGCCATGATCTCCAGCCGCTTCGTGTCGAAGTTGGTCAGGCCCAGGTGACGGATCTTGCCTGCGGCACGCAGCTCAGCCAGCTGCTCCAGCGCGTCCAGGTAACGCGGGTCACGATACTCCCACCAGTGAAACTGCAACAGGTCCAGCGTCTCCGTGTCCATGCGCCGCCGCGACACGTCCACCGCCCGCTCGACGACCTGGCGGGTCATCGGCCCGGGCGACGGCACCCACTTGGTGAAGGCCTGCATCTCGGCAAGTGCCTCCGGCCCGGAACGGGCCACGAGGCGCCGCCGGAACTCGCCAATGAAGCCCTCGGCCGGCCCGTAGTGGTCGGCCAGGTCCCAGGTGGTGAAGCCGGCGTCGTGGTAGGCGATCATCTCGGCCACGGCCGCCTCAGGCTCAATGCGGCCGTGGCCACCGGAGACCTGCCACAGGCCGTTGAGCAGCCGGCAGATGCGCAGGTCCGGGGTGAACTGAAGGGTGCTTTCGGATGACAGCATGACTGCACGTCCTTCTGGGATGGGTTGCCAAGTGCCGATGACACAAAGATTATAGGCGAAACCAAACATGATGTCGGAATGGGTGACTCCAAACCCATCGTTGGCGTTCGTGGATATTTGCAATTGAACTGCAAATATGCACGATAGGAGCAGCCATGATGGAGCTCGCCACCGCACTACGATTTCGAGGATAGCACATGCCGAAGCAGATCATAGTGATCGGTGCCGGAGCCATCGGCTCGCTGGTGGCGGCGCAACTGGCCCAGGCCGGCCACGACATCACGCTGGTGGGCCGCGGCCGGGCCGTCGACAGCATCCGGCAAGAAGGGCTGCGCGTGGGCAGCCCTGACCTCCCCACCAGCCTGATCAAGGTGCCGGTAGCCGGCTCGATCGCCGGAGCCCTGGCCGCCATGCCCCGCCCCTGGCTGATGGTGCTGTCCGTGAAGAGCTACGACACCGCCAGCGCCCTGGCCGAGCTGCAGGCCGCCACGCCCGATCCACCCCCTATCCTGACCCTGCAGAACGGCGTGGGCAACGAGGAACTGCTGGCCGGCGCCCTGGGGGCCGGCCAGGTCATCGCCGGCGCCATCACTACCCCCGTGACCGTCCTGGAGCCAGGCTATGTGGTGGCGGAGCGCTCCTCGCGGCATGTGGGCGTGGCCAACGTGGCCCCACCCGCCGCGACCGATCGCGCGGCCGAAGTTGCCGCGGTGTTGGCGAGCGCGGGCTTCCAGGCTCAGCAGTACCAGGACTGGCGCAGTCTGAAATGGACCAAGCTGGCGATGAACCTCCTCTGCAACGCGTCCTGCGCCCTGTTGGGATGGTCGCCGGCGGAGGTTTGGTCCCACGACGGCATGGCTATGCTGGAAGTCGCAGCCTGGCGTGAGGCCCTGTCCACCATGCAGGCCCAAGGCGTGCGCCTGGTGGACCTCGGTGGCTACCCCCTCGGCCGCGTACAACCCCTGCTGGTGGCCCTGCCGCCGGCGCTCTTGCGCCGCGTCCTCGGCCGATTCGTCGCCGGCGGCCGCGGGGGAAAGATGCCGTCCCTCTATATCGACCTGGACCAAGGACGAGGACGCACCGAGGTAGACTGGCTCAATGGCGCTGTGGTTCGGGCAGCCGGCGCAGCAGGGTTGCCAGCGCCGGCCAACCTGGTGCTCTGGCCGGCGCTGGCCGCTGTGGCCGGGGGCCGCGAGCCATGGTCGCGCTATCGCGATCGTCCCGAGATGCTTGTCGAGAGATGGCGTGCGGTCAGGCAGCAAACAGGAGGATGAGAGCCGACCCCACGACGGCAATAGCCACGAATTCGAGCACTACTCTCTGATTGAGCCGGCGCAGCAGGCCCTGCCAGGCCACCCCCACCAACACATAGAAGAGCAGCAACAGTAGCAGGCCGCTGCTCAACCAGCTAAGGCCGGTGTAGGGCAACAGTGCGGCCACCTCGCCGATCACCACGGCGACGATGGCGCCGTACATGACCACCATCCCCGGACCTGACTGCGTGCCCCGCAGGAGCTCGGCGGCCAGCAGGAAAGTCACGCTACCGAGGACGATGCTGCGAGCCAGGCTATTCCAGGACTCCGGAACCAGCAGGAACAGCAACAGGGCCGTGGCGTAAGCGGTCAGGTTGAGAATTGCGCGTGCCCGGCGGTAGCCCGTGGCCTGGGGATCAAGGCTGTAGAACAACGCAGCCTGCACACCACTCAAGATCAAGGCAAAGCCGACCAGGCCGGCGGCGCGGTAGGAGATGGTCGGCGCCGCCGGCAGGACCACCGTGGCGATCAGGGTAACGGCGACAGGCAGTGCCCAGTAGCGCAGGGTGAAGCGCAGCCGGCCCTGGCCGGCCAGGGAATGGGCCTGAACCACGGCCTCGGTGCCCAGGCCCGCCATCAGGGCCAGGATCACGGGAAATGCCGCCGAGGCCCCAACTGGCAAGGCTAGCGCGCGTTCCCCCAACTCGAAGGTCGTTCCCTGGCCGGGCAGGGCCAGCAGGACGCTGGCGGCCAGGGTGAGCGTGGTGATCCAGACGACGACGCTGATACGGTTAAGGTAATCTGCTTGCACGGCCCGGATTGTAATGCCCCCCCGAGCGATTGTCAAAACAGGGTCAGGCACCCCAGGACCGCCTGACCGGGGAGAGCCAGAGCACCCTACTCCTGCGTGGGCAGCCAGTACGGAGGCGGCTCTGGCAGCTTGCCGCTGCGCTGCTCGATGGCCCAGGCCATGACCGCCTGATCCTGCCACGGGTGCTCGGTGGTGCCGAAGCACATGGAGCGCTCGTGCCCCTTGCCGCAGGCGATCACCACGTCACCGGCCTCGGCCAGTTCCACGGCTCGCCGGATGGCCGCGGCGCGATCGGGCACCAGCTCGAAGTCCCATCCCGGCTGCCCACCAGCACCCCTGGCTCCGGCGGCCATCTGGTGGAGGATCTCCTCCAGCGCCTCGGTGCGCGGGTCTTCAGCCGTGAGGATGGTGTAGTCGGCCAGGCGGATGGACGTCTCGGCCATGAGAGCCCGTTTTTGCACGTCGCGCAGCCCCGCGCTGCCGAAGACGGCAATGACTCTCCCCCTGGCCATAGGGCGCACCGCCTCCAGGGCCCGCGCCAGGGACACCGGCGTGTGCGCAAAGTCGACGATGGCCAGAAAATCCTGGCCCCGCTCGATGCGCTCCATGCGGCCTTCCACGCCGCGGAGGCTGGCCACACCCGAGGCGATAACCTCCAGAGGCAGGCCCAGGGCCAGTCCTGCGCCCAAAGCCGCCAGGCAGTTGCTCACATTGAACTGGCCTACCAGCCGCGTCTCCAGCCCAACGCTCCCCGCAGGCGTTCGGGCTACAAAGGTGGTGCGGTCGGGGAGACAGGCAATGTGCTCGGCGCGCAGGTCAGCTCCGGCTGCGTACAACCCATAGCTCAAGTGTTGGTCGGCCGGGATGGTGGCCAGAGGGGTGTAGGATACGTCGTCTGCGTTGAGGACAGCCACCTTGGCCTGGCCAGCTTTGCGCAGGGAGGTGGCAAGGTTCCGGAACAGGATCGCCTTGGCCTCCAGGTAAGCCTCCCAGGACCCGTGGTAATCCAGGTGCTCGTGGGTGACATTGGTAACGACGGCCACGTCGAAATCGCAGGCTGCCACACGGCCTTGGTGCAGGCCGTGGGAAGTGGTCTCCAGCACGGCGGTCTGGCACCCAGCCTGGACCATCAGCGCCAGGTAGCGCTGCACATCCAGGGCATCAGGGGTGGTGACGTGGAGACCGGTATCGAGCGCTGCGGCGCCAATGCGCGCACCGACCGTGCTCACCATGCCGGGAGTGACACCAGCGGCCAGCAAAACCTGGTAGATGAGATTGGCGGTGGTGGTCTTGCCATCGGTGCCGGTAACCCCGACCAGCCTGAGCTTGCGGCTGGGGAAGCCGTAGAGCGCGGCAGCCAGAATCGCCAAAGCCTGGCGCGAGTCGTCGACTTGGATGTAAGGCACAGATCCGGTAGCGTGGGCAGCCGGGGGCTCCATGCCGATCACAGCAACAGCCCCACGGCGCAGGGCATCAGCAATATAGTGATGACCATCCACCGTGCCCCCGCGCACGGCAACGAACACTCCGCCCGGCTCTATGGCACGCGAGTCGGCGCTGACCTGGCGAACCTCCGCCACTGGCAACGGGGGGATGGAGCCGGCTGGGGTAAGAGCACTGAGAAGGGTGGGTAGCTCGGGAGACATAAGCGGACGGGCAGGATAGGCCATCAAGACCGGACGGCTGGCACCCTATGGGTGCCAACAGGCTAGCTCGCCTGGGAGGGCCTGCCGTAGCTGGACGGGGGGTCGACTCGCAGGCCCTTCCACCGGCAACTGGGATTGCCGCACACATAGCGGTGTACAGGCGCGATGACCCAATCGATGACCCGATCTAGCGGCTTGCGATGAATACGGTGGAGGGCTTCACCGCAGCTGGGGCACTGCTTGGCGGCCAGAGATGGGGTGCGCTGCAGGCGCCAGCGCAGGCGCCAACGGGCCAGGAACAGCACGCCGATGATCAGCACCAGCCCGATGGCGTCGGATGCAGTGTGCGGAACCACGACCTCCGCACTGCGTACCAGAAGCTGTTCGCCGGCTGACCCCAGACTCTGCAGCCCTTCCCGAATAGCCGTGCGAATGCTCATCTGCTCAAAAAGCAGGAAGAGGCCAGCGGCCAGGGCCGTACCCAGCACAATCTCGAAGCGCCACTTGCGCAAGGATTCCTTCATAGCAGGTCTCCCTCCGTCACCGGATGGATTCCACCCAGGGCATCCAGCTGCTGCCCGGTGCTGGCTACATTATAGCGCAGCCGGTGCCGGTACCGAAATCGCAGCCGGCGCCATGCATGAAGGGCGCCTAAGGCGCCCTTCATGCAAACTCCCCGATCGTCACAGCAGGCTGGGTGAGCGGCACCGCCTAGGAGCCCTCGCTTAGAGCCGCGTGACGAAATCAACCGAGCTGTTGGCCCAGGTAATGAGCGCAGAGGGTAGGATGCCGACTACCAGCACCATGAAGGCACTGATAGCCAGGACCACTGTGAGCGACGGACTCTCCTCGATGCGGTCCTCTCTGGTGGTAGGCATGAAATACATGTAGCGGACGATGTTCAAGTAGTAGGCTGCCGCAATGACGGCGTTGACCAGGGCCACGATCGCCAGGGCCAGGAAGCCGATTTGGATAGCCGAGGCGAAGACATAGTATTTGCCCCAGAAGCCCAGTGTGGGAGGGATGCCGGCCAGGGAGAGCAGGAACAGGGTCAGCAACAGGGCCAGGCCCGGAGCCCGCCGATGCAGCCCGGCGTAGTCCCGCAGCTCCACGGAGCCGGTGGCGTTTTCGATGGCGATGACGACCGCGAAGGCGCCCAGGTTGGTGAAGAGGTAGCCAAACAGGTAGATCAGGACGGCGTTGATGCCGTTGAACGAGGCGCCGGCGAAGGGCAGTATGGCCAGCTGCTGGTTCTGGGGCACCGACACCAGGCCGATCAAGATATAGCCCGCCTGGGCTATCGAGGAATAGGCCAGCAGCCGCTTGACATTGGTCTGCTGCAACGCCACCAGGTTACCCAGGGTCATGGTCACCATGCTCAGGCCAGCCAGGATGGTGAGCCAATCGAGGGAGAACTCGTTGAGCGCAATCAGCATGGTGCGGATCAGCAGGGCAAAGCCGGCCGCCTTGGAAGCCGTCGATAGAAACGCCGTGATGGGGGTGGGTGCGCCCTCATAGGTATCAGGTGCCCACTGGTGGAAGGGCACCAGGCTGGCCTTGAAGCCAAAGCCGACCACCAGCAGGATGATGGCGGTGAAGCCCACCCAGCGCATGCCTGGAGCCAGGGGCTGGCTGCTGAGCACGCGGTCAACCTCAATAAGGTTGGTGGTGCCAGTCATGCCGTAGATCAACGAGATACCGTACAGCATGATGCCAGCGGCGACCGCGCCGTAGACGAAGTACTTGACGCCGGCCTCGATGGATTTGACGTTGCCCCGCAGATATCCGGCCAGGATATATGACGTGATGGAGAGGAACTCTATGCTCAGGTAGATCATGAGCAGGTCATTAGAACTGACGGCCACCGAGATGGCCAGGCCCGCGGCCAGCAGCAGGGCATAAAACTCGCCCTGGTTACGGCCATAGGCGCGGATATAGTTGACCGATGCCAGGACCACCAGCGCCATGCCACCCAGCACCAGCACTTTTAGAAATGTGGAAAAGCCATCGACGACCTGGGTGCCCAGGTAGGCTGTGTTGGTGCCGCTCAGGGAGTACGCTGCCACCGCTGCGGCGATAAATCCAAGGATGGTCACGCCTATCAGCCAGGTGTCCTTGATCCGGCGGCGCGTGACCAGGTCCAGCGTGAGCACGATGGCGGCAGCTACCAGCAGTATCAGCTCCGGAAGGAGCAGTTGAAGCGTAGTCAATCTAGCCTCCTACCGTGTGATAACGCGTCATAATCTCTGAATGATTTCCTGGGCCGCTTTGTTGAAGAACGCCAACAGCGGTGTGGGAAAGATACCGAGGAAGACCATGAAAAACACCAGTGGCCACATGGTCACCTTCTCGAAGCCCAGCATATCAGTGGGGTGGTGTTTGTCCTGGCCGTCCCGCAGGTCAGTCCAGTGGTCGATCTCGGAGGGATCGTACTCGCCCAGGAAGACGTCCTGGATGATGCGCCACAGGATGTAGGCCGCGGTGAGCACGATGCCGATGACGCCGATGGCCGCCCAGATGCTGACGATGTCGAAGGCACCCCGGAAGGTGAAGAACTCCGACCAGAAGCCGGCCAGGCTGGGGAGACCCAGGGAGGCGAAGGCCGTCACCATCATGATACCGTAGAAATAGGGGGTGAGAGCACTCAAGCCGCCAAAGCGCTCTAGTTCCCGGGTATGGGCCCGCTCATAGAGCACGCCCACCAGGAAGAACAACCCGCCCGTGATGATGCCATGGTTGAACATCTGCAAGGCCGCGCCGTTGATGGCCATGGCCATGCTATCCTCGTAGCGGGCGACGTTGGCGATGCCGGCGGCCGCGGCGCCAATACCAAGCATGACATACCCCATGTGACTCACCGACGAGTACGCGATCAGCCGCTTGAGATCCTTCTGGGCGATGGTGACGAAGGCGCCGTAGATGATACCGATCACCCCTAAGGCGACGATCACGATGGCCCAGCGGCTGAAGGCCGTCGGGAAGATGGGCAGCACGATGCGCAGCATGCCGTAGGCGCCCAGCTTCAGGAGGACGCCCGCCAGGATCACCGAGCCGGCCGTGGGCGCCGCGGTATGGGCATCGGGCAACCAGGTATGGAAGGGGAAACTGGGCACCTTGATCATGAAGGCCAGCATGAAGGCCCAGAAGGCCAGGCTGGCAACCACCAGGTTGTCCGACCAGGGCTGCTGTTGCGCCGCCACCAGGATGTCGAAGGTGCCGGTCTGGAAGTAGATGCCCAGGATCGCCAGCAGCATGGCCACCGAGCCCACCAGGGTATAGAGGAAGAACTTGATGGCGGCGTAGAGCGGGCGGTCCTTAGGCTGGCCCCAGATGCCAATGAGGAAGTACATCGGCACCAGGCCCACCTCCCAGAACACGTAGAAGAGCACGAAGTCCAGCGACACGAAGACGCCTAGCATGCCCATCTCCAGCAGCAGGAAGAGGAAGAAGAATTCCTTCACCCGCTTGTGGATGACCTGCCGGGAGTAGTAGATGCCCAGGGTCGACAGCAGGGTGGTCAAAAAGACCAGGGGCACACTCAGCCCGTCAGCACCCATATGATAGCTGGCATTGAGCTGGGGAATCCAGGCAAGTACGACTTCATATTGGATGCCGCCAACTCCTGTCTGGAGATATCTAGTGTAGTAATCGAACACCAGCCAGATGGAGAGCAACAATGGTAGGATGCTGACGATCAAGGCGGTGTTCTTGATCCAGCTCTCCCTATCGCGCGGTATGAACAGCACGATGAGCGCGCCGACCAGGGGGAGGAAGGTGATCAGTGTGAGGATCCACTGGTCCATAGGTTTGTCTCCTCAGATGTTGTCAGGTGCGGCCTGACCTCACGGGTTACAAAGCCACCGTGAACAATGCCAGAAGCATGAAGACCGTCAACAGCGCTACCAGCAGATAGGTCTGCACACGCCCGTTCTGGATGAGCCTGAGCAGGCCGCCGGTCCAACCCGCCACGGCGCCAGTGGCGTTGACCAGACCATCGACAATGGTGGCGTCGAACCAGGCCAGGAGGGTGCTGATGCCGGCGCCGATGCTGCCGGCCAGGTTGACCACCCCGTCGACGATGGTGCGATCGAACCAGGCTGCCGCTTGCGACAGCCACTTGGAGAAGCTCACGACCGTGGCCTGATAGAGCTCGTCGAAGTAGAACTTGCGGCGCATGGCTTCATAGAGCCAACCCAGGCCGACGCGCTGCATGCCGGCCTCCAGCGGATCGACCTGATCGACGGTTTGCCAGCCCTTACCCTGGCGGGTGTAGACCAGCCAGCTGAGGCCCAGGCCCGACAGGGCCACCACGAACGAGATCAACACCGGTACAATGCTAAAGGGCAGGGTCTCCGCGTGAATCTCCAGGCTCTCGCCATACTCGCCCATGATGTGATGGAACGGGTTATCCAGGATCGGACCGATGATCGGGAAATCCTCGTGGACGCCAAGGTAGCCCAAGAGGAGCGCAAAAAAGGCCAGGATGATCAGCGGCAAGACCATCGCCCAGCTGCTCTCATGGGCGTGAGCAGCGGACTCCGTGCGAGGCTTGCCGAGGAAAGTCATGCTGATCTGGCGCCAGGTGTAGAAGGCCGTGAGGAAGGCGGCGCTGACCAGGGCCAGGAAGACGAACAACTCGAACAAGCGTGCCACGCTGTCCGTCGTGAGGTAGTACCAAATCTCGGCGAAGATCTCGTCCTTGCTCCAGAAGCCGGCCGTGACCAGGGGGAAACCGGCCAGGGACAGACCGCCGATGAGGAAGGTGAGGAAGGTCCAGAATTGCTTCTTGCGCAAGCCGCCCATGAAGCGCATGTCGTTGGGATCGAAGTTCTCGACCTCATGGTGCCCCTCGTGGTGGACGTGGTGCTCGCCGTGCTCCATGCCGTGGATCACCGACCCGGACCCCAGGAACAGCAGG
>JAULUH010000342.1:0-5358 GCA_032111745.1 Anaerolineae bacterium | reverse complement strand
CGTCACCGAACAGATCGCCGTGCCGGTGCCGGTGGAGGCGACGCCCGACTTTTATGAGGACGTTAGCGAATACACGCTGTCGGGAATTGGGACCAAAGATGTCGACTACGTAATCAAGGAACAGACCATCACCATCAACAGCCTTTTGAGCATCGATGGCATCCGCTTCCTGTTCACGTCCTTCGTTCCGAACTTCCAGGGCTTCGGCGCGCTGGCCGTCACGCTTATCGCCATGATGGGCGCGGGCGCGGCCGAGGTCGCCGGGCTGATGGCCGCCCTGATCCGCAAGCTGGTTAGGGTCGCCCCAGCCGCGCTGATCGCCTACCTCATCGTCTTCGTCGGCGTGCTGTCGAGCGTCGCCTCGGATGCGGGCTACCTGATCCTGATTCCGCTGGGCGGCGCGGCCTTCCTGGCCGTCAAGCGGCACCCGATCGCCGGCCTGGCCGCCGGCTTCGGCGGTGTCGCCGCGGCCTTCATGGCGAATCTGATCCCGACGCCCACCGATGCCATGCTGTTCGAGATCACCAACGAGTCCATCGCGCTGGCCGGCGGCGCGCCGATCTCCATCACGGCCGATTACTTCTTCCAGGCCGCCTCGGCCCTCCTGCTGACGGTGGTCATCGGCTTTGTCATCACGCGCGTCGTCGAGCCGCGCCTGGGCGCCTATGACCCGACGCAGGCGGGCGATCCCGAACAGGTCGCGGCGGCCGACGAGATCGATCCGGCGCTCGAGGCGCGCGGGCTGCGCTGGGCTGGGCTGGCCTTCCTGGCCGTGTTGGGCGTCGTGCTGCTGGCCACCCTGCCGACGGGCGCGCCGCTGCGCGATCCGCAAACGGGCGCGATCATCGGCCAGACGCCCTTCATGCAAAGCCTGCTGTTCATTGTGATGCTGTGCTTCCTTATCCCCGGCATCGCCTTCGGCGCGGCCGTCGGCAAATACAAGAGCGCCAACGACGTGATCGCCGCCGTGGTCAAGACCTTTGCCGGCCTGGGCGGCCTGATCTTCATGCTGCTGATGATCAGCCAGTTCATCGCCTACTTCAACTACTCCAACCTGCCGAGCTTCATCGCCACCGCACTGGCCGGATGGCTGGGACAGGCCGGTATCCCGGCGATCCCGCTGCTGATCGGCTTCGTCCTGGTGATCGTGGTGCTCGACTTCATCATTCCCGGCTCGCTGGCCAAGTGGGCGATCTTTGCGCCCATCTTCGTGCCGCTCTTCATCCGGCTGGACGTGCCGGCGCAGACCGTGTTCGCCGCCTACCGCGTCGGCGACTCGCCCATCAACACGCTCACGCCGCTGATGGTCTACTTCCCGGTGATCGTCGCGTTCGCGCAGCGCTATGATAAGAAGTCTGGCGTCGGGTCGCTGGTGGCGCTGATGCTGCCCGTTGCCGCCGTTGTTCTGGTCGCCTGGCTGGTCATTCTCATCCTGTGGTTCGTGTTGGGGATCCCGCTTGGGCCGGGATACCCGGTGCGATTCTAGGAGAAACAACCGAGGGGCCACCCTGTGACCGCCTGCACACTACCAGTCCAAGGCGCCGGCAGTGGCCCCCAACGATGAACGATGTTGCAGCCTGAATTCCAGCTTCCGCCGCTCTTCGGCTACTTCGCCTTGTTCCTGTGGGCGCTGAGCGGCGCCATCGTCGGCATGCACAAGCGCTACGACCTGGCCGGCGTCTTTGTGATCGCCTTGCTGGCCTCAACCGGCGGCAGCACGCTGCGCGACGGCCTCTTCCTGCAGACGATGCCGCCCGTGCTCACCGATGCATGGTACCTCATCGTGACCATGGCCGCTACCATCGCGGTCGGCTTTTTTCGGGACCGGATCGCTCGCATGACGTTGGTGGACCGTGTGATCAATCTGATCGATGCCATCGGCGTGCCCGCCTTCGCCGTCATCGGGATGCAGCTCTCCCTGGCCGCTGAGGTGCCGCTACCCGGCGTGGTGCTGATCGGCATGGTCAATGGCTTCGGCGGCGGCATCCTGCGCGACCTGATGGTTGGCGATACGCCGGTCGCGCTCAAGCCGGGCCGGTTCTACGTCTCGGCGGCGTTTCTGGTCTGTGTGTTGTTTGTGGTCCTGGTGGCCGCCCTCGACGTCAACAACATCGTTGCAGCCTGGGGCGTCATCGCGCTCTTCGTGCTGATTCGCGTGCTGAGCCTACGCTACGACTGGCGAACGCAGCCTATCCTGCCTCCGAACGGACCGCAATGAACGAGTACCTGGCTACGAAAGGCTGAGTGTCCTCTTGATATGAGCGAATTCTTGTTGGTATTCGGCATTGCATTGCTCGCGTCGTTCCTGACCTATCTCGGCGCGCCGGTGGCCGAACGGTTCGATGCGCCGCAAAAGGCCGTCAGCGCGGCGCTGCAATTCGCGGCTGGGATCATCACGGCCCTGGTGGCGTTCAGCCTGATGCCGCCGGCGGTGCGCGGCGGCCCCTACGGCTGGATTGTGTTGGCCTTCTTTGTCGGCGGCGTGCTGTATGTCGTCCTGGAATACGCCTCGACGCGCATCCTATCATCCAGGACTTCGTCGGCCGGGGATGGCCCGGCGTCCCTCGGCCTGTACATCGGCATCCTGGTGGACCTGGTGATCGACGGCGTGGTGATCGGCGTTGGGTCCACGCTGACGCTGGCGACCGGCCTGCTCTTGGCGCTTGGGCTGGCTATCAGCACGGCCCCGCTAACCTTTGTGACCACGGCAACCGCCAGGCGGCAGGGTGTTTCCCAGGAACGGCGCCGCCTGTTGGGTGTCTTGTGCTTCCTGGCTGTGCTCACAGGGAGCATGCTGGGCTATCTAGTGCTGCGCAATCAATCCCTGGAACTGCGGTTCATCCTGGTGGCGCTGGCGTCAGGCTTCCTGACCACAACGGTCGTCCAAGGCCTGATTCCGGAAGCCAATCGTGAGGGTGAGCCAGGTTTTGCTGGTATCCTGTATATCGGAGGTCTATCCCTCTATGGGTTGATGTCACTGGTGCTGCGGTGATTCGCAATGTTCGGATCATGTCTTCGCTACCCGCACCGTCTGGTCGTGGGCAACCAAGCATAAGGAGAAAACAACGATGAAGACACTCACCAAGCTAGGCCTGCTCGCCATTGTCTTGCTGGCATTGGCGGCATGCCAACCGCCTGTCGTGCCGGCGGAGGTTCCCCCGCAAGCGGAACTGCCGCAGGATGTTGCCTCGGAAGCCAGTGCTGACCTGGCAGGCACCGAATGGATTCTGAGCTCGCTGGATGGCAGCCTGCCGCTGGCGGATATCACGGTGACCCTGGTGTTTGGTGCCGACGGCACGGTTTCCGGGACCGATGGCTGCAACCGGTTCAGCACCACTTACACCCAGGACGGAAACAACCTTTCCATCAACCAGCCGGCGGCCTCGACCATGATGGCCTGCCCCGAGCCCGTCATGAGCCAGGCGACAGCCTACATGGCTGCGCTGGCAGAAACCACGAGCTTCATCGCCACGGAGCGCCAGCTGATCCTGCGGGCCGGGGATGAGATCGTGGCGACCTTCGTGGCCGATTCCCAGGAGCTGGCCGGCACGGCCTGGGATGTACTCTCGTACAACAACGGCCGAGACGCCGTGGTGAGCCTGCTCCCGGGCACGGAGATCACAGCCAATTTTGGCGAGAACGGCGAGGTGGCCGGCAACGCTGGCTGCAACGAGTACTTTGCCGACTTCACGGTCGACGGCAACGCGATCGAGATCGGCATGCCGGGCACGACCTTCCGCTTCTGCCCGGAGCCACCGGGCGTGTTGGACCAGGAGTTCGAGTACCTGGTGGCGCTGCAGAGCGCCGCCACCTACAGCATCCAGGCCGGCCTCCTGGAGATGCGCACCGCTGGCGACCAGATCGCGGTAGTGATGACCCGCAAGGCCATCCTGGACCTGCCGGCTCCGGCGCCTGAGCCGGCCACTCCCACAGGCCGGGTGACCGGAGCGCAGAGCCTCAACGTTCGCTCGGGTCCTGGCACCAACTTCCCCGTGATCGGCGTGGCCCGTGCGGGCGACGAGGGTGAGATCGTTGGCCGCAGCGAGGATGGCCGCTGGTGGGCCGTGGCGGTACCCTCGGCGCCGGGCGGTATCGGCTGGGTGTCGGCCGACTTCGTGCTGGCTACCAACGCGGAAGACGTCCCGGTGATCGCGGCACCACCGCCACCCCCGCCGACAGCCACGCCGTTGCCGGCGCCGCCAACGCCGACACGGCTGCCTGCGACGCCGACGCCGCCTCCGGCGGCCACGGCGACACCTGGGCCGCAGATATCGTTCTGGGCCGACCGCACGAGCATCCAGCAGGGGCAGTGTGCCACCCTCAACTGGAGCGTGCAGAACGTGCAGGCGGTTTGGGTCTACCCGCGGGGTGAGTCCTACAGCAATTTCCCGCGCGCCGGCCAGGGCAGCGAGGTCGTCTGTCCGGTCACCACCACGACGTACGAGATGCGCGTGTTGCAGCGGGATGGCACGACCGTGTTCCGCGAGGTGACCATCAGCGTGGCGGCCCCGGCGCCTACAGCAACCCCGGTGCCCCCACCACCCACGGCAACTCCGGCGCCGGCACCTGACCCGCTGGCGGGCTCGCGCTGGGAGGTAGTCAACTACAATGATGGTAACGGCATCGTGACATTGCTGCCCGGCACGCGCATCACCATGGAGTTCGGCACAGATGGCCAGGTGCGGGGCAACTCTGGCTGCAACACGTACTTTGCCTCCTATCAGGCTAGCGGCACCAGCATCAGCATCGGCCAACCCGCCGGTACCACGCTGTTCTGTGGCGAGCCTGAGGGCGTTATGGACCAGGAGGCCCGGTTCTTGTTCGCCTTGCCGACGGTAGCTACCCTTCGCCTCGACGGCAATCTGCTGGAACTGAGCTCTGGCGCTGGACAGATCGTCGTCGTCGCCAACAGGGCGCCATAACCGCCAATCTGAGGCCTTCCCGGAAGCCAGGCGCCTCCGGGAAGGCCCGACCCCCAAGGTAGCGGAGAGTCATGTCAGCCAGCAGGCCATCGCCCCGTCGCCCCCAGCGCCACCCGTCGCCCCCGGAGGGCCTGGTGGAGCGTCTGCTGGAGCGTCTCCTGGACCCAATCGACGCGCTGACTGCGGCCATCTACAGCATCCTGATCGTGCTGACCTTCACCCTGGCATTCGACGTGATCATGCGTCTGCCAGGGTACGACGAGCCCATCCCGGAGGATTTCGGCACGGAGCTATTCACGGCCGTGCTAGGCGCCACCCTGGCGTGGGCCGTGATCGATGGCATCATGCTGGCCCTGCTGTCGATGCTCGAGCGTGGCCAGAAACACCGCTTTCTGCAGGAGCTTCAGGCGACCGAGACGGACGAAGAGGCTCTGTC
>JAULUH010000341.1:4249-25678 GCA_032111745.1 Anaerolineae bacterium | reverse complement strand
CCACCCTCCACCGCGCCTGTGGTGAACGCGAAGTCGGGCGGGCAGCCAAAGGTGGGCGGCAGCTTCCACCATAGCTGGGTGAAGAACAGGTAGGCCAGGCCGACCCGGGAGATGACCAGCACCACCTTGCGCAGGACCTCCTCCCAGCGCGCCAACGCCTGCCGATCGTAGAGGACGGGTTCAGTGTTCATAGGATAACCTCCGGCCAGTATTCCCAGGCTGAGTCACCTGGGGCCGATTCCTGCCTCCTTGACAGCCCATCGCCGGCAGGCCTTACGTGGCCGAGCGCAAGCGAGCGGCGTGGAGCACCGCGATCACGGTCATGCTGTCCCGTATCTCGCTGTCGACCACCATGCGGTAGACCTGGTCAAAGGGAAAGGTGGCGACCTCCAGGAATTCCGTCTCGTCGGGTACTGCCTCCACCCGCGTGAGCCCGCGTCCCAGGTAGAGATGCCCAATCTCCTGGACCACCGATTTGCTGGTGAAGTAGGTGCTGACCTTCTCCAGCTCGGCCACATCATAGCCAATCTCCTCGCGGCACTCGCGGCGTGCGGCCTCCAACAGGTTCTCTCCGTCCTTCACCCCCCCAGTAGGCATCTCCCAGCGATGATCCTCGCCAAACACATAGCGATATTGCCGTACCAGCACCACGCGATCATCGTCCACAAACGGCAACACGCCAACGCACTGCCCACACTCCACCACGCCGTAGATGGTCGTGCGGCCATTGGGCATCTCGGCGATGTCCTCGCGCACTCGCGTCCACGGGTTCTTGTAGACCTCCCGAGTGCTTAGAGTCTTCCAGGGTTTGGGTGGCATCTTTCCTGCCTGCTCAGGCAGGCAGCCCTCTTCACTGCCCTCGACGATGACAGCGCTCAGGGCGAGGACCGCTTGGCCTGTTTCTCACGTCTAGAAGCCGATGGTCGAGCCGCCGGTGGCCATCCCGTCGACCAGGGTCGCAGCACCCACGATCTTGGCCCCGGGGATCAGCTACTCCTCGGTGATGCCGCCTGGCTGTCGGGTGCCTCAGACCTGGCCGACCAGATGATGAGAGCCGTCTCCGTTTTGCGCACACCCACGGTGTTCGCGATGCCAGAGGTAATTCACTCCCCCAGCGATGCGATGTCCGGGCTCTCTACCAGGGCCACCAGGTCGTAGCGGCCCGTGAGCGCATGTACTTCTTTGATCACCGAGCTGGCCAGGACCATCCCCGCCAGCTCGTCCACCAGCTCCTGCACTCGGGCCGGCTCGGCTTCGATGAAGACAAAGGCTTGAATCATGGTGGGTTCTCCAGGGTGAAAGCTCGCCACCGGCGAGCACAGGCTCATCCTCAGGTGAAGGTCATCATTGAGGCACGCCCGGTGCTGGCGATCGTGTCCAGCTGCTGCCTGATGCGCTCTACCGCCGTGCCCAGGGGAAACAACTGCTTGCTTATCTGCATGTCCGCGTCGGTGGACAGGGGGTGCCAGAACACCCCGTCCAGATTGACGGTCACCTCCGGCAGCAGATTGCTCATCTCCAGCTCCAGGCCCTCCTGTGAGTAGCCGCGCCGGGCCAGCGGCCGGATGAAGTGATCCGCCTCCGGGATGCCCAGAGACCGGTGGAACTCGCACACCAAATCCAGATGCCCTGCATTGGCTGGAGTCTCGGTCGTGCTCAAGCGCACGTGCAATCCGCTGGCCTGTAGGGTCTTGATGCCATCCACGGCCTTCTGCCAGGTCCCGCGGCCGCGATAGGCGTCGTGGTGCTCCGGTACCCCGCCGTCCAGGCTGACCTGCACCGTCAGGTTGTCATTGGCGATGGCTTTCAATCGCTCCAGGCGACTACCGTGCAACAGCATGCCATTGGTCAGGACGCTCGTCCTGACCCGCGCCGATGCGTAGTCCAGCATGTCGTAGATATCCTTCAGGATGAAGGGCTCCCCACCGGTGAAGAAGACCTCGCTGAAGCCCAACGCCACAGCCTCGTCGACCAGGCGCCGGGCATTGACCAGTCCGATGGCCCGCCGCCGGGCATTGGGGCTGGATTTGGCCACACAATAAGAGCAACGTAGATTGCAGTCGTAGTTGGTGTAGATCCATAGCTTCCACTGGAACGCTGGACCACAGCCGCCGTTGTTCTCTATCGTTGCCATAACCGTTCCCTGTCCAAAAGCCGCTCTAATCTCGCGTGTCTGTCCATGTGCCGGTCGCTGTCTGTCCTCAAACTGATCTGGCTACAGGCTCCAGAAGACGCCACAGTTGGCACATGCCTTGTGCGGGTGATCGGTGAGGAAATCGCGGCGGAACTTCCCGTACCGGGTGTCATTCCAAAGCTCGCTGAAGGGCTGCTCAAACAAGTTGCCCAGCACCAGGCTCTCGTAATCGTGGGTGGCAAAGGGCGAGATGCAGCAGGGCAGGCAGTTGCCATTGGCCGTGATATAGGCCGTGGTCCAGGGCCGCAGGCACGCCTGCCAGGGTCGCTGCTCTGCTTGCCGGGCTGCCGCCAGGCTGTTGCGAGGGTCACGCGCGCCGGCAGCCCGGAAGTCGAGGCCCAACGCTGCACTCACAGCCTCGCACTCGGCGATGATCTCCTCCTGGGCCTCGGCATCCTCCCCAAAGACCGCCAGCTCCTGGCGCGCCATACCGTACTGCTGCTCCGGCTCGGAGCCAAAAAAGGTCATCCGCTGTACGTAGACCTCGGGCACGCCCAGCCGGGCCGCCAGCCTCACCAAATCCGGTAGTTCCCGGAAATTTTCCTTGCTCGCCACACACCAGATGGAAATCCTGGGGGTGCGCGACTGCAGCCGCGCCTTGGTCTGCACCAGCCCCGCCAGTCCCTGCTCGATCTTCTGCAACAGATCCGCCCCCCGGATGCGGGCATACGTCTCCGCGCTTGCGCCGTCGATGGAGCAGCGATATTCGTCCAGGCCGCTGGCCACCAGCGCCTCCTGCCAGGCCGCCGTGAGCAGCGTGCCGTTGGAGTTGAACAGTACCTCGACCCCCCGGTCCTTCAGGTACCTGATGATCCGCGGTAGCTCCCGATTCAGCAATGGCTCGCCGATTCCATGCAGTACAGCCCGTTGCATCTGCGGAAACTGCCGGGCGATGATCACGAACTCATCGTAACTGAGGGTCCTCAGGGGCTCCCGTGTGAAATAGGTGCGCGGGCAGGTCTCGCACAGCAGATTGCACCGATTGGTGACCTCGATGAAGACCACGCGAGGTGTTGTGGTGGTGTAGGGGCCCCGCACGGAGCCCGCAGGCAGCCGGTATGCGTCTGGGAGAAAGGCTTGCCCTGGCAACAGGGGGAAGCTTTCCACCGTTGCCTCATCTATGTGAAGCGGGATAGGTTGGACAGACATCCGCGGACCTTCCGGGAAAACAGCCAGGCGATCTGAAGACGGTCAATTTGTACCCTACCCACAACGATTTGTCAAAGGCACACGCCTGGACATGCCTTGCTGCCTATCCTAGCACAACCTCCCGCACCAGACCTTAAGGGTTCATTACACGTTCCTTAACGGCTGGCTCTGCTCCCCCCTGGCTCTCTCAAGAGTCCCTCACCTCACTCCTATTCCTCTCTTTGTTGCCACGCTGCCAGCATGCTATTATAATGCTGCGGGCCCGCGCCTTTGCGCTGGCCACTACCCTGATCCAGCCGCCACACCCGTTTATGCCTATCCACGACATCTCCCTCGCCATCTCCCCCACCTTGCCTGTGTGGCCCGGCGATCCAGCCATTGCCCTCACCCAGCCGGCCCACATGGATCGCGGCGATGTGTACACATTGACCCGCATCGATATCAGCGTGCATACCGGCACCCACCTGGATGCCCCAGCCCACTTCATCCCCGGCGGCTCCGGCGTCGATACTCTGGACCTGGATGTCCTGATCGGCCCGGCACTGGTGGTAGACGCTCAGGATGCGGACCAGCTCACGGCCGCCGCCTTGGAGCGCCTGCCCATTCCTCCCGGAACCCAGCGCGTGCTCTTCCAAACCCGCAACTCCGACCGCTGGGCCCGGGGCGAGATAACCTTCGCCGAGGACTACGTGGCCGTCACGGCCGATGCCGCCCAGTGGCTCGTCGACCATGGCATCCGTCTCGTGGGCGTCGACTACCTGTCGGTATCCCCCTACGATGATCCTATCCCTACCCATCGTATCCTGCTGGCCGCCGGCGTCATCCCGGTGGAGGGCCTCAACCTCCACGGCATCGCGCCCGGCGCATACCAGCTGGTTTGCCTGCCCCTGAAGATCCAGGGCAGCGACGGCGCGCCTGCCCGCGCAGTGTTGATCGACATACCATGAGTACTCGCTACCAGATCCGCCTGACCAGCCTGGCCGCCTGCGCTGGCTGAGCGTCCAAGATGGCCCCCGAGGCCCTGGCGCACGTGCTGCGCCCGCTCTCCAGCCTGTTCCAGCCCCAGGACTATCCCGACCTGCTCATCGGCCTCGGCCAGGCCGACGATGCTGCCGTCTACCGCTTGCGCGACGACTTGGCCCTGGTGGCTACGGTCGATTTCTTCACGCCCATCGTGGACGACCCGTACACGTACGGTGCCATCGCGGCAGCCAACTCCCTCAGCGATGTCTACGCCATGGGCGGCCGGCCCCTCTTTGCCCTCAATATCGCCGCCTTTCCCGCCGATCTGCCCTACGATATGATGGCGGACATCCTGCGCGGGGGGGCCGAGAAGGCCATCGAGGCCGGTATCGCCATCGCCGGTGGCCATACCATCCAGGACAAAGAGCCGAAGTATGGGCTCGTGGTCCTGGGCTTCGTCGACCCCCAACACCTGCTCACCAAGGGCGGGGCCCGGCCAGGTGATCAGCTGGTGCTGAGCAAGCCCCTGGGCACCGGCGTCATTACCACGGCTTTCATGCGTGACCTCACCACCGACGACCACATGGCCGCCGCTACCGCCAGTATGCTGCGGCTGAACCGCGCCGCCTCCGAGGCCGCCCTGGCCGCCGGCGTGCGCGCCGCCACCGATATCACCGGCTTCGGCCTGCTGGGCCACGCCGCCGAGATGCTGCAGCACCCAGACCCCTCACCAGCAACGCCCCCCTCCGGGTTCCGCCTCTTCTTCGACCGCCTACCCTGGCTGCCCGGCGCCCAACAGTTCGGCAATGACTGGGTCTATCCTGGCGGCGCCCACAACAACCGCCAGCATTTCGGTCCCTCCGCGCGTTTCGATCCCCGCTTGACCGAGGCCCAACAGACCCTCTGCTTCTCCCCCGAAACCAGCGGCGGCCTGCTCATGGCCGTGCCTCCCCAACAGTTGGACGCGCTGCTGCGCCAGCTGGAGCCAGCCTGGGTCGTCGGCGAGGTCGTCCCCATGGACACCCCGGCCATCGAAGTGGTCTGAGCCCCTGCCCAGCTCGCACCTTTCCCATTAACCCATTGATTGTTTCTCCGGGAAAGTTGTAGTTAATGGGAACGTGCGCGCCACGCTCAGCCCTCGCCCATCGCCTGCTTGACCAGCGCCAGCATCGCCGGCCCGGGCTCCGGCCCCTGGTAGCTGCCGCTAACGATCCCATCGCGATCGACCACCACCAGCGCGGCCACCTTGTCCTGGTTCTTCACGCCAAAGCTCTTGGTGACCTTGCCGTCCCAGTCCGGCAACAGGAAGATGTAGTCCTCCGGCTTGAGCTCCTTGGGCATCTGTTTCGCGGCATCGTCATAGATCCCCTCCAGGAACGGCCGGGCCACCCCGCGCAGCAGCCGCGGCACCCGGCTCACGTCGACCACGCTGGCCAGGGTCAGCCCCGTATCCGGGTACTCCGGCCGCACCAGGGTCTGGATGTCGATCACCGCCTGGGATGTCTCCCGATCGTGGAAAATCAGCCCCAACACGTAGCCCGAGCAATCCTTAGGGCTGACCTCCCGCCCGCTCTTGACCGCCGCCAGCTTGAACCCCGGCGCCGGCCGGCCCGGGGTCATGAACTGATACTTCTCCAGATCTGTCATCGGTCGATAGTCCTTCGTATCCACGGCATCCTCTACCTACAACGCCCTCGCAGGCTACCTCAAGCCGTGCCAGGGCCAACGGAAAACTAAGTGCTCTGCGGTTCCTACTGGACTCCTCCGGTCCAGGCTCCGCTCTGCGCCTTCTGCGTCTCTGCGGTTCCTTCTGGACTCCTCCGGTCCAGGCTCCGCTCTGCGTCCTCTGCGTCTCTGCGGTTCACTTCCCCCCTCCCGCCACCTCGAAACCCGCCAGCGCCTCCAGCGCCTTCACCAGCGCATGGTTCCCGTCTCCCTCCAGCCCCCGCGCCTCCAGGGTGCGGTAGAGCTGGAAGATCAGCCCCGTGCCCGGTACCGGAACCCCCAATTGATCGGCTGCCTCCAGCACCAGGCGCAGGTCCTTCTGCTGCAGGGCAATGGTGAACCCAGGGCGCCAATCCCGGGCCAGGATCTGCGGGCCCCGATTGCTCAGCATCCAGCTGCCCGCCGCGCCCGCACTGACCGCCTCCAGCGCCCGCGCCAGATCTACCCCACCGGCCTCCGCCAGCATCAACCCCTCGCACATCGCCAGGCAGTTGCCCACCACCATGACCTGGTTCACCAGCTTGACGGTCTGGCCCGCGCCCGCCGGCCCCACGTGCGTGATGCGCTGGCCCATGGCCTCCAGCACCGGCATCGCTCGCGCCAGCGCCTCGACCTCCCCACCCACCATGATGCTCAGGGTGCCTTTGGCCGCACCCTCGCTGCCGCCACTGATCGGGGCATCCAGCATCGCCACGCCCACCTCCGCCAGCGCCGCCGCGATCTCCCGCGTGGCCGCCGGGCTGATGGTGCTCATGTCGATCACCAGGCTGCCTGGCCGTACCCCGCCCAGAACCCCCTCGTTCCCCAGGATGACATCTTGCACATCCGGGGTGTCGCTGACACAGGTGATGATGATGTCGCTCCCGGCAGCCAGGCCGGCCGGGCTATCGGCCACCTGGGCCCCGGCCGCCTTCAGGTCCTCGGTCCGCTCCCGCGTGCGATTCCATACGGTCAGGGGAAACCCTGCCCGCAGGATGTTTGCCGCCATGCCGCGGCCCATGATGCCGAGGCCAATGAAGCCAATGCGCTCTTTCATACCTCGTCCGCCATCCTTTCTCTCAACCCGTGCCCTGACCTTGCCCACATCTGCGCCGATTGTACCACCGACCATTCGGTAGCTCAACTTCCCGGCACCTGCGCCATCTTAGGCGCCGGTCTCCTAACCGTTTGCCCCGCACCACCCGTTTGGTACGCGCGCTACCGAACCCGGGCGCCGCGTCGGGTACTCTATTGGTGAACGGTTCGCGCAATTTTCGCATAAAGATTTGACAAAATTACCGACCGTGGCTATACTACCTCTCGATATCTTGACACAACAACCTGTATGAGCTGAGGTTCACTTCTATGGCAGTGTTGGATAACAGGACCAGTGCAACCCCCGCCGGGCAGATTCTCGAGCACCTGCTGCGCAGTGGCGAGTCCAGCATCAAGGACCTGGAGAATGCCCTGGGCGTCACCGCCACTGCCGTGCGCCAACAGCTCGCCAGCCTGTCGGCCGAAGGGCTGATCGTGAGCGAGCAGGAGCGCAAAGGCGTCGGCCGGCCCCGCAATGTCTACAAGCCCACCGAGCGGGCCTATAGCCTCTTCGCCTGCTACTGTGACGATTTGGCCCTGTCGCTGATCGGCGAACTGTTGGAGGCCGATGGCGCCGACAAGCTGCGCCTCCTCCTCAATCGCGTCGGGGTCAAGCTGGGCGGGCAATACGCCAGCCAGATCCGCGGCGAGGCCCTCGGTGACCGCGTTCTGGAGCTCTCGAAGCTGCTGGATCGCCGGGGGGTCATCGTCGACGTCGAGGAGTACCCCAGCGACGGCGTGATCGTCCTCCAGGAGTACAGCTGTCCCTACCACGAGCTGGCGTCCGTGCACCGTGACGTCTGCGAGATGGAGCGGGACGCCTTTTCCCTGGCCCTGCAGGCCGAGGTGAAGCTCGGCAACTGCATCCAGGACGGCCATCACAGCTGCCAGTTCGTCATCAGCAGCCGCCCCCGGACCGCTGGACCGGTCCTGGTGGCCAATTAGATCAGCACGGTAACTGCGATGCCGCAGCATAGGAAAACATTAGAAGGAGCTTCCGAGAATCCATCATGACCAGCGAGCTTGTGGTAAAAGACCTGCGTGTCAAGATCGCCGATGTCGACCTTGAGGTGCTCAAGGGCGTTGACCTCACCGTCCGCCAGGGCGAGATCCATGCCCTCATGGGGCCCAACGGGTCCGGCAAGAGCACCCTATCCTACGCCATCATGGGCCATCCCCACTACGAGGTCACCGGCGGCGATATCCTCCTGGACGGCGAAAGCGTCCTGGAGATGGAGCCCAACGAGCGGGCACGCAAGGGCATCTTCCTGGCCTTCCAGTACCCTGTGGCCGTGCCGGGCGTCAGTATGGCCAATTTCCTGCGCACAGCCGTCAGCAACGTGCGCGGCTACACCGAGCAGCCGGCCGCCGGCGAGAAGCGGGGTACCATCGGCTCCAACCTGATGCCCATGCGAGACTTCCGCAAGGAGCTGCTGGACAAGATGGATGAGTTCCATGTCGACCGCTCCTTCGCCAAGCGCTACCTCAACGAGGGCTTCAGTGGCGGTGAGAAGAAGCGCGTCGAGATCCTGCAGATGGCCATGCTGCAGCCCAAGTTCGCCATCATGGACGAAACCGACAGCGGCCTGGACATCGACGCCCTGCGCGTCGTCTCCGATGGCGTCAACAAGCTGGCTGGCCCTGACCTGGGCATTCTTCTCATCACCCACTACCAGCGCATTCTCAACTACGTCAAGCCCGACTATGTCCACGTGTTCTACGGTGGTCGTGTCGTCATGAGTGGCGGCCCGGAGTTGGCCCACGTGCTGGAAGAGAAAGGCTACCAGTGGGTCAAGCAGCAGTTCGGCCAGGAGGGCGAGCCGGAACTAGAGGCCGAGCCGGAAGCCGTAGCCGCGTGATGCGTTCAATATGTGACTTAATGACTGGAGGAATAACTCATGGCAACCACTAGTGATCGCGAGGCCCTGGCCGGCGTAAAAGATGAATACCAATACGGCTTCAGCATGCCGGAGGAGTACGTCTTCAAGGCGCGCAGGGGCGTCGACCACCAGGTCGTCGATCAGATCTCAGACATGAAACGGGAGCCCGATTGGATGCGCGAGTTCCGCCATCGCTCCCTGGACATTTTCCTATCAAAGCCCATGCCCACCTGGGGTGCGGACCTCAGCGAGATCGACTTTGATAACATCTTCTACTATCTCAGGCCCATGGACCGCCAGGGCAAGACCTGGGATGACATCCCGGACAGCATCAAGAGCACGTTTGACCGCCTGGGCATCCCCGAAGCCGAGCGCAGCTTCCTGGCTGGCGTGGGCGCGCAGTACGAATCCGAGGTGGTCTATCACTCGCTGCAGGAGCAGTGGGAGAAGCTGGGTGTGATCTTCCTCGACACCGACTCGGGCCTGCGCGAGCATGAGGAGATCTTCAAGGAGTACTTCGGCACCATTATCCCGCCGTCGGATAACAAGTTCGCCGCGCTGAACTCCGCCGTCTGGTCCGGTGGCAGTTTTGTCTACGTGCCCAAGGGCGTCCATGTGGATATCCCGCTGCAGGCCTACTTCCGCATTAACGCCCAAAACATGGGCCAGTTCGAGCGCACCCTGATCATCGTCGAGGAGGGCGCCAATGTGCACTATGTCGAGGGCTGTACCGCTCCGATCTACGCCTCGGACTCCCTGCACAGCGCCGTCGTGGAGATCATCGTCAAGAAGAACGGCCGCTGCCGCTACACCACCATCCAGAACTGGTCCAACAACGTCTACAACCTGGTCACCAAGCGGGCCATGGCCCATGAAGGCGCCACCATGGAGTGGATCGACGGCAACCTGGGATCCAAGGTCACCATGAAGTATCCGGCCGTCTACATGATGGGCCCGCGGGCGCATGGCGAGATCCTGTCCATCGCCTTCGCCGGCCATGGGCAGCACCAGGATGCCGGCGGCAAGGTCGTGCACGGCGCGCCCAACACGTCGTCCAAGATCATCTCCAAATCCATCAGCAAGAACGGCGGCCGCGCCTCGTATCGCGGCCTGCTTAAGGTTGCTAAAGGTGCCACAGGGTCCAAGTCCACCGTGGTGTGCGATGCCCTGCTCCTGGACGATCACAGCCGCTCGGACACCTATCCCTACATCGAGATCGACGAGCAGGACGTGCAGGTCGGCCATGAGGCCAGCGTCAGCAAGGTGAATGAAGAACAAATCTTCTACTTGATGAGCCGCGGTCTGGGCGAGGAAGAGGCGGCGACGATGATCGTCAGCGGCTTTATCGAGCCCATGGTCAAGGAGCTGCCCATGGAATATGCCGTCGAGATGAACCGCCTGATCCAGCTGCAGATGGAAGGCAGCATCGGCTAGCCCCAAGACGCGGAGGCTCTTTCTTACCTATGGCCGTAACAGTTGCAGAGAAAACCGCGGTAGCAGCCGGGCTGAACGCTGACAGCGTGGCTGCCATCTCCGCCCAGAAACAAGATCCCAGTTGGTTTGTCGACCTGCGCCGTCGCGGCTGGCGCTTCTTTGAGGAGATGCCCTGGCCGACAGGCAACGAAGAGGAGTGGCGCCGCACGCGCCTGACCGGCCTGGACATCGGTAACTTCCGCCTGGCCCAGGCTACGGCCGGGCTGGGCGACCGCTCCGACCTCCCCCGCTACCTGCGGGAGGAGCTGGCTACCATCGAATCAGCCGGTGCCCTGGTGACCGAAAACGGTGCTGTGCGCTACCATGCGCTGAGCAACGAGCTGGCCGCCAAGGGCGTGATCCTCGCCGACCTGGATACCGCCATCCGGCAGCACCCGGAACTGATCCAACGCCACTTCATGACTGACAACGTCGCCGTGGATGCCAACAAGTTCACGGCCTTGCACGCAGCCCTGGTGACTGGCGGCACTGTTCTCTATGTGCCACGAAACGTGCAGATCGAGCTGCCTGTGCATGGCGTGACTGCCCTGGGCGGCGGCCAGGCCGACTTCGCCCACACCCTGATCATCGCCGAGGAGAACACCCAGGTCACCTACGTCGACGACCTGATCAGCCAGGATGGCGAGGCGGCCTTTCACAGTGGCGTGGTCGAAATCGTGGCCAAGCCCGGTGCTGTGGTGCGCTACATGCACAACCAGGACTGGAATACCAGCACCTGGCACTTCAGCACGCAGCAGGCTCAGATGAAGCGCGACTCCTATCTGACCTGGATCATTAGCTCCTGGGGCAGCCGTTTGAGCAAGGTCAACCTGGAGATGCAACTGCTGGAGCGCGGCGGCCACGGCGAGCTGCTGGGCCTCTACTTCCCCAGCGGGCGCCAGCACATCGACCACCATACGCTGCAGAATCACATGGCTGATCACTGCACCACGGACCTGTTGTTCAAGGGCGCGCTGCGCGACCGCTCGCGCTCGGTCTATTCCGGCAGCATCAAGGTCTGGCCCCAAGCCCAGAAGACCGATGCCTATCAGAAGAACGACAACCTGGTGCTGGACAAGCGCGCTAGGGCCGACAGCATCCCCGGCCTGGAGATCGAGGCCGACGACGTGCGCTGCACCCACGGCGCCACCGTCAGCAAGATCGAGCCGGAATACCTGTTCTACCTGATGGCCCGCTCCCTATCCCGGTTCCAGGCCGAGCAGTTGATCGTCACCGGCTTCTTCCAGGAGGTGCTCAATCGGGTGCCCGTGGAAGGCGTGCGCCACAAGCTGGAACAGGTGATCGGCCGCAAGATTCACAGGTGATCGGTCTGGAGTACGGCTTGCAACGACACGCATAGCCCGGAGTTCGACCAGAGGACACCGAGACCGCCTGATGCGCGCAGAGGTCTTTCCCATGACAGCCTCATTGCCCAGCGCGCGGCCTCTGTGTCCTCTGTCTCGTTTTGGTCAAGTTCTACTGGTACCATCTTATTGCTGGCTGACCCGAAGGTCCGTCCAGACTGAATGGAGGCTCAGTGTTGTGATGAAAGGCTACGAACACCCCGAGGTTCTTGTATCCACCCAGTGGGTCGCCGATCACCTCGGCGACTCCGCTGTGCGCGTCGTCGAATCCAACGAGGATATCCTGTTGTACGACCTGGGCCATATCCCAGGCGCCGTGCAGATCGACTGGCAGAAGGATCTCAACGACGCCATTCGCCGCGACTATCTCACCCGCGAGCGCTTCGAAGAGCTGATGTCGGCTAACGGCATCGCCAACGACACCACCGTGGTCTTCTACGGCGACAAGAACAACTGGTGGGCGTGCTACGCGTTCTGGGTGTTCCAGCTATTCGGAAACACCAATGCCAGGGTGATGGACGGCGGCCGCGCCAAGTGGGAGGCCGAGGGCCGGCCCATGTCCAAGACCGTGCCAACCTATCCTACTGCCCAGTACCAGGCCCAGGCCCGCACCGACTACAAGATTCGTGCCTTCCGGGACCAGGTGCTAAGCCACGTCACTTCCGGGCTGCCTCTAGTGGACGTCCGCTCATCCGGCGAATACTCGGGCGAGCTGCTGCACATGCCCAACTACCCCCAGGAGGGCGCCCTGCGTGGCGGCCATATCCCGGGCGCCAAGAACGTGCCCTGGGCCCGCGCCGCCAACGCCGACGGTACCTTCAAGACCGCCAGCGAGCTGCGCGCGATCTACCAGGAGGAACAGGGCCTGCAGCCCGATGACAACATCGTCGCCTACTGCCGAATCGGCGAGCGTTCTAGCCACACATGGTTCGTGCTCACCTACCTGCTGGGCTATCCCAACGTCCGCAACTACGACGGCAGCTGGACGGAATGGGGTAACCTGGTTGGGGTACCCATCGAGAAGTAGATTTGGTGGTGGGCGGGTCTGGCGCGATAATCTGGCATGCTCATGGATCGCCAGCACTACATCGACCTGATCCTGGATCACTACCAGCAGCCGCGCCATCGAGGAGCCCTCAACCACGCCGACGCCACTCGCGTTGGAGGTAATCCTGGCTGCGGTGACGTGGTCACAGTCTATCTGGCGGTCGAATATCCAGATCGACGGGTGCACCTCTCGTTCGAAGGCGAGGGGTGCACCATCAGCATGGCCGCTGCCTCTATGGTTGTGGAGATGATGCAGGGTTGGACCCTGGAGCGCGTCGAGTCGGCCACGCCAGAGCCGGTTTTCGCCATGCTGGGCCCACAGATCACCTCGGCCAGAGAACGCTGTGCAATTCTGGCCTTCAATACCGTCAAGGAGGCTTGCCGGGACTACCGGCGCCAGCAGCTTGGCGCCCTGGCAGGATTATGACTGTAGCTCACTCACCCACCAAAAGCGTCGAGCAGATCCGGGCCGACTTTCCCATCTTGCAGCGCGAGGTCCATGGCTATCCCCTGGCTTATCTGGACAACGCAGCTACCTCTCAAAAACCCCTGCCGGTCCTCCAGGCTATGGATGGCTACTACCGGCTGACCAACGCTAACGTGCATCGCGGTGTGCATACCTTGAGCGAAGAGGCGACCGCGGCCTACGAGGACGCGCGGCGCCGCATTGCCCGGTTTGTGAACGCCGCGAGTAGCAAGGAGATCATCTACACCCGCAACACCACGGAGGCCATCAACCTGGTGGCCTATAGCTGGGGCCTGGACAATCTGGGCCCCGGCGACGAGGTGCTGATCACCGAGATGGAACACCACTCCAACATCGTGCCCTGGCAGCTGATCTGCCAGCGTACGGGGGCCGCCCTGCGCTACGTGCCCATCGACGCCAGGGGCCATCTGCGCCTCGACCTGCTGGCGGAGCTTCTCACCAACCGTACCAGGCTCTTTGCCTTTGTCGCCATGTCCAATGTGCTGGGGACGATCAATCCAGTGGCTGAGTTGGTGGCTCGTGCGCACTCCGTGGGTGCCCTGGCCCTGGTGGACGCCGCCCAGAGCGTGCCACATCTTCCTGTGGACGTCCAGGCCCTCAACTGCGACTTCATGGCCTTTTCCGCCCACAAGATGTGCGGACCTACGGGCATCGGCGTGCTCTATGGCCGCCGGGAGCTGCTGGAGCGCATGCCCCCCTTCATGGGCGGTGGGGACATGATCCGCGAGGTGACCCTCGCCGGATCGCGCTGGAACACCCTGCCCTGGAAGTTCGAGGCCGGCACGCCAGCCATTGCCGAGGCCATCGGCTTTGGGGCGTCGGTCGACTACCTATCCAGCCTCGGTATGGACTGGGTGCGCCACCGGGAGCATGAGCTGGTCGTCTATGCCATGGAGCGCCTGGCGGAGGTGGAGGGGTTGCGGATCGTCGGGCCCCAGGCCAGCCAGCGCGGCGGTGTCGTGGCCTTCACACTGGAGGATATCCACCCCCACGACATCGCAGCTATCCTCGACGCCGAAGGCATTGCCATCCGGGCCGGGCATCACTGTGCGCAACCCATCCACGACAGCCTGGGAGTGGTTGCCACAGCGCGGGCCAGCTTCTACTTCTACAATACCCTGGAAGAGGTAGACCGCCTGGTGCAGGCCCTGGATAAAGTGCAAAGCGTGTTTGCCTAGACCCGGTAGCACAGGGAGCTGTTCATGGATGCACTGTATCGCGAGGCAATTCTCGACCACTATCGCCATCCGCGCCACAAGGGGCACCTGGAGGATCCGGATATCCAGTATCACGACCACAACCCCTTCTGTGGCGATGAGATCACCCTGGAGCTCAAGCTCGAGGAGGGCAGGGTCGTCGAGGCGGCCTTTGACGGCCGCGGATGTGCCATCAGCCAGGCTGCCGCCTCGATGATGACCGAGGAGATCATCGGCAAGAGCCTGGACGAGCTACGCCACTGGAGCAAGGACGACATCCTGGACCTGCTAGGCATTGAGATCGGGCCGGTCCGGCTCAAGTGTGCCCTGCTGCCCCTGAAAGCGCTCAAGGCTGGCGTGTGGGGCATCGAAGACTGGCCCCACGAAGAGTAGGGCCAGTCCTGTAGTCGGAACTGGAGTCAGACCTGTTATCATGCTGAAGAACCTGGTGAAAGTAGCCACTGTGGGCGACGTCGAGCCTGGCGGCAAGGCCGTCGTCGAGGTCGACGACGTGTTGGTTGCCCTGTTTAATGTCGACGGCGAGCAATACTACGCCGTAGAAGATGTATGCACCCATGATGGCGGGCCGCTGGCCGATGGGGCTATCGTGGACACCTATGAGATCGAATGCCCGCGCCACGGTGCCCGCTTCGATATCCGCACCGGCCAGGCTCTGTGCATGCCGGCCTTTGAGCCGGTGCAGAGCTACCAGGTGGTCGTCAAAGATGGCGCTATCTACCTGGCTATAGACTAGCGAGAGATTATGGAGGACAAACGATGAGCTCTGTCAACGCTGAAGATGTACGTGAGAAGATTCGAGCCCATGTGGTCGACCCTGAAATCGGCCTGAATATCGTCGATTTGGGCCTGATTTACGGCGTTGAGGTCGAAGATAATACCGCCGAGATCGAGATGACCCTGACTAGCCCCGGCTGTCCCGTCGGCCCCCAGATCATCTACGACGTCAAGCAGACCGTGCATCGCTCCTTTCCCGAGCTGGACGGCGTGAACGTCAGTATTGTCTGGCAACCCTTTTGGTCGCCGGAAATGATGAGCGACTGGGCCAAAGAGGAGCTGGGAATCTTCTAGCCTATCCCGAGCGGTGCCGGGCACTGCGAAAGCCGCCCGGCACCCTTGCCTGGTAACGTGCAGGCCGGTTCACCTACTGGCCGCTCCCCTCTTACGCTAGCTTCAATCCAAACGTCAGAGTCACCATAGCTGTTCGCAGTCCCTGCAGGCACAGGTGCGCCAGCAAGGCCTGGCTGGCCCCCAGGCTGCCGGCGGACTGGGGCTGTATCAAATCTGCGGCAATGGCCGCAGCCTCGCTGGCGGCTGGCCAGTCTTCTGCCAGGGCCAGCCATTCCTGCAGGGACTCCAGACTCCGGCACAGGCCATTCATAGCCACGGCGTCCTTTGCTGTCTCTCCGGCCAAAGCCAGGGTGACCTGCTCCACCTGGTCCGGGGTGACTTCCTCGGTCGATAGCATCAAGCTCTCAGCCGTCTGAAAGATCTCATCGGTCAGCAGATACCAGGAGGCCAGGGCAGGATGTTGGGCCAGGGTCGCAGGCCCCTCTGGCACCGCTGGGGAGGCCGCTGCTGGTAGTGCCCCGGCAGGGGCGGGCCTGCTCCAGCCCCATAGCAGGGGGTTCAGCAGGCGGTAGAGCAGCGGCGTGGGAGTTGCTGCACGCCAGTTGGCCTCTAACGCCGCAAGCACCCGGCGCCGTCCATAGTCGAAAGGCGCCTCCAGCACCAGGCCGCCGCGCAGTCCGGCGTCACGCTCTCTGCGATGTACGGTACCCACCATGGCCGGGGGTGGCAGGGAGGCATTGTCTGCTGCATAGCTGCCGCTGGCCTGGGCGATTCCAGTTCGTTGGGTGATGACCACCTGCAGCAGCTGGCTGGTGTGGCCGTCGGGATTTGGCACCACAAACCACAGCAGCTGGTTGTCCTGGCTGTCCGGTGGGCTGGCCAGGCACCGCCCGTCTGCCGGTGGAGGCGTCTCCTGGTCGACATGAATCCCGCGCAGGCGCAGCTTCTGTAGAGTGCGCTCGGCCAGCGGGCGCATTTCAGGGGATAGGTTCGGCAGCAACGTATGCAGGATCTCCCCTGTCTTAACGTCGGCGATGGCCACCAGTCCCTGTAGGGCTTCCTGGGCCACCGCGACATTGGGATCCTGGGCGAACATGCGCAGCAGTTCCAGCCGTTCGGCCTCTTCCAGGCGCTGGGCGCCATGGACCATGGTTAGCTGAACGTCGGCGGGCTCCTGGCTGAGTTGATCCATGTACTCCACCACGACCATGGGATTGGTTCTGGTCTCAACCAGCAGCTCTTGGAGCGATAGCAGCGCCAGGTCCTCGGGCGACGCCATGCCGTCATACATCGCCTGCTCCGGCTCGATGCCCAGGAAGCCCTCCAGAATCGTGATGGCAGTCAATCTGGCCTGGTCGGAAAGGCTGCGGTTGTAGGCTACGGCCCGCAGCGCCGGCACGATATCCTCCCGCGGCAGCGCCGCCGCCAGGTGCCCCAATCCACCGCGCAATTGAGGATTGCCGGTATCCAGCAGGGCCAGCAAGGCAGGCACCGCCTGCTCACCATATCTGCCGGCGACCTCTCTGGCCAGCTGCTGTAGCTCTGCCTCATTGGTTGTGTGGCCCAGATTGCGTACGGCGATGTCGATCTCCAGGCGGCTCTGAAACGACCTGATGATCTTGGAATTGTCGTTGTTCATGCGGCGATTATAGCATAGGGAGGCTGGCGCCGAAAGCCTGCAGGCTGCGATCCCACATAACAAATTTCCCGGATAAACGGTTAGTGGACCATGGGAACGGAGCGCTGGTCAAACCATTTGCCAGATGAGCCTGAAGATGCTAAACTTAGCGTCGTTATAGAACGTCCGATCGGAATTAGGCCGGGCTTCGCCCCGGCCGAGACGGGAAGAACTGATGGCAGCTCAGGCACTTTATCGCAAGTGGCGCTCGCAGACATTCGATGAGGTGATCGGCCAGGAGCACGTCACCCGTACCCTGCGCAACGCGTTGCGCGAAGGCCGGATGGCCCACGCCTACCTGTTTGCCGGCCCCCGCGGCACCGGGAAAACCAGCACGGCCCGGCTGCTGGCCAAGGCCGTCAACTGCCTGCAGGAGGATCCTTCAGCCCGGCCGGACAACACTTGCCCGGTGTGCCTGGCCATCAACGGCGGCACGCTGCTGGATCTCATTGAGATCGACGCGGCCTCCAACCGCGGTATCGACGAGATCAGGGACCTCAGGGATAAGGTCCACTTCGTGCCCAGCCAGGCGCGCACCAAGGTCTATGTCATCGACGAGGTTCACATGCTCACGCCAGAGGCCTTCAATGCCCTGCTGAAGACTCTAGAGGAACCGCCACCTCATGTGATCTTCGTGCTGGCTACCACCGAGCCGCACAGGATCCCGGATACCGTGCTGTCCCGCTGCCAGCGCTTCGACTTTCGGCGCATTCCCACCCACGAGATCGTAGGCCGCCTGTCCTTCATCCTGGAACAAGAGGGTCGCTCGGCCGATCCGGGAGCGCTGGAGATGATCGCCCGCAGCGCCGAGGGGTCCATGCGTGATGCCATCAGCCTGACCGACCAGTTGCTCTCCTACGGCGACGATGCCATCACGGAGGCCCAAGTACAGGCCGTGCGCGGCACCATCTCCGGCCAGGCCATCCAGGATCTGGCGGCTGCCATGGGCAACGGCGATGCTGCGGCCGGCCTGGCCCTGATCAACCAGCTTGGCGCTGAAGGCCAGGACCTGCGCCAGCTCACGATCCAGTTAGTGGCGTACTTACGGGCTGTCCTGGTGTCCCGCGTCAGCGGGCCGCAGGCCCGACAGATACTCACCGATCTATCCAGCGAACAGCTAGTGCAGGCCCAGGCCTTGGCGGAACGCTTCGACACCCCGAACCTGGCACGCGCCGTGCGTCTTCTGAACACTGCGTCCGGCGAGATGCGGGATGCCACCCAGCCCCAGCTAACCCTCGAGCTGGCCTGGCTGGCTACGTTGCAGCCGGAGCCTGCGACTGCTATCATCACCGCGGCTGCTCCCGCCGCGCCGGTCTCCACCGTGCCGGCGATTTCCGCCGAAACGTCTCCCGCCAGCCAGCAGCCGCGCCTCCACTCTGGGGCTGCCCCTGCGGCACCTTATCAGTCCGATGCCGCGCTGGCTCCCGGAAAGCAGGAACGCCCGGAGGCCGTCACCCTGCCCACTGCTCAGAGCGCCATTCCTGACGATCAAGTGGTGGGGGTGCTCCGCGAAAACTGGACGGCGTTCCTGCAGGCCACAGAAGCTGCGCGCGGTGGATCCGTGCGTGGCGCGCTGCGCACCCTTCGCCATGTCGTGGCCAGCGGTGACGACGTTTACTTTGCCTTTGAGAGCGAGTTCTCCAAGAACACGGTGGAACGGGCGGCTAACAAGGCTGCCCTGCAGGATCTCATCGGCCAGCTGCTGGGCCGGTCGATCCGGCTGCACTGCCAGCTCGGGAGCCAGGTGACTGGCGTGTCGCCGGCGCAACCCAGGGCAGTGGAAAGCCCTCCGGCGCGCCCGGTGGCCGATGGTCCCCCTCGGGAGGAAGTGCATGAGCTGGCCGATGACCCGGTGGTGGAGCATGCCCTGCACAATCTGGGCGCCGTGCCGGGTGAGGTCGCCAAGGGTCGCCAGCAGACAAAAGACTGACGCCACTGCCATCAGGAGGCATGAATCATGGCTAAGCAAAAGGGGCGCAAACCCTTTCCCAGCGGGGGCGCCCGCCCACCTGGCGGCATGGGTGGCACGGGCAGCGGCGATATGATGCGCCAGATCCAGCAATTGCGGGAGGAGATGGCGCGCACGCAGGAAGCCCTGGGCGCGGAGACGGTGGAGGTCTCGGTCGGCGGTGGTGTAGTCCGGATGGTCATGACCGGCCACCAGCAGCTGCAGGCAGTGACCATTGCGCCGGAAATCCTCAATCCGGAGGACGCTGAAATGGTCCAGGACCTGATCCTGGCCGCAGTGAACGAGGCGATCACGCGCTCTCAGGAGCTTGCTTCGCAGCGCATGGGGACGCTGACCGGTGGCCTAGACCTGGGAGGGCTGCTCTGACATGCAGTCCCTTGCGACCCCTGTAGCCAACTTGATTGACGCGTTTGCGCGGCTGCCCGGCATCGGGCCCAAGACCGCTGCCCGGCTGGCCTTCTACATGTTACGAGCTCCGGAGGAGGATGTTCTGGGCCTGGCCAACGCGCTGCTGGAGCTCAAGGCGCGTACGATCTTCTGTGCCCGCTGCCAGAACATCGCCGAGGCCAGCCCCTGTGCTGTGTGCAGCAGTGAGGAGCGCGACAGGGATATGATCTGTGTGGTCGAGGAACCCTCAGATGTCCTGGCCATCGAGCGCACCAGGGAATACCGGGGCCTATACCATGTTCTGCATGGCGCCATCTCCCCGGTGGATGGCATTGGCCCCGAGCAACTGCGCGTCGCCGAGTTGTTGCAGCGGCTGGAGGCTGAGCCGGTGCGAGAGGTGCTGCTGGCCACCAACCCCAACTTGGAAGGGGAAGCCACAGCCATGTATGTGGCCCGCCTGATCAGGCCGCTGGGAGTCCGGGTAACCAGGTTGGCGCACGGCCTGCCCGTAGGTGGTGACCTGGAGTATGCCGACGAGGTGACCCTAAGCCGCGCGCTCAGCGGCAGACACGAGATGTAGGTGGTTGACTTCTGGCGATGCCTGGCTGGCAGGTGGCAGGAGTGCATTCCCAGATATAGGGCACTGGCACCTCCTGAGTGCCAGATCTAGGAGTGATGCCTTCCGAGCCTGTTATCAATGGCTTGTAGCCCGTAGCGCTGTGCCTGGTCTGTAAAAGTAGCGCCACGGCCGGCCACATACGAAATACAGTAGGCTGGCCGGCCCGGCATACAATATAGAGCCAGGCAAGCTCGTCCGGCGACTCAAGGCGATGGTTGCGGGCATTTTCGGTAAGCTTCCTATCTTGACAAGGCCCGGGGGCTATGGTATGATTGGACTAGAGCCACAGCAGTGGATCTAGTTGCAGTTCTAACAACGGAAGAGGCACGGGGCCATCCCGCTCCAGCTTTAGTCGGTTCTCAGCAGCAAGGCAGAACGACCGCGATCCAGAGAGATGGCGGTCGTTTTTGCCCGATTGTCGAAAACCGAAGAAGCAGCCAGTTTTCCCGAAATTGGGTCTTGACAAGCGCAAGAAGATGTGGTAATATCTTTTCTTGTGCCCGCTGTGCAAGAGCGCAGCCGAGGCCCAGTAGCGGCGAGACGTTAATTACCTCCAAATCGGATCTTGACAGATCGCAGAAGGTGTGGTAATATAAAGTCTTGTCTGCGGCAGCACGTTAACAACTGAAAAGTGACAGAAAGATACCTGGCGCTTGGGTCTCTGACCTAACATAGGTCAAAAAAATCAATTCTGCGGAGAGTTTGATCCTGGCTCAGGATGAACGCTGGCGGCGTGCCTAACACATGCAAGTCGAACGGACCCGCATCTTCGGATAAGGGTTAGTGGCGTCCGGGTGAGTAATACGTAGGTGACCTGCCCCAAAGTGGGGGACAACTTCTCGAAAGAGAGGCTAATACCGCATATGCTCGCTCATTCATTTGGGTGAGTAAAGCCGAAAGGCGCTTTGGGAGGGGCCTGCGTCCGATTAGCTTGTTGGTGGGGTAATGGCCTACCAAGGCGATGATCGGTAGCTGGTCTGAGAGGACGATCAGCCACACTGGCACTGACACACGGGCCAGACTCCTACGGGAGGCAGCAGTGAGGAATATTGCTCAATGGGCGAAAGCCTGAAGCAGCAACGCCGCGTGGAGGATGAAGGCCTTCGGGTTGTAAACTCCTTTTCTGGGAGAAGAG
>JAULUH010000341.1:0-4239 GCA_032111745.1 Anaerolineae bacterium | reverse complement strand
AGAGACAAGGACGGTATCCCAGGAATAAGTCTCGGCTAACTACGTGCCAGCAGCCGCGGTAAAACGTAGGAGGCGAGCGTTATCCGGATTTACTGGGCGTAAAGCGCACGCAGGCGGTTGTGTAAGTCGGACGTGAAATCTCTCGGCTCAACTGAGAGGAGTCGTTCGATACTGCGCAGCTTGAGGTTGGGAGAGGGAAGCGGAATTCCCGGTGTAGTGGTGGAATGCGTAGATATCGGGAGGAACACCAGTGGCGAAAGCGGCTTCCTGGCCCACACCTGACGCTCATGTGCGAAAGCGTGGGGAGCGAACGGGATTAGATACCCCGGTAGTCCACGCTGTAAACGATGCAAACTAGGTGTTGGTGGTATTGACCCCATCAGTGCCGAAGCTAACGCGATAAGTTTGCCGCCTGGGGACTACGGCCGCAAGGCTAAAACTCAAAGGAATTGACGGGGACCCGCACAAGCAGCGGAGCGTGTGGTTTAATTCGATGCAACGCGAAGAACCTTACCTGGGCTTGACATGGCCGTAGTAGTGAACCGAAAGGAGAACGAGCCTTCGGGCAGCGGTCACAGGTGCTGCATGGCTGTCGTCAGCTCGTGTCGTGAGATGTTGGGTTAAGTCCCGCAACGAGCGCAACCCTTGCTACTAGTTACATGTGTCTAGTGGGACTGCCGGAGTCAAACCGGAGGAAGGTGGGGATGACGTCAAGTCAGCATGGCCTTTATGTCCAGGGCTACACACACGCTACAATGGCCGGTACAATGGGTCGCCAAGCCGCGAGGCGGAGCTAATCCCATCAAAGCCGGTCTCAGTTCGGATTGTAGGCTGCAACCCGCCTGCATGAAGTCGGAGTTGCTAGTAACCGCAGGTCAGCCATACTGCGGTGAATACGTTCCCGGGTCTTGTACACACCGCCCGTCACGTCATGGGAGCTGGTAACACCTGAAGCCGGTGCGCTAACCGCAAGGAGGCAGCTGTCGAGGGTGGGACTGGTGACTGGGACGAAGTCGTAACAAGGTAGCTGTAGCGGAAGCTGCGGCTGGATCACCTCCTTTCTAGGGAGTTGATTGCCTGCCGGCGCTGGATCAACCAGCCGTCGGATGGCGCACTCCTAGGTCAATAGTCCGGTTTTGCCGGGCTACCCCAACGCCGGCCTTTCTGTCACTTTTCAGCGGTTAACTGTGTTGCCCGGGCCTGTAGCTCAGTCGGTTAGAGCACTGTGCTGATAACGCAGGGGTCAGTGGTTCGAATCCACTCAGGCCCACTAGCCGAGGGGCCAAGGCCCCAAGTCGCTTGATTGTGCAATACTATATGCGGATTGTTTGCCAAGCCAAGGCACCCTGACAGGAATACCAGTACGTCGGAGCTTCCGCGACCCGGCGTATGCCGGGTCGTTTTGCGTCTGGGGCCAGGTGGGTTTCTGATCTTCGAGCTTGAGCATGTCTGAGGCTCGAAGATCAGCAACCGGACCGTCGAGTTGCTGAGCTGGTACCTTAACAACCGAATAGAATGCGAACTTCAATTTCTGCCGTCTCGCGTGGAAAGCTACTAAGGGCGTACGGTGGATGCCTTGGCGCTAAGAGCCGATGAAGGGCGTGGACAACTGCGATAAGCCTCGGGAAGCCGTTGTCAGGCGTTATATCCGGGGATGCCCGAATGGGGAAACCCACCCAGGGGAATGCCTGGGTACCTCCCGGTTGAACACATAGACTGGGAGGAGGGAACCGAGGGAACTGAAACATCTAAGTACCTCGAGGAAAGAAGATCATTCCCTGAGTAGTGGCGAGCGAAAGGGGAAAAGCCTAAACCTGGGTTGCGTGATAGGTCGTAGCCGTTGCAACGCAGGGGTTGAAAGGCATGGCAGGAGCCACTGCGAAGGCTCCAGGGAGTTACAAATCTAGTGTCTAGTCGAACAGCTCTGGAACGGTTGGGCGAAGAGGGTGACACCCCCGTAGACGAAAGATACTAGACTCCCGCTGTGTCCTTGAGTACCACGGGGCACGCTAATCCTGTGGGAATCTGGGGAGTCCACTCTCCAAGGCTAAATACTCTTAGCGACCGATAGTGAACCAGTACCGTGAGGGAAAGGTGAAAAGTACCCCAGTGCGGGGAGTGAAATAGAACCTGAAACCGTACGCCTACAAGCAGTGGGAGCACTATGTCCTTAGGGAAATGTGTGACCGCGTGCCTTTTGGAGAATGAGCCGGCGAGTTACTCTCTGTGGCAAGGTTAAGCCAGTGAACAGGCGGAGCCGTAGCGAAAGCGAGTCTGAATAGGGCGTCTAGTCGCAGGGAGTAGACCCGAAACCGGGTGATCTACCCATGGCCAGGGTGAAGCGAGAGTAATGTCTCGTGGAGGCCCGAACTCACTAATGTTGCAAAATTAGGGGATGAGCTGTGGGTAGCGGTGAAATGCCAAACGAACCCGGAGATAGCTGGTTCTCCCCGAAATAGCTTTAGGGCTAGCGTCACGCGTTTAGTACCGGAGGTAGAGCACTGACTCGGCTAGGGGGCATGTCGCTTACCAAACCGTATCAAACTCCGAATACCGGTACTCCAAGCGTGGCAGTCGGACTGCGAATGATGAGATCCGTAGTCGAGAGGGAAAGAGCCCAGACCACCAGCTAAGGTCCTCAAGTTGAGGCTAAGTGGGAAAGGATGTGGAGTTACTCGGACAGCCAGGAGGTTGGCTTAGAAGCAGCCACCCTTTAAAGAGTGCGTAATAGCTCACTGGTCTAGTGATTCTGCGCCGAAAATATAACGGGGCTAAAGCCTCGCACCGAAGCTGTGGGCTTCGTCTTCGGACGGAGCGGTAGGGGAGCGTTCTGTGGGAGATACAAGTCGGACCGCGAGGACCGGTTGCGGCCCACAGAAGTGCGAATGCCGGCATGAGTAGCGTAAGATACGCGAGAAACGTATCCCCCGTAAGTCTAAGGTTTCCGACGGAAGGTTAATCCGCGTCGGGTTAGTCGGGCCTAAGGCGAGGCCTAACGGCGTAGTCGATGGACAACAGGTTAATATTCCTGTACCACGTCGGATCGTTTGAGCGAAGAGGTGACGCAGAAGGGTAGGCCAGCCGGTTATTGGATTCCGGTGCCAAGCCCGTAGGCGATGAGGGTGGTAGGTAAGTCCGCCACCTGAGCTGAGGGGTGATGGGGAAGGCCCTAGGCCGTAAACTGGTTGAGCCCATGCTGCCAAGAAAAGCCTCTAGTGAGATCCACGTGCCCGTACCGCAAACCGACACTGGTAGACGGGTAGAGTATACCAAGGGGATCGGGAGAACCCTCGTTAAGGAATTAGGCAAAATAGATCCGTAACTTCGGAAGAAGGATCGCCACGGTAGGGTAAGGTGACTAGCTTGCCGAGCCCGAGGTGGCCGCAGTGAAATGGCCCTGCCGACTGTTTAACAAAAACACAGGTCTCTGCAAACTCGGAAGAGGATGTATAGGGGCTGACGCCTGCCCAGTGCCGGAAGGTTAAGGGGAGGGGTTAGGTCTTCGGACCGAAGCTCTGAACCGAAGCCCCGGTGAACGGCGGCCGTAACTATAACGGTCCTAAGGTAGCGAAATTCCTTGTCGGGTAAGTTCCGACCCGCACGAATGGCGTAACGAGTGGGGCACTGTCTCAACGAGGGACCCGGTGAAATTGAAGTAGTGGTGAAGATGCCATTTACCCGCAGCAGGACAAAAAGACCCCGTGGAGCTTTACTGCAGCTTGGCATTGCGTTAGGGCTTGACTTGTGTAGGATAGCTGGGAGACTGGGAAGCTGGGGCGTCAGCCTCGGTGGAGTCGCCGTTGAAATACCAGCCTGGTGAAGTCTTGGCCCTAACCTGAGTCCGTAATCCGGCTTGGGGACAGTGCCAGGTGGGCAGTTTGACTGGGGCGGTCGCCTCCTAAAATGTAACGGAGGCGCGCAAAGGTTCCCTCAGGCTGAATGGAAACCAGCCGTAGAGTGCAAACGCATAAGGGAGCTTGACTGCAAGACCCACAAGTCGAGCAGAGACGAAAGTCGGCGTTAGTGATCCCACGGTTCCGAGTGGAAGGGCCGTGGCTTAACGGATAAAAGCTACCCCGGGGATAACAGGCTAGTCACCCCCAAGAGTCCACATCGACGGGGTGGCTCGGCACCTCGATGTCGGCTCGTCGCATCCTGGGGCTGGAGTAGGTCCCAAGGGTCGGGCTGTTCGCCCGTTAAAGCGGTACGCGAGCTGGGTTCAGACCGTCGTGAGACAGG
>JAULUH010000340.1:0-6700 GCA_032111745.1 Anaerolineae bacterium | reverse complement strand
TCATTCATGCCCCTACGCGAGCACGAGCAGCGGCCGCAGATGCCGGCTGACGGGCCAGAAAGTGGTATGAGTTGGAACGGATGGCACGGCGGGCCGCCCCGAACGATGGGATGAGGGTTTTGGCGCGGCCAAGGGGGGGTGAAAACCCGGGGCGGGCACAGAGGCCCGCCCCTACGATGGGATGTGGGGGGATGCCCGGCATGATCGGGATGGTCTGCTAGCGCAGGTATTCGAACTCCCACCAGCCGCTTTTGGCGCTTTCGAGGCCGGTGGAGAGGTCGACGGCCCAGACGCGCCAGCGGCCGGGTTGGGCGCCGACGTAGTCGAAGGTGTAGCTGGTGCCGCCCACCCGCTCCACCATCCAGGTCTCGCCGACGTCGGTGCACCAGGCGTTGGATTCACAGCAGTGGAAGCAGTCGACCTCCACCCCATACTGGAGGTAGGAGGGATCGCCAGGCACGGCGCTCCAGCCCAGGGTTGTGGTGCGCGGGTAGTGGTCGAACACAGAGCCGTCGGGTGGTTTCAGCTGCTGGGGCGTCTGCAAGACCGTTTCCCGGCTTACCTCGATAGGTACCCGGCAGTAGTAGTCCTTGCCGTCCAGGCCGACTATGCGCAGGGTGTACTCGGTGCTGCTGGTTGGGCACTCTACTCTGTATCCCTCGCCGGCCACGCCTTCGCCCTCGTAGTAGACCTCGCGGGCGTTCCAGACCTTCCAGCGCACGGTCCAGCATCCCGTCTCGATGCCGGACTCGCTCCAGCACTCGTACCCGGGTCCCGCCACCGGCTGGTTGACTACCACGGTCACGGTGCGCTCCTGTGTCCCCTGGTAGGTCTCGACGCGCAGGTGGTAGTCCCTGGTCTCGCCCGGGCATTCCGAGCGGCTGTCGGAGCCGATGACGCCGCCGCCCTCGAAGTAGACGGCCTGGACGTTGGAGGTTTCCCAGCCCACGGTCGTACACTGGCCGGCCGTGATGGTTGTAGGTTTGGCCCAGAAGGTGATGGTGTACGGTTGGGGCTCTTCCGCCCGGACGGTGATCCGGGATGTGAGCTCCTGGCGGCCCAGGTAAGTGTCCACGCGCAGGCGGTAGGTCGTGGTCTCGCCCGGGCACACCTGGCGGCTGTCCGTGCCGCGCACGCCCTCGCCCTCGAAGTAGACGGCCTGCACGTTGGCGGTGGCCCACTTCAGGGTCACGCATTCACCAGCGCGGATGGTCGCCGCTGCCGGCTCGAACCTGTACTCAGGGGTAGGTGGCTCGGTGGGCAGGGGGGTCGGGGTGGGCGGCGCCTCGACCGGCTCCAGGTCGCGAATGTCGACGTTGCAGGAGACGTAGCGGGACTCGGCGCTGACCCATCCTTGCCGTCCGGTCTGCGCCACGCGTACGAAGACCCAACCGGCCGCCGTGTTGCGGCCCAGGGGAACCAGCTCCGCGCCGCGGGCCACCTGGGAGGTGACATCGTAGACCGTGCCCGGGCCGCTGCGCACGTTCAGCTTGGAGGCGACGACGGTGCACAGGGGTGTTTCGGGAGCAGGTGTTGGCGTCGGGGGCCTGGTGGTGGGGGTAGGACTCTCGGGCCCAGGGGTGGCGGTGGGGGGCGGGAGGATCTCTCCCACCTCGACCGCCGGCCGCGGCTCAGCCGGCTCGCCGGTGGGGAGCGGCGGGGTCAGGCTGAAGCCCAGGAAGCAACCGTGGCCCATGGCCAGCTCCGCGTAGTGATAGGGTTGGCCGGGCTCCGAGCGCAGGCTGAGGACCTGGACGGCGCCCTCCGGCGCGGTGACCTCCTGGATGTCCAGCTCCGCGCGGGCCGGGTCGAGCACGGTGAGCGCGCCCGAGCCGGGCTGGCCCAGGTTGGCGACGGTGACGTCCAGGGCGCGCACCCGGCTCAGCACGGGCCGGAAGTCCATCTTGAGCCGGCCGCTGCGCATGGCGATGTCGCGGATGCCGTCGCCGTTGCAGTCCTCCAGCCAGTACTCCGGGTTGCCGTACAGCCCGTGAGGATCCAGCTCCAGCTGGACGCCCTCGAGGAAGAAGGGCTCGCCGGGCGCGGGGATGTCGTCCAGCACGGTGGTATCGGCCAGCACGTCGGCCTGGGGCCAGAGCACCTCGCCGATCTCGGGCTGGGCCTGGCCGCTGCGGGCCCGGGCGACCCACTGGTTGACGTTCTCGGCGTCGAAGGATACGGGCAGGCCGGGACCGTCGACCGGGGCCACCCAGCGGGCGACCCCCGTTTCCACGCCTTCGGCCATGCCGTCCGCCTCCACGGTCAGGTCATCCGCGGTGGCATCGAAGGCCAGCACCCATTCCAGGGGGCTGTCGGCCTCGCGGACGATCATGAACTTGGTGCCGGTGGCGACCACCTGGGCAAATTCGGTGGTCACGTTCAGGCGCCGGTCGATCTGCTCTTGGGGGTGGAAGTCATACAGGGCCGTGCCCAGGCCTTGTACCACGGATACTGACGCTGTTTGCTGGTCAATAGACAGTTCGCGGACCTGCAACTGGCCCTGGCGCAACACTTCGACAAATAGCAGGTCGGCGAAGCGCAACACTGCGCGACCTAACTGGTCGACGTCGACACCTTCGCGCACACTCAGCATGGTCTGCTCCGTGCTGGGCAAGGTATCCCTGGACTGGTCCTGGTGCACGACCCAAACCGTGTCGCTGTGGGCCTCAGCCTCTACCTCGGAGCTGGTGGCCGGAGCTGCGGGGGGAGGTGGGGCCACCTCCGGGCCACAGGCGGCCAGCAGCCAGGCGACGGCTAGCAGCAGGCAAAGACCATAGTAACGCTTTCTCATGACACTATCCTCCCTCCAGGGGCTGCGCCTGTGGCGGCGACCCTGGTTTCCAGAATCCGGGGTTTAGTCCGGCGAACATGCCGATGCCGGCTCCGATACCGGCAATTATCCACCTCCCCAAGACGGCAGGCGTGCCGGAGCCTACCCCCAGCAGCAATCCGGCCAGGCCAAAGATGGCCCCTCCCAGAAACGCCGCCACGACTATCCGCAGCGGCCACGCTAGCCGCAGGGGAACGGCGGCAGCGACGCCCAGCAACAAGCCGGCCAAAATCATGGTCAGAAGCTGGCTCAGGCCAGCCGGACGGCCCCCAGGCAGGTTCAAGAGCAGGGCCGGCAGCAAGATGCCCAGGACTATCCCGCTGGTGATGCCTCCCGCCAACCATACGCGGGGGATGGGGCCCTGGTCGCTAAGCGCCAGCATGACGCCGCGAACTGCGGCGCCAACGCCTGCCGCCAGGGCGCCTAGGGTGCCCACGGCGCTTACGCTAAACAGAAACGTGGCCAACCTTGCTGCCAGGGTGGCGTTGGCGCCAAGGTCCTGTCCCAGCGCGAATAAGCCCGTCAGTAGTCCCAAACTCAGCCCAAAGCCGAGGAAGCCCCACTGCATGGCCAGGCCTATGTCGGCCAAAATCCGCTGCCGGCTGCGGCTCAGGCGCAGCGCGGCGACGCGGCGATGCACTGGTCCGGCTATCTCTGGCGGGATCAGCGCGTCTACCGCCGGCTCTTGGTCGCGAATTGTGGCCAGGGCCTGCATGGCGGCATCCTCAGTAGCCGGCTCCACCGCGCTTTGTGCCAAACTGTTCACTACGGCTGTGGCCGTGCCATCGGTGGCGGCGGTGATACCGCTGGCCGCGGCGGTGGCGACCGCGGCGCGCACCGCGGGGTCGGGGTCGGCCAGCATGGCCTGCGCCAGTGCGGGGGCGGCCGCCTGGTCGCCGATGGGGACCAGGGCCTTGGCGGCGCGGGCGCGGGTCGTGGCCTCGGGCTCTTGCAGGAGATGCAACAACAGGTCGCGGCGTTGCCCAGCGGTCAGGTCTGCCTCCCAGGCCGCGGCGTCCAGCCCGTAGCTGACGGCCGCGGCGTAGAGCATCTGGCTCTCCGCGGGGGCGAAGCGCACGCGGCCGTGCTGGGTGGTGGCGAGCCGGACCACGTCGGGCGCGGGCAGGCTGGCGTCTGTTCGCCAGAGGGGCAGGGCCTGGCGCACCAGCTCGCGGGCCTTCTGCTGGTCCCAGAACTCTGGCCCGAGCCAGCGGGCGATGCGCGCGGCCAGGTAGTCGTGGGTCAGCTCGTAGGCCACCGGGCCGGAACCGCCATTGGGCATCTCGTAGCGCCGCACCAGGCGCTGCCGGGCCAGCTCATCCAGGACCGTGGCGGCGTCCGCGGGCGCGGCCGCGACGATCCGGGCCAGGTCATCCAGGGGCAGGCGCTGCTTGGCCTTCTGGCTGTTGACCAGGGCGCCCAAGAGGCCGCGGGCCAGGGGCTGTTGCGCGGGGGGCAGGCGATGCACCGCGCTGTCCAGATAGTCGCCCAGGATGCCCTCGGTGCCGCCCAGGGCGGTGAAGAGGGCCAGGTCGATCTCGGGGCCGGCCGTGGCGCCGTTGGCCGGCGCGTGCGCGGTGGCGGCGTCGAAGAGGCGGTCGCAGACGATCTGGAGCTGGGGCGGGTAGACGCCGCCGTCGCCGCTGGTGCTCAGCTCGTCCAGGATGCGCTGCACCAGCTGCGGGTCCCAGCGCAGGCCGAAGGGCTGCACGGGATCGACGATGGCGGCGCGGGCCGCTTCCAGGCCCAGGCGCTCCAGCCAGAAGCGGGCGGCCATAAGGCCGGGCAGGCCGGGCTCGAGGGTCTGCAGGCGGCCGAGGAAGTCCTCCCGCACCACCAATACCAGGCGCATGAACAGGGTCTCGTCCTGGCACAGCGCGTGCAGGGTGGCGACGGCCGCGGCCTGCTCGGCCGGACTGTAGACGAGGAAGAACTGCTCGAACTGGTCCACGGCCAGCACCAGGGGGCCGTCCTGGACCTGCTGCCAGGTGCGGATGAGTGCCGCCAGGTCGCCCGGGTCCGCGGGCGGGGCCAGGCCGGCCTGCTCCCCGGCGGCGAGCAGGCTCGCCGGCAGCAGGCCGGCGAGCGGCCGGCCGGCCGCGGGGGAGGCGATCGCCAGGAGGGCGCGCTGCTGCGCGAGCAGGGGGCCGGCGCCGGCCTGCAGGAGGCTGGTCTTGCCGCTGCCCATCTCGCCGCACAGCACGGTCACCTGGTTGGCCAGGATGCGGTTGGCCAGGCGCTGGCTCTCCTCGCGCCGGCCGCTGAAGATGGCGGCATCGGCGGCGGTGAAGCTGTCCAGGGCCTTGTAGGGGCGGGCAGGCAGGGGCGCCTGGGCGAGGCTGGCTGGCCGAGGGCCGGCGGGCTCCGCCGCCGCAGCGCGCAGCCTGACCTGCTGGGCCATGGCCTTCAGGAAGTCCAGCGGCGGGCAGGCGTGGAGCTCTACCCCCTGCTGCTCCCAGTACTGCCGCTCCACCGGGTCCACCGGCTCGCCGGTGATGGCATAGGCCTGGCGGCGGTAGCCCTTGAGGTCGTGGCTGACCTGGCGGAAGAACTGCTTGAACTGGGGGCTGCTGAGGTCGTAGCCCAGGAAGATCAGGGTCTTGGTGGCGACATAGGCCCGCACGATGTCGCTGATGGTCGGCAGCTTGTGGATGAAATCGTTGACGTCATCCTCGGTCACCACCAGGCTATCGGGCTGGTTGATATCCCCCTGGATCTTGATCAGGGTGATCTTCTTCTCGTCGAAGAAGGGGAGGTCGGTATCGCGGACGATGAGGACGTAGGGCCGGTGGGCCTGCTCGAGGGCGTTCTCCAGGAGGTGGTCGAAGCGGGAGGTGATGACCTTGGTGCCGGGCACCACGGCATCCAGCAGGAGCTGGTGCACGGGCGCCGGCTCCGTGCCGAGGCGCTCCAGCTCCTCCTGCAGCACTTCGATGAGGGCGTGGCGGCCCTTGAGGGTCTGGAAGTCCCGGGCCACGGCGGGGAGATGGCGCTCGGCCCGCTGGTAGTCGATGCGGGCCGCCAGGGCGTCGGCCAGCTGCTGCACCAGAGGGGACTCGTCAGAGCCCCGGCGCAGGTCGGTGCCTACGAGGAGGATGGCGTTGTCTTCGACGATGAGGCCGGCCAGGTGCCGGCAGAGCTCGATCATAGCCTCCATCCATGGCTGGACGATCGCCCTGCGGGCACGCAGCTTACGGCCCACAGGGCCATGACAGGTCGTTCTATCTATGTTAAACGCACGGCCAGGGCAAAAATGTGGCGCCGGGCAGGGATCCTCAGGCGCTGAACAGCCGGCCCTCGTCGTCCTGGCTGCGCAGGTAGAGGGCCGGGATGAACCAGGTGCCGGCGCGGAAGAGCCGGCGGCGGCTCTGGGCCACGGCCCGGGCGATGGGCTCGCCCCGGGCCAGGGCGGCATAGAAGCTCTGGGCGAAGTCGACGGTGGACGCGGCGGGCACGGCCAGCTGCATGGCGAGCACGGCGGGGACGCCGGCGCGCACCAGGCCGGGCCCCAGGGCACCGAACAGGGAGTCCCCGGCGAGGGCGCCGGACTCGCAGGCGGAGAGGAAGACCAGGCGCACCCCGCGGGCGGCCAGCAGGTTCTCCATCTCCACCGTGCTAACAAAGTCGGCCGCGCCCTGGGGGCCCTCGAAGGCCAGGTAGCCCAGGGCCTCCACGCCGTGCAGGGGGGCCTGGCAGGAGGGGCAGGCCGCGGCGGGGGCCGGAGCTAGCGTGCGACAATTCGGGCAGCGCCGGGCCAGCAGGCCATGGCCGTCGAAGTGCAGGATGTGGTAGTCGGCCGTGTCCAGCTGCTGGAGCAGGGCGTCGTAGGTGGGGGAGGCCAGTTGCGCCAGGAGAAGGGCGTGGTCGCCC
>JAULUH010000339.1:0-7835 GCA_032111745.1 Anaerolineae bacterium | reverse complement strand
CCGGCGGCATCCCCGGTGGAGAAGTTGAAGCGCAGGAAGGCGAACTTGGCCGCCAGGTAGAAGTCGATGTACTCCAACCTGGCCACGCTGGAGGTCGCCTCGGCTTCCTCGCGAATCTGGTCCATGTGGTCGCGGCACCAGGTGACGAACTGGCGGGCGGCGCGGGCGTCGTCGAACACGAACACCGGCGCGCGCTGCATGGCGTCGCCGATGACGCTCACCTTGACGCCGCCGCTGAGGTTGAGGACCTTCATGCCGCGGTTGTAGGAGGCCACCAGGGTGCCCTCGGCGGTGGCCATGGGCACGATGAACTCCCCCTGGGCATGCTCGCCTTGGATCAGGATGGGCCCGGCAAAGCCTATGGGCACCTGGGCGACGCCGGTGAAGTTCTCCACGTTGCCCTGAAGGATGTGGGGATCGAAGTTATAGTGGGTGATGTGCTTGAGCTTGACCCCCGTGAACTCCTCGATGAAGCTCTGCCGGGCGGCGATGGCCCCGTCCGAGTAGTCGTCAGCAGAGTCGCGCGGGATCTTCACCGCACGTTCCTGGTGCTGGATGATGGAGCCGTCTACCTTAAGCTTGAGCCGGCCAAAGGGGTCGGCGGTGAAGGCCACCTCGATGCGATGTTTGCCATCGGCCAGGGGCGGGATGGCCGCGTAGATGTCGAGAGAGCGCCGCAGGGGGAAATCGATGGGCTTGTGGACAATGTCGTCCGGGGTCAGCACCTGGCCGTCGTCCAGCTTCACGGAGAGAGACTGGCGGGGCACCTCGACGCCGTCGAAGGCCACGCTCTCCAGGCTGGTCACGGTGGCGTCGCTCAGGCGGTTTTTCAGCGAGAACTGGACACTGCCGTTGACGTTCTTCAGGCTGTCAAAGGTGTAGAGCTGCTTGAGCAGCAGGCTGGGAATCCCAAGTGCCATGGCCGGTATCCTCCTGGGGGTGTGGCTCGCAGAATGCAGGATTCATACCAGGATTGTGGGGGATTGTCAAATGGCGGTGCGAGAAAGGGACCTGGAGGGCAGGTCAAAGGCTACGGGGCTGATGGCCGGAGCACGATGTCCTTGATCTGCAGGTCGTCCCAGGCGAAGCGGTTGTCCTGCAGCAGGGGCAGGGTACGGCCGATGGCAACCTCGATAGCATTGGGGCCGGGCTGGAGCAGGGAGGCGGGCACCTCCCAGGCCTGGGAGATCCAGCTGCCACTGAAATCCCCGGTGGCAAGGGCGGGCTCCAGGCGCTGGCCATTGATCCAGACCGTGTTGCCCCAGACGTTGGGCTGCATGGCCCGCAGGCTGAGCTGCCAGGGAGCCTGGCCGGGATCGCCCATATAGAAGGTTCCCTGCCAGCGGGTGCTGGGATTGCGGTTGCTGTAGAGGGGCATCCAGGGCTCGGAGAACTGGCTGTCGCCCAGGTGAACGACTGCGTCCGGGGCCAGGACCATGATCTCACTGCGGCCAGCGGGCGGCGCGAGGGCCGAGCGCAGGGCGGCCAGGATACCGGGCAGCCCGACCGAGGTTCGGGCACCCTGGTTCACCTGCTGCAGGGCCAGGAAGGCCGGCCGCGGGGAGCCGTCCGGGGCGAGCAGGCTGAAGCCGTGCCACTCGGGGTGGTTCTCGCCGCCCAGGTTCCATACGGCCAGCATCTGCAGCCAGGGCCACTCGCGCGCGGCGCGCTGGAACGCGCCAACCAGGTAAGCGGCCTGCTCGGTGGGGGATACGGTAGCGTAGTTGGCCGTGGCGCCCGGTGCCACGGCCCAGCCCATCTCTGTGGCCCAGATGGGCTTTTCAGCGGCGCCGCGGGCGACCATGATCTGGCGCAGGGCCTCTACGCGGGCGAAGTTCAAGCCCTGGCCGGCGTCCGCCGGACTGTCGGGGGGGTGGGCGAAGCCGTAGGGGTGGGCGGCCAGGACGTCAAAGCAATTTCGCGCGCCGGCATCGAACATGTGCAATAGAAACAATTGATCGTCCCTGGCCTGGTCGTCCTGGTTGTTGGTGGGAGCCAGGCCGGCACTGATGATCAGAGCGCCGGGGTCGGCCTGGCGGATGGCCTGGTGCGCGGCGCACAGCATGCTGGTATAGGCGGCGGGGTCGGGTGGCTGGCCACCCCAGTCGACGGCCAGGTTGGGCTCGTTCCAGATGATGTAGCCCAGCACCTGGCCGCGATAGCGCTCGGCTACGGTGCGCACGAAGCGGGTGTAGTCGGCCAGGTCGTCGGGTGGCGCGTTGAGGGCGAGGGAGGCACTACTGGTCCAGGCGGGGTGCTGGTCCAGGCGCACGACCAGGTCGAGGCCGTAGTGGGCGGCGCCGGCCACGATCTCATCTGGCCGTTGCCAGTGGAACTGGCCGCGGGTCGGCTCGATCTCGCGCCAGCTGAAGAGCTGCACCGCGGTGTCGAAGCCGGCAGCGCGGGCCAGGGCGAGGGTGGCAGCGCCGGTGTCCAGCAGGTGCACGGCGCGGCGCAGGGCAGGCTGGGAGGCGGGGGGATTCGCAGGGCCAGGGGGAGTCTGGAGGGGAGTCGCAGAGAACGCGGAGGACGCAGAGGACGAAGAGGGCGGAGAGAGCAGAGAGAGCCTACGGAGGGCCAGGGGCGTGCGCAGCGCCGGACCAGGGGGCGCGGCAAGCGGTGACCGGAAGGCGCCCTGGCTGGTGACCGCCCACAGCCAGCGGCCGTCAGGCGATGGAGCCAGGCTCGTGATATCTGGTGTCGGCAGGCCGCGGCTGGCCGGTTGCCAGGATTGGCCGCTGTTGGCGGTCTGAAACACGCCGTGGCCGCGGGTGCCGGCGAAGGCGATGGCCGGGTCGGAGAGGTGCAGGGCGAGGCTGGTGACCGTGATGTCCTCCAGCCCGGCGCCCCAGCGCTGCCAGGTCTGGCCACCGTCCTTGCTGGCGAAGGCGCCCTTGGTGGCCGCGGCGTAGAGCCGCTGGGGGTCGACGGGATCAAACACGACCTGGTAGATGGTTTGCCCGGACAGCTCCGGCCCGATGGGCTGCCAGGAGCGGGTGCCGTCGTCGCTGCGGAAGATTCCATCCGTGGCACCGGCGATCAGCACGCTGCTATCATGGGGGCTCATGGCCAGGGATGCCAGCTCGGTCTGCAGGCTCATGCCATCCCAACGGGAGGACCAGGTAATGCCGCCGTCCTCGCTGGCGTAGAGCCGCTCGAACGGCACACGGATGAACAGGCGATGGGGGTCTGCTGGATGGCTCAGCACCTGCAGCACGCCGGAGCGGTCCCAGCCGGTGGGCTGCCAGGTCTGCCCGCCGTCGGCGCTGGCAAAAAGACCACTGCTGTCCAGGCCGGCGTACCAGCGCTGGGGCTCTGCCGCAGAGATGGCCACGTCCAGCACGGCCTCGGCCGGCAGGCCCTCGGCCGTTGCTTGCCATTCGGGCGTGGCGCCGTTCTGGCGATAGAGGCCATCGGCGTTGGCCAGGACCGTAGCGTCGCCGGGGCCAAAGGCCAGGGCTCTGGCCGGGGGATAGCCTGGCCCGGCGCGATGGGGGCGCCAGGTCCGGCCATCGTCGTCGCTATAGAAGAGGCCGTTGGAGGTGCCGGCCAGAAGGCGTTGTAGCTGCGCAGGGTGCGGGTGCAGGGCAAAGGCGATCCCGCGGCGGCCCAGGGTTCCCCATGGCTGCCAGGTCAGGCCGTCGTCTGCGCTGCGGTAGATTCCTCCCTGGCCGGTTGCCAGCAGCATTGTGCCGGGCTGGGATAGGGGAGTCACAGCGTCGATGCGACCCTCGATATTCTGGGCCACTTGCTGCCAGCTGGTGCCGCGGTCCGCGCTGCGGAAGAGGCCCCGGCGGGTGCGGGCGAGCATGGCGCCATGGTCGCCCGGTGTGGCGGCGAGGGCAGCGACGTAGGTCGATCCGATGTCGGCGGCGGCCTGCCAGGTCTGGCCGGCGTCCCGGCTGATGAAGAGCCCCTGGCCGTCGGTACCGGCGATGATGCGCTGGCCCTGGTCCTCGACGAGGAGGGAGAGCACGGCGGCCGGCGCGGGCAGCGGGGAGAGGGGGTGCCAGCTGCGGCCGTCGTCGGTGCTGCGCAGGATGGCCGGCAGCTCCCCGCCGAGGTAGAGGGAGCCCTGGCCGTCGTGGCTCAAGGCGTAGAGGTTGGCGGGCCATTCGGCGGGGGTGAGGCCCTGACCGAGGGGGATCTCTGTCCAGGTCTCGCCGTTGTCGGAGCTATGCCAGAGGCCATCGCCGGTGGCCGCCAGCAGTGCGCCGGGGTGGGCGAGGTCGGCCAGTAGGGAGAAGATTGGGCGATCCGGGAAAGCGTTGGGGACCGGCTGCCAGCTTTGTGCGCCGTCGTCACTGCGGTAAAGGCCGTGGTCGTAGGTGCCGGCGAAGGCCTGCTGGGGGCTGGCCGGGTCAAAGGCGAGGGAGGTGACCTGGGCGTGGGAGAGGAGGCCGGCGTCCACGGGTTGCCAGGACAGGTCGGGAACGGGTGTGCGCGCAGATGTGCAGGCGCCGAGGATCAATGCGGTGCAGAGGACGAGAGCGTAGCGCATGGTGGCATTAGGATAGCGCACGGAAGGCCGGGAGGCTGCAAGCCGGACTACGGAGTGAGATTGCTTCGCCGCAGACGGCTCGCAATGACCGGGTGAGGAGGCTTAGCGCCATGAACGACCAGGGCATGCCCCTACGTTTCATATCATACCAGTAGGGTGTTAGGGCGGGCCTTTGATTGACGGATCTGGGAAAGCTGGCTATAATTCGCCAACCCCAGTTGCAGCGTCCTGCCGCAGGCGAGAGCCCGGTGCTGAGTCCATAACCACACACGGAGACCGATGACATGAGCGACGACGTACATGCCGATCTGACCAAGGAGCGGGAGGCGGAGATCCTGGCCGCCGAGCACGAGGTCTATCACCCGGACCCGGCCATGGTGGCCACGGCCCATGTCCAGGACTACCAGGCGCTATACGACCGGGCGGCGGCCGACCTGGAGGCCTTTTGGGCGGAGCAGGCAGAGGAGCTGGAATGGTACGAGCCCTGGCAGAAGGTGCTGGACGAGAGCAAGGCCCCGTTCTACCAGTGGTTTGTCGGCGCCAAGACCAATATCGCCCATAACGCAGTAGACCGGCATGCCAAGACCTGGCGCCGCAACAAGCTGGCCCTGATCTGGGAGGGCGAGGCGGGAGAGCATCGCACCTTCTCCTATTATGCGCTCTACCGCGAGGTCAACAAGTTCGCCAATGTGTTGAAGAGCATGGGGGTCAGGAAGGGGGACCGCGTCACCATCTATATGGGCCGCATCCCCGAGCTGGTGATCGCCATGCTGGCTACGGTGAAGATAGGCGCGGTGCATAGCGTGGTATACGGTGGCTTCTCCACGGAGGCGCTGGCCGATCGCATCGAGGACGCCCAGAGCAAGGTGCTGATCACGGCGGATGGCGGCTGGCTACGCGGCAAGACGGTCAATTTGAAGGAGATTGCCGACGAGGCGGTGCGCCGCTCGGGCTACGTCGAGCACGTGGTCGTGGTCAGGCGCACAGGCCAGGAGGTCAACATGCAGACCGGGCGTGACTACTGGTTGCACGACCTGATGGCGCTGCCGATCGCCTCCTCCAAGTGCGAGACCGAGGTCATGGATGCCGAGGACCCCCTGTTCATCCTCTACACGTCGGGCACCACAGGGAAGCCCAAGGGGGTACTGCACACCCATGGCGGCTACCAGGTCTACGTCTCCACGACCCTGAAGTGGGTCTTTGACGTCAAGGATGAGGACCGCTACTGGTGCGCGGCGGACCCGGGCTGGATCACCGGGCACTCCTACATCGTGTATGGCCCGCTGATTTTGGGGGCCACCAGCTTCTTGTATGAGGGCGGGCCGGACTATCCCTTCCCCAACCGCTGGTGGCAGATGATCGAGAAGTACGGCATTACCATCCTGTATACGGCGCCGACGGCTATCCGCGGGCTGATGCGCTTCGGCGAGTCCTGGCCAAGGCGCTATGACCTGAACAGCCTGCGCCTGCTCGGCAGCGTGGGCGAGCCGATCAACCCCGAGGCCTGGCGCTGGTACTACCAGGTGATCGGGGGAGAGCGCTGTCCCATCATGGACACCTGGTGGCAGACGGAGACGGGGGGGTTCATGATCACGCCGGTGCCTAGCCTGCCGCTGAAGCCTGGGTCGGCTACGCGGCCCTTTCCGGGCGTGATCGTCGACGTCGTGGACGAGGAAGGTAAGTCCTGCGCTGTTAACGAGGATGGTTACCTGGTGATCAAGCGGCCATGGCCGGGCATGCTGCGCACGGTGTATGGGGATCCGGATCGCTACGTGGAGCAGTACTGGTCACGCTTCCGGGACCAGGGCTGGTACCTGGCCGGGGACAGCGCGCGGCGGGATGACGACGGCTACATCTGGGTGATCGGCCGCATCGACGACGTGATCAAGGTGGCCGGCTATCGCCTGGGCACGGCGGAGATCGAGAGCGCGTTGGTGAGCCATCCCGGGGTGGCCGAGGCCGCGGTGATCGGCGTGCCTGATGAGCTCAAGGGCCATGCCATTCACGCCTTCTGTATCCCGCGCGCCGGTGTCGCCATTCCCAGTGAGGATGAGTTGAAGCTGCATGTGCGCCAGGAGATGGGTCCGATCGCGGTGCCGGCGCGCGTGGAGCTGGTGACCAGCCTGCCCAAGACGCGCTCGGGAAAGATCATGCGGCGGGTGCTGCGGGCGCGGGCGCTGGGGCAGCCGGAGGGAGATTTGTCGACCCTGGAGGGGTAGGCGCGACCGGAAAACGGACTCCAGAGGCGAACCGCAGAGGCGCAAAGAGCGGAGTCAGGACCGAAGGAGGCAGAACTGAATGAGGGAGGCTAGCTTTGGCGCGAGCGGAGGACGGTGTAGATGCCGGCCAGGACCAGGACAGCGCCGAGGACCTGGCGCGGGGTGGGGATTTCGCCGAGGAGGGGAATGGCGACCAGGGTGGTGACAAGAGGCTGGCCCAGCAGGCTGACGGAAACCCGGGTGGCGGGCAGGTGGCCGAGGGCGTAGTTGATGGATAACCATCCGCCGACGTGAGAGATCAGCGCCAGGCCAAGGAGAGCTGCCCAGGACTTTGGAGGGAAGCCGGAGAGGGGCTGGCCGAGCACCAGGTTAAGGGCCAGCAGCACGGCGGCACTGGCGAGGACGGAGATGACCATGAAGGTCACGGTGTCCGTGGTGGCCCGGGCGCGTTGGGTGGAGAGCAGGTAGGCGGCGTAGAACATGCTGGCGGCGATGGGCAGGAGGCTGCCGACGTCGATGGCAGGCCCGGCGGCGGCCGGCTGGCGCACGACCAGGAGCATGCCGGCCAGGGCGATGGCCAGGCCGACCCAATACAGGGGGCGCAGCCGCTCGTGGAAGAAGATGAGGGCGCCCAGGCCCACCCACAGGGGCGCGCTGTTGGTCAGCAGGGTGGCCTGGGCCGCGGAGGTCATCAGGATGGCGGTGTTCCAGAGAGATAGATCCATGGCGAAGAACACCCCGCCCAGGAGGGCCAGCTGGAGGGCCTGGCCGCGCGGCAGGGTGCTGCGCGGTCCCCGGCGGGCCAACCAAAGGGGAACCAGGACCAGGGCAGCAATGGCCATGCGGTAGAAGGCCGAGACCGTGCCGGGCACGCCGGCCAGCTTGACCCAGATGGCCGACAGGCCGATGCACAGGATGCCCACGAACAGGGCCAGGTAGGCCCGACGCAGATGAGAATCGGTCATGGTAGACGGGCGGCGGTGGCGCGTGGAGGGCGCAGGGCTCATGCAACGAGCTCTGCGCCCTTCGCGCGGGCAGGGCCGGCTTACAGCCTTTCGAAGCGGGCCTGGAAGAAGCGCAGGTATTTGGGCTCGTAGACCATGCGCAGGCCCCGG
>JAULUH010000338.1:0-7569 GCA_032111745.1 Anaerolineae bacterium | reverse complement strand
CGCCTTCGGAGGACACCATGGGCGCGCCGAGGGGGCGCTCCGGAGTACAGAGGGTGCCGAAGGCGGTGCATTGGTGGGGCTTTTTGAGGCCCTGAAGGATCTCACCGGCGATGCAGAGGGGCGACTCCTCGGCGGTGATGCCGGCGGTGCCGAAGCGCAGCTCGGCGTCGAAGGCCGAAAAGTCGGGACGCAGGCGATAGCCGCTGTGAGGGATGAGGCCGATGCCGCGCCATTGGCGGCTGGCGACCTCGAACACTTCTCCTAGCAGGCGTTGGGCGGACTGGTTGCCCTCGCGGGTTACGACACGGGTGTACTGGTTCTCGACGCCCCAACGGCCCTGCTCGAGGGCTTGAAGGGTCATGGCGATGCCCTGAAGAAGGTCCAACGGTTCAAAGCCGGTGACGACGATGGGTACCCGGTGGCGCCGGGCGATGGGCTCATACTCCCAGTAGCCCATGACGGCACAGACATGGCCGGCGGCCAGGAAGCCCTGCACCCGATTGTGGGGGGCGCCGAGAATGGCCTCCATGGCGGGGGGTACCAGGACATGGGAGCACAAGATAGAGAAGTTAGGGAGGCCCAGGCGGCGAGCCTGCCACACGGCCATGGCGTTGGCCGGCGCAGTGGTTTCGAAGCCGACGGCAAAGAAGACGACCTGGCGGTCGGGGTGCTTTTGGGCGAGCTTGACTGCGTCCAGGGGGGAGTAAACGATGCGCACGTCACCGCCCTGCGCCTTGACGGCCAGCAGGTCGGCCTGGGAGCCGGGGACACGCAGCATATCGCCGAAAGAAGTGAAGATCACTTCGGGCCGGCGGGCGATGGCGACGGCCTTATCGATAAGCTCCAGGGGGGTGACGCAGACGGGACAGCCCGGGCCGTGGACGAGCTCGACCTGCTCGGGCAGCAGGCGGTCGATGCCGAACTTAATGAGGGTATGGGTCTGGCCGCCGCAGATTTCCATCAGGGTCCAGGGCCGGGTGACCGTAGTCTCGATGGCCTGGAGGAACTTGCGAGCGGTGGCCTCGTCGCGGTATTCGTCGATGTATTTCACGGCAGGCTGGTCTAGGACGGCTGGGGCAGGTCCAGCTCGCCCAACTCGTCCATCTGGCGCAGGTATTCGAAGACCTCGTTGGCCTCGGCCTCGTCGATCTGGCTGATAGCGAAGCCTACGTGGACGATGACATAGTCACCGACCTGCACCTCAGGCAGGTAGGCCAGGCAGACCTCTTTGACGATGCCGGAGAAGTTGACCCGGCCCATGGTCATGCCCAAGGGATCCGGGGCAATGGATTCCACCCGGCCCGGCACTCCTAAACACATTATCCACCTCCGATCGCAGTTCAGAACACCCGCTGCCCCCGGCCGACGAAGGCCAACAGGGCACCGGCGATGGCACCAGCAATGCCGGCCAGGGCCGCCCACAGGAAGAAGCTACCCCGCCGGCTGGCCAGGAGCAACAGGGCTGCAGGCAGAAGGCCCAGGAGAATAAGGAGCAGGCCGAACCAGAGCAAGTCCATATGCCTAGGCGGCCAGCCAGGCGGCGGCAATGGCGACTTGACCGAGGCTGATGCCGCCGTCGTTGGGTGGGACCTGGCGATGCAGGAGCACCTCAAAGCCGGCCTCACGCAGCCGGGCAGCGCTACGCTCCACAAGCAGACGGTTCTGGAAACAGCCGCCGGTGAGGGCGATGCGGGGCTGGCCGACCAGCTGTGCCACAGCAACGATGCCGGCGGTGAGAGCGGCATGGAACCGCGCGGCCATGATACCAGATGAGACGCCGTGTCGCAAGTCGGCCAGGATAGCGTCCAGCAGGGGCTGCCAGTCCAGGATGAACGGAGCGCCGGTGGCCAGCGCGGTGCGCAGGGGCAGGGGGTAGGGGTTCAGCTCGGCGGGATCTGCGGCAAACTCCAAGGCCATGGCGGCCTGGCCCTCGAAGGAGGCGACCTGATGCAGCCCGAGTAGGGCGGCGACACCGTCGAACAGGCGACCGGCGCTGGTGGTTTGGGGGGCGTGGAAGCCGCGGCGCAGCATCTGGGCCAGGACCTGGCGGTCGGTGGCAGGCAGTGCAGCGACGGGGGCCAGGTGCTCCCAGGCCAGCACCTCATCGCCGTAGAGCTCCCAGAGCAGGGCGAAGGCGACGCGGCGGGGCTCCCTGACAGCCGCGTCGCCGCCGGGCAAGTGAAACGGCCGCAGGTGGGCGACGCGTTGGAAACCGGCGGCGCCGCCCAGGAGGAATTCGCCGCCCCAGATGGTGCCGTCGGTGCCGTAGCCAGTGCCATCCCAGGTCACGCCCAGGGCCGGACCGTCCAGGCCGTGGTCGGCCAGGCAGGAGGCGAGGTGGGCGTGATGATGCTGGACCGGCAGCAGGGGGGAGGCGAGGTGAGCGTGGTCCAGGGCCCAGCGGGTGGAGAGGTAGTCCGGGTGGAGGTCGTGGGCGATGGCGACGGGTGTGGCCTCGTAGAGGCGAAGGAAGTCGGTTATGACCCGTTCGAAGGCGACCATGGCTTCAGCGGTCTCCAGGTCGCCAATGTGCTGGCTGATGAAGACCTGGTTGCGGATGCTGAGGGCCACGGTGTTCTTGAGGTGGGCGCCGGTAGCCAGGATGGATGGCACGGACTGGGGCAGCAAAACGGGCAGGGGAGCGTAACCGCGGGCCCGGCGCAAGAGCTGGGGAGCGCCGTTCACGATCCAGGCCACGCTATCGTCGACGTGGCGGGCGATAGGCCGATCGTGAACCAGAAAGAGATCGGCGATCGGGCCCAACCGGTCCATGGCCTCAGCCTCGTCAGTGCAAATGGGCTCATCGGCCAGGTTGCCGCTGGTAGCGACGACGGGGCGGCCGACGGCCTGCAGGAGGAGGTGGTGCAGGGGGGTATAGGGCAGCATGATGCCCAGGGTAGGGTTATCGGGGGCAACCTCGGCGGCGACGGCGGTGGAGCCCGCCTCCTGGCGGGGGAGGAGGACGATGGGCGCCTCGACCGCGGTGAGGAGGGCCTCGGCGGCAGGGGACAGGGTGACCAGGGCACGGACCTGCTGCAGGTCAGGCACCATGATGGCGAAGGGCCTGGCGCGGCGGGGTTTGCGCTCCCGGAGGTGGGTGATAGCGGTGGGGTTGGTGGCATCGACCATGAGCTGGAAGCCGCCCAGGCCCTTGACGGCGACGACCTGGCCGTGCTGCAGGGCCTCGGCGGCGAGTCGCAGAGCATGGTCGGCCTGGGCGACGGCCGCCGCGGGTTCCAGCCGGATGTCGAAGAGGGCCAGCTGTGGCCCACAGACAGGACAGGCGTTGGGCTGGGCATGGAAGCGGCGGTCCATGGGGTCATGGTATTCGGCATCACAGGTGGGACACATGGTGAAGCGGCGCATGGTGGTGTGAGGCCGGTCATAGGGCAGGGCCTCGACGATGGTGAAGCGCGGGCCGCAGTTCGTGCAATTGGTGAAGGGGTAGCGATGGCGGCGGTCGTGTGGGCTGAGCACCTCGGCCAGGCAATCGGGACAGGTGGTGACATCGGGAAGGACCAGCACGGTCTTTTCCCCGGCGCCGTTGCTGAGCTGGATCTCGAAGCGCTCGAAGCCAGCAGGAGGCAGCCAGGTGGCGGCGAAGGTGTGGATGATGGCGCGGGGCGGTTTTTCGGTAGGGAGCCGCGCGAGGAGACGTTGCAGGGCGAGTGTCTCCCCCTCGGCCTCGAGGAAGACTCCCTGGCTGTTGTTGATGACCCAACCTGTGAGGCCCAGCTCTGCGGCCAGTCGATAGACGAAGGGGCGAAAGCCGACGCCCTGGACAGCGCCGTGGATCTCGACGCGGACGCGCTGGCGCGGGCTGGTGCCGGCGGCCCCCCCCATGGGCGCGATGCCTTCCGGGATCATGAGCGCGTCATCGTCCGGCGACCTGGGGCCCGAGGGCAGTCTCCAGGAGTTGTAGCAGAGCCGGGTCGCCGGTTACGGCCAGGGCGAGCACGCTGCCGCGGCGCCAGAAGTGAGGGGCGGCGGGCCAGACCAGGGTGGAGTCGCCCACGCTGCTGGCATCAGCAGCCAGGCGCGCCAGGTCGGCATCCAAGGCGGCCTGATCGGCGTACTCGAACACCTGGACCGGCTGGCCGTCGACGCGCACGATGGTCCCGCTGGCACCGAGGTAGGGCTTGCGGATGGGGCTAGTCGTGGCCTCGATCGTAGCGCCGGTAGCGGCCAGGTCTGCCAGAAGGTCTGCCACGGCATAGGCCAGCGGCAGATCCTCTGAGGGGGTAGCAGTGGGCGGGGCTGGTGGGGTAGTGGCTGTGATCGTGACGGTCGCAGTAGGGGATGGGGCAGGCGCGGCCGGAGCTGTGGGGGTGGCAGCGGGCGGTGTGGCCGTGGCCGGTGATGCGGCAGGGGCAGGGGTCGCAATGGCTGGAGATGGGGTCGAGACCGACGTGTCCGGCGCTTCAGCAACCTGCTCCGGCACCACCAGGGCGGCGGCTGTGGTATCCAGCAACGGCTGCAGCCAGTCGGGCACAGCGCCGTCCATGGTACGCACGCGGTAACTGCCGAAGAGATTGCGGTAGACCAGTTCGTAGGCCGTGCGATCGCAGCAGGTATCGGCCGGCAGGTAGTCGCCCTGGCGCTCGGCAAGGCCGGCGCCCTCCAGCGAAGCCAGGAGATCCTTCATCTGTTGCTCGGTCAGGCGACCCACAGTGACTACCCCATTACGGGCGATGCTGAAGCTACGGTCCACATTGAGGAGGATCTGCTGGGCAGGTCCGCCTTCGCCGGGGACGCGCCGGAGCTCCAAGATTACCACTCGCTGCTCGGCGTCGCCTGCGGCGACCTGGTCTGCGGCGGGGGGCTGGTCGCGATCGGGCCTGGGCACGAGGAGAAGGCCGGTGAGGATGTCAAGGAGGGGCTGGGCCCAGGTGGGCACGGCGCCGTCATGGGTGTTGAGGGAGGCCTGCAGCAGGAGGCCACGACGGGTGAGCTGGTATTGGAAGGCGTCGGCAGCGGGCGGAGGCGGGGTTGGCTCCTGCACAGCGGCGCGGTAGAAGTCAACGGCCTCGAAGGCGGCGTCGATCTGGGCTATCTCGTCGGGGGTGAGCCAGAAGGTGGCAGGTTCCTGCCCGGAGCGGGTGAGCACGACGTGGCCGTCGCGGAAGAGCTGGACGTGCTCATCGACGCCGGCCAGGCCGCCGGAACGCCGGTAGTCCACAGCCAGGAGAGTGGAGAGGTCGATGCCAAGGGGTGCCGGGGCAGCTGTGGCGGAAGGGCTAGATGGAGCGGCTGTGGCAGTTAGGGCTGGCGGAGCAACTGTCTTGGACGGGATGGATGGGGCGGCGGTCTCTGTGGAGGCTGTGGAGCGAACCCGAGTCGCAGCGGCAGCTGGCGTGGGCTGGATGGGTTCGCCGGTCTCACTAGCTCGGGAGCAGGCTGCGGTCAGTCCACCAAGAGCCAGGATGGCCAGCATGAGACGGGCTTGCTTAAGCATCGGAGCGCTCCTCGGGGATGATGAAGTAATGAGTGGCGAGAGTATACCATGGAGTAGGGCAAAGGGCATAACGTGAGGTCCGGCGTCGGACAGGGCGGGTGGCTGCTGTTGGTCGGGCGCGGGGTGTTTGGAGCACGCTTGCGCGAAGGGGCACGAAGAGCGCGGAGCGCGAAGGACGCGAGGAGACACGGACGGCGGAGGTGTTACTACGAATGGGGGGACAGCGAATTAGGGAGAGACACGGACGAACACGGACGGACACAGTTAGATGCTTCGCAGGAGCGCGGGTGGTGGGGAGGGAAAAGAAGAGCCGGCCGATGGGATAGCGAGATCAGGGCTGTTGGATGAGGATGAGATGGATCTGGCGAGGACCGTGGACGCCGATGGCGGGGGCGAGCTCGACGTCGTAGGCGTAGCCGGGGCCGGTCATGAGGACGACGGAGGATGGGCCAGGAGGCTGAGTGGCCAGCCAGTGGCCCAGGTTGGGGACGATGCGGCTGGCCGGAAGCAGGAGGATGAGGCGGCGAGGCAGCTGGGTGACCAGGTGGGAGCGGCCTGGCCCGCTGTGGTAGACCAGGGTGCCGGTGTCAGCACAGGCGGCATCAGCGCTGGCAAGGCCCAGGTCGACGCCGGCTATGGTGGCCAGGGCGGCCTGGCGTTGGGCCAGATCCTGGACACGGGAGTGCCGGAGGTCGAGCCGGGTGGCGGGGGTAATGGCCTCGATACCCAGGACATCCAGGGCGTCGAGGATGCCGGGGACGGGTAGTTCCGGGCCATCCCAGGCCAGCAGGCTCTTGGTGCCCAAGTTCTGGAGCTCTGCGACAAGCTTGAGGCGAGCGGCGACGGGGCCGTCGATCACCTGGCAGGTTGCGCCGGAGTGCTCCAAGGCGGAGATAAAGCGGGGCAACGGGTCGTCCGAGGATGAGGCGGGCGGTGAGGCCACCGGAGGAGAGAGGGGGGCAGCAATGGGGGACGCGAGCAGGGCAGTGGCGATGCGGTCGAGGGTGGCCTGGCGCGGGTGAGACATAGTTGGAAGGTGAGCACGCGCGAGCTAGGCGCCGGCCTGCCAGCGCTCGCGAAATGAACGCCGGGCAGGAGCGGGCCAGTCCTGACCGGCGGGCCGGTGGCGGGTTAGGAGGGAGCGGAGCAGGCGACCGGGCCAGGGGCCGGTGGCGGCCAGGATACCGGCCAGGCGGCGATAGCGAGTGCTATCCGACATGGCCCAGCTCCACAGGCGCAGCACCTGGTTGGTGAGAGCCGGGGTGCGGCGGGCCTCTGCCAGGTCGCCTCGCAGGCGAAGCAAGAGGCGGGGGATATCGATACCCACAGGGCACACGCTGGCACAGGCGCCACACAGGGTACTGGCGTGTGGCAGGTCGGCAAAGGGGGTGGCCTGTAGGGGTGGCAGCGACGGTCGCGGCGGCGGCTGAGGACGTGCTCCCCGGAGGGAGGGGGCCGGCGCAGGTTGCGATGCAGGAGGAGCGGGAATGAGGGGCAGGACTACGGCGCCAATGGGTCCGGTTTCGGATCCGCCGTAGGCCTGGCCGCCGGCCAGGCGATAAACAGGGCAGGCGTTGTGACAGGCGCCGCAGCGGATGCAGGCCAGGGCCTCGCCGTAGCCGAGGCGCATGAGCTCGCTACGGCCGTTGTCGACGATGACCAGGTGGAACTCCTCCGGGCCGTCAAGTTCCTCGGGGCGAGCAGCGCCGCTGAGCAATGTGACCGAGCGGGGGAAAGGCTGGCCGGCAGCGCTGGCGGCAAAGGCGTGGAGGAGGAGCTCCAGGTCGGCCTCGGTAGCAAGGACGTCCTCGATGCCCATAAGGGCCACGACCACGGGCGGCAGGAATGCTGCCATGCGCTCGTTGCCGCTAAGGCTAAGGAGGGCCAGCCGGCCGGTCTCGGCGGCGGCGAAGGCCACCTCGCCGACGCCGATATCGGCACCCAGGAAGGCCTTGCGCTGCTTGTAGCGGGCCATGCTAGCCATGGCCTGGATATCAACCGTTTGGGGCATATCGAGGCGTTGCTCGAACAGCACGGCGACATCCTCCTTGCGCAGGTGCAGCGCTGGAAAGACCGGATGGGAGGGGGTCCCGCCAGCCATCTGCAAGATGTAA
>JAULUH010000337.1:0-5123 GCA_032111745.1 Anaerolineae bacterium | reverse complement strand
AGTCAAATTCGCTGACCTCGATCTCGTAGCCGTCCGCCAGCGGCATGCCCTGCGCCTGGATCGAGGTCCACAGGCCCATCTTCGTCAGGTGCTCGACCATGGCCTTCGTGCCCAGCTCAGGCCGGCTGCTGGAGGGGCCAATGATGCGCAAGGGCTTCCAACGCCCGTTGAACGGGGCGAACTGCCACAGGTAGGGAATATCGCCGTAGTGATCCACGTGCAGGTGGGTCAGAAAAATGTCGTTGATCTCCGGCACCGGCACCTGGTTGGCGATGATGTTCCGCGTGCAGCCTGGGCCGAAGTCGAAGAAGAAGCGCCTGCCGTTCCCCAGCTCCACCATGATACAGGTGCCGGCCTGCGTCATGCGCGGCGGCCAGGGGTTGCTGCCCATGAAAATGATGCGCATCTCATCCGGGCCAAGTGGCTCGCTTTGCGGAAAGTAGTTGTTCTTGTTCTTGACGGATGGCGTCGGCTGGTAATACGGAGGCATGGAGATGCCCGAGCCGGGTGGCGATCCGTAGACGTTGTGGGTCCCTTCTACGCCTGCGGTTTCCTGAGCCGCTGGTTGGGCTGCCCCTGGCGGATTGCCTGTCGACATGATGATGTTCTCCTTCTATTGGGCGGCCGCAGTGAATGGCCTCCTGATTAGCCTGGAATTCCTTGCAGTTGTCCTAGCTCATTACAGCATATGAGCGTGGCGAAAACGTGGCCTGGGCGACGCGGGTGAGGGGAGTTTGAGGCAGGGAAGGAATTTGGACCACGATGACGAGAAGGTTAGGCGAAGGCGCGAAGCACGACGGGCGTGAAGGGGGGCGGGCACAGAGGCCATCCGTTCCAACTAATGCCGCCGTTGTCAGAACTTTCGCCAGGTGAATCCGCCATCCTTGCCGCACCGGAGGAATACGCGATACCCGTCCCCGCGTAGGGTGCGGGATACCTTCCCCACCGGGATGTTGTCCCCTCCGGGAAGGTTTGGCTGACCGGGGCAAGCCCAGAAAGCGGTGGGATTGCTTCCAGCGCAAGAATGGTATAGAATGACTACATACTTAATCGACATCATTTCCTACCGGAGCTCCCCGTGGCACGCCTCGCGCTCTGGTTTCTCGGCGGCTTCCAGGTGCTGCTGGATGGCCAGCCGGTAACGGAGTTCAAGTCCAATAAAGCCCGCGCACTCCTGGCTTTTCTAGCTATCGAGGCCGACAGGCCGCATCGCCGCGAGATGCTGGCGGGGTTGCTCTGGCCGGACCGCACAGATCGGGATGCCCTGAGCAATCTGCGCTACACCCTCGCCAGTCTCCGCCGCACCCTGGGTGACCGGTCTGCGGCCACCCCCTTTCTGCTGATCACCCACAACAACGTCCAGTTCAATCAGGCCAGCGATCATTGGCTCGACGTGGCGGAGGTCGAGCGATCCGTTGCCAGGGCAATCGCAGGGCGCCAGATCCGAAACCACCCCCTGTCGGGTGGCGATGAGCGCCGCCCAGCAGCGGGCGTGGACGAGCTGCAGCAAGCCGTTGCCTTGTACCGCGGCGGCTTCCTCGAGGGCTTCTCAGCCGGCGATGCGGCGCCTTTCGAGGAGTGGGCGCTATTCCGCCGGGAGCAAATCCAGCAGCAGGTGGTCGCCGCTCTTGGCACCCTGGTGGCGCACCTGGAGGCGCGCGGCAGGCACGGGGAGGCCCAGGCCTTCGCCCGCCAGCAGGTCGAGCTGGAGCCGTGGAACGAGGAAGCGCATCGAGCGCTGATGCGCGCACTGGCACTGGCCGGAGATCGGAACGCCGCACTGCACCAGTTCCAGGCCTGTTGCCGCATCCTCAGAGATGAGCTGAGTGTTGATCCGGCGGAGGAGACTGTGGCGCTATACCAGGCGATCCGCGCCGGGCCTCTGATGAATTGGGTACCAGCGAAAGAGCAGTCGGGGACCGATAGACAGAGTCTACGGCCGCCACTGGTAGTAGCCCGCGAGGCCCAGCTGGCACGGCTAGAAGACATCCTGGCGCAGACGCTTGCAGGCGCCGGGCGCGTGGTCTTTGTAACTGGGGAGGCGGGCAGCGGCAAGACCGCGCTGCTGGCCGAGTTCACCCGGCGAGCGATGCAGGCCCACGCTGACCTGTTAGTGGCGGGCGGCACCTGCGATGCCGCCGCGGGCATTGGCGACCCCTATCTGCCCTTCCGGGAGATCTTGCAGTTGCTGACGGGTGACATCGAGGCTAGGCGAGCCGGGGCAACCCTGGCCCCGGAGCACGTGCGGCGGCTGTGGACGGCGATGCCCGATGCCGTGCAGGCGCTGGTGGAACAGGGCCCCGACCTGATCGAGACCCTGGTGCCGGCGGCAGGCCTGGAGCTACGAGCCGAGGCCTTTGCCAGGCAGGCTCTCGGAGGAGCACGGCAGGCCAGGCTCTCCCAGCTGATGCGGCCTGTTGGCGAAGCTGGCCTGCGCGCAGGCCGGCCCCGCGCACAGGCGGATATCTTCGAACAGGTCACCCACGTCTTGCAGATCCTTGCACGGCAACATCCACTGTGCCTCGTGCTGGACGACCTGCAATGGGCCGACGTCGGCTCGGCCAGCCTGCTGTTTCACTTGGGGCGGCGCCTCGAGGGCAATCGCATCATGCTGGTGGCGGCCTTCCGGTCGGATGCTCTGGCCGCGCGTCCTGACGATGGCCGGCATCCCCTGGAGGTAGTGGTACACGAGCTGCAGCGCATCTCCGGGGAGGAGCCTATCGACCTGGATGCCTGCGATGGCCAGGAGTTCGTGACGTCCCTGCTAGATGCCCGGCTCTACAGGGTGGCCGCCGATTTCGGCGAACGGCTCTTTCGCCAGACCGAGGGACAGCCCCTGTTTACCGTAGAGCTGCTGCGGGAGATGGAGCAGCGCGGTGACCTGGTGCAGAACGCGGAGGGACGCTGGGTCGAGGGGGCTGACCTGCGCTGGGATAGGCTCCCGACCCGTGTCGAGGCGACCATTGCCGAAGGCATCGACCGCCTACCGGATCATTGCCGGACGCTGTTGGCCGCGGCCAGCGTGGAAGGGCAGGAATTCACTGCCGAGGCCGTGGCGCGCGCGCTGGGCATGGACGAGCGGATGACCCTGCAATGCCTGAGCGGCAACCTGACCCAGCGACACCGCCTGGTAGCGGCTGTGGGATTGCGGCGTCTGGGCACGGGCAGGCTCTCGCGCTACCGCTTCCGGCATCACCTATTCCAGAAATTCTTCTATGACCATCTCGACGCCGTGAGTCGGGCGGATCTGCACGAGGCCATCGGCAGTGCCCTGGAGGAGGTCTATGGGGAGATTCCGGAGGAGTTGGATGCCCTGGCCCCGCGGCTGGCCTGGCATTTCGAGGCCGCAGGGCTGGTGGACCGGGCTGCCCGATACCATCTGCAGGCGGGCCAACGCGCGGCATTCCTGGCCGCCCACGAGGATGCCATCAGCCACCTGACCCGCGGCCTCGCCCTGCTGGAGTCGTTGCCTGATTCACCCGCGCGGGCCAGCCTCAAGCTCGACCTCCTGGTAGCCCTGGAGATGCCGGTAGGGCTGGCCCACAGCTTCTGGGCACCGGACCGGATTCGCGCCATAGAGCAAGCCTATGAGCTAGCCCAGGACCCTGCGCTCAGCAACAGCCCGCAGCGGGGAACCGCGCTGGCCGCCGTGGCCAGCTTCGCCATGTGGTCGGCCGATCTCAAGCGCGCCCAGCAGATCGCCCTGCAACTACGTGACCTGGCCGAGAGCAATGGGAGTGCGCATCAGCTCCTGATAGCGCACTTCCTCCTCGGTAGTGTGTGGTATTTGCGCGGAAAGCTGGCCCTGGCCCGGGAGCATCTGGACAAAGCCCTGGCGCTCTATGATCGCCAGAGTTTCCACCCGCAGGACACGCTGTTCGGATTCCACGCCGGTATCATCAGCCTGGTCTGGCAGTCCTCGGTGTTGTGGCAGCTGGGCTATCCCGACCAGGGTTCCAGGACTCTCCAGGAAGCACTGGCAGCAGCCGAACAGAGCAATCACGCCATTACACTGGCCTTTGCCCGGGCATTGACAGCCATGATCCTATACGTGATCGGCCACGATGCTACGGCAGGCTGGCAGCAGGCCGAGGCGTTGCGCCGGCTGTACCAGGTAAGTCCGGCCATGGAGCCCTGGGCGGATAGCCTGACGGGTCGGAGCACCACCGCACAGGGCCAGTACGATGAGATGGGCCTGCGACAGATGCAGCAGGGACTGGCCGGCTTTGAGCTGCTAGGCAGCCAGCTCGGCCGCGCAGCGCAGTGGTTACTGTTGGCCCAGAGCTGCGCCCGGGCCGGCCAGGTGAACAGAGGGCTGGAGGCCGTGAACGAGGCCCTGGCCTGGATGGATCGGTCCGGCGTCACCACAATGCAGGCAGAAGCTCTCCGGCTGCGGGGGGAGCTGCTGATCGGCAGCCGGCCCCGGGAGTCAGAGACCATAGCTGCGGCCGCGGAGTCCTTCCGCCAGGCGATTGCCGTGGCCCGAAGGCAGGAGGCCCGTTGGTACGAACTACGCGCGGCGATCAGCCTGGCGCGCCTGCTCAGAGAGGATGGTGCGGCGACGCCCAAGAGCCGGGCAGAGGCGCAGCAGACGCTGGCGAACGTCTATGGATGGTTCAGCGAGGGCTTCGCTACGCGCGACCTGCAGGAGGCGCAGGAGCTACTGGAGGAACCTGGCGAGGTGCCGAGGTAAGTGCGTTGCACCGCACTTGTTGTCTGGGGCGCCTATTTGTTGAATCTCTGCGCGGCGCGGGCTTGGGCCCCGGCCGCCTCCTGCTGGCGATCCCTGGGCGGGGCAGCCGTCTGGAGGGAGAGCAGCAGCTGGCTCGAGATGGCCGCGATCTCGTCCACCGCCTGGTTGAAGGCGGCCTCGTTCGCCTTGGAGGGCTTGGTGAAACCGCTGATCTTTCTGACGAATTGGCGGGACGCGGCCTGAATCTCCTCCGCGGTGGCCGGCGGTTCCATGTTGTATAGGGTGGTGATGCTTCTGCACATCGAGCGTGGCCTCCAACTCGTGGGTAGGGTCGGCCGGAACTAAGCAGGCTGCAAACTGCAGCCCGGTTGCAGCGGGTTAGCGGATTCTAGCCCGAATGAGGCGGGCGTCAAGTAGAACATCGCCAGGC
>JAULUH010000336.1:0-7073 GCA_032111745.1 Anaerolineae bacterium | reverse complement strand
CATCCGGATCGTCGGGCAGCCGGTGGAGATCAGCACCCCGCGCGAGGCCGAGGCGGCCGGCATCCGGATGATCTACCAGGAGCTGCATCACTGCCACGATCTTTCGGTCACCGAGAACATGCTCCTGGGCCATCTGCCGCGACGCTCAGGCGCGTTGGGGCGTTATGTAGTCGACTGGCCGGCGGCGCGGCGCAGCGCCGCCGAGCACCTAGGGATGCTTGACATAAACATCGATCCCGGCGTGCGCATGGGCGACCTGACGGTGGTGGAGCGCGAGATCGTGGAGATCGTCAAGGCAGTCACGGGCCAGGCCCGGATCATCGTCATGGATGAGCCCACGGCCGCGTTGACCCCCCACGAGGTGGACCGGCTGTTTGGCATTATCGACACCCTGCGGCAGCAAGAGGTGGGCATCATCTACATCTCCCACCGCCTGGACGAGATCTTCCAGGTGGCGCAGCGGGTCACCGTGCTGCGCGATGGCCGCAAGGTGGGTACCAGCGCCGTGGAGGACGTCACCCGGCAAGACCTGGTGCGCATGATGGTGGGGCATGAGGTGCAGGAGGTGGCTGCGGCCGCGCCTGGCGCGGCACCGCGAGCGGACGACCCGTCCCTGCTGGAGGTATCCAACCTAACCCAGAAGGGGGCCTTCGAGGATGTTAACCTTACCCTGCATGCCGGGGAAATCGTGGGCATCTTTGGCCTGCTGGGCGCGGGCCACGCCAACCTAACCCGGGCGTTGTTCGGCGACGAGGTTGCCGACAGCGGCACCATCCGCGTGGAAGGGAAGGAGGTCACGGTGCGTTCGCCGCGGGACGCCCGCGGCGCCGGGATTGGGCTGGTGCCCATAGACCGCAAGGTGCAGGGCCTGGTGCTGGGCCGTGCGGTGCGGGAGAACCTGACCCTCTCCAATTGGCCGGCGATCCTGCGCCTGGGCTTCTTCCTACCCCGCGAGGAGCGCCTGCGGGCACAGAACTGGATCGACCGGCTGGGCATCCGGGTGGCCGGGGGTATGGAGGTCGAGACCCGCTACATGAGCGGTGGCAACCAGCAAAAGGTCGTGTTGGGCCGCTGGCTGGAGGCGCATGTCAAGGTTCTGCTGCTGAACGAGCCCACCTGGGGTGTGGACGTGGGCGCGCGCGCTGACATCTATGAGCAGCTTCAAGCCCTGGCTGACCAGGGGCTGGCCATCCTGATGGTATCGTCCGACATGCAGGAGGTGCTGTCGGTCAGCCACCGCATCCTGACCATGTACCGGGGGCGAGTGACCGGCGAGTTCACGGTCCGGGAGGCCACGCAAGAGAAGCTGCTACATGCAGCAGCAGGAGACCAGCCATGAGCGAGTCTACGGGCGCTTCTACGGCAACCCAGGGGACATCCTGGCAGGAGCGGGTCAAGTCCTCGGCTCTGCGCGAGGGGCTGGGCCTGGTGATCATGTATGCCATCATCCTGGTCGTGATGTCACTGCTCTCGCCCTATTTCCTCACCCAGAGGAACTTCCTCAACCTGTTGCTGGCCAGCTCGGTGATCGGAATCATCGCCATGTTCACCACCATGCTGATGGTGGGTGGCGGCCTGGACCTGTCGATCGGCTCCACCGTGGCTCTGGTGGGCGTGGTGATCTCCCACGGCCAGTACACCTTCGGCGTGTGGGGGGCGGTGCTGTTGGGGCTGCTGGTGGCCCTGCTGATCGGGGTGACCAACGGCGTGCTGGTGACCTGGGTGGGCATCAACCCGCTGATTACGACGCTAGGCATGTTTTCCGTGGTGCGCGGTATGGCGTTTGTGTTCTCCGGGGGGTTGAGCGAGCCGATGCTCGATCCGGCCTTTGGCGAGATCGGTCGCGGCTTCGTGGCCGGTATCCCCGTGCCGGTGCTGATCTTCGCCACGGTGACCATCATCTGCCATATCGTCCTGCGCTACACCAGCTACGGGCGGGCCATGTACGCCATCGGCGGCAACCCCATCGCCAGCCGCCTGGCCGGCCTGCCGGTCCGGCGCTACCGGATGGTGGCCTATATTCTATCCGCGCTCAGCGCCGGGGTGGCGGGCATCATCCTGACCTCCCAGTTGGGCGCGGGCGCACCGCAGGCAGCCACCGGCCTGGAGATCAGCGTCATTGCGGCCGTGATCCTGGGCGGCACCAGCCTGGCGGGTGGGAAGGGCACCATTCCGGGAACGCTGCTGGGGGTGCTGATTCTGGGGACCTTGAACAACGGCATGCAGCTCCTGAGCGTTTCATCCTACTTCCAGCAGATCGCTCAGGGCCTGGTGCTGCTGCTGGCCGTGGGCCTGGACCAGCTGCGCATCCGGCGGCAGGCCTGAACGGGAGAAACATATGACCTCACAACAGCTGGCACCCGAGATCGCGTTCCAGATCGACTTCAACCTGCAGATGGTGCCGGCGGCCCAGGGGCTGCCGGTGCCGGCCGCGGCTGGCGCGGCCATGCTCGGCACCACCGAGGCCCGGTGGCTCGTCTATGAGGATCAGGTGGCGGCAGCGGTGCGCCAGATGGCGACGGCCCTGCAGGAGAGGCCTGCGGTGGCGGCCAAGATCGATGGCTGGCCCGTGCACCCGGGCGGCAAGATCCTGGCCATCGGCGATTCGATCACGACCTATCGCTACAGCTACGCGCGGTTGCTGGCGGAGCTGATGGCCCTGCGCCGGCCGGCGGACAACGTCCAGGTGCTCAACGGGGCGCAGTCCGGCTATACCTCGAGCCATGGCCTGGAGGCCACCTACACCCAGTTCTTGCCGGAGACGCCGGATTGGGTGCTGGTCAAGTACGGGGTCAACGACTGCAAGCGCTTCGGCGGGCCGGAGGCCAGGACATTGGTCACGCCCGGTGAATACCGGGCCAACCTGGGGGCCATCGTCGACGCCTTTCAGCGGTTCACCCAGGCCAAGGTGGTGCTGATCACGCCGGCCCCGGTCGTGGAAGAGGTGGCCAACACCCTGCCCGATTTCGTCGCCATGCGCATGATCTGGCGCAACACCGACATCGCGGAGCGGGCCGGGTTCCTGCGGGAGCTGGCAGAGAGCCGCGGCCTGCCCCTGGTGGACCTGGTGGAGGTCTTCGGCCTGGATCCGGATCCGGCGTACTACCTGCCTGACGGCCTGCATCCCAACCCGGCCGGACAGGAGATCATGCTCGACGCCGTATTGGCAGCCCTACCCTGGTAGAGTGGCGCGCGTGGCCGGCAGAGGTGCCTACAGGCAATGATGGGAGATCACCATGAACTCACGTGAGCGTTTTGTCGAAGTCATGCATTTCAACCCCGAGGTCCGCACCATGAAGTGGGAGTTCGGCTTCTGGGGCGAGAATGTGACCCAATGGTACGGCGAGGGCCTGCCCAAGAAGGTCGGCACGAACATCCCCACCACCATCACCACGGTCAACGCCTCGGTGTACACCACGGCCTGGACGCATCGCTGGCGCCAGCAGCGCACCTACCTGGAGAAGTTCTACGGCGAGCGGGAGCAGGAGATTCCCCTCCCGCCCGGCATCGCCATCTGGGGCGGCGCGCTGTACTGGCCCAGCCAGGGCTTTCCCCTGGCCCTGGACATCATGGACTATTTCGGCTTCGACCGCAGCACGGCCCTGATCTGCGTGGAGCAGCTCTTCCAGCCCCACTTCGCTCCGGCGATTCTGGACGAGGATGAGCGCTTTTTGAACTACGTCGACATCGACGGCGTGCAGCGCACCTTCCAGAAGGACGAGGGGGTGATCCCCAGCGCGCGGGCCTGGCCGATCAAGGATTGGGCCTCCTGGCAGCAGATCAAGGAGGAACGCATGCGGCTGGACCGCGTGCGCGAGCGCTTCCCGGCCAACTGGCCGTGGTGGGTGGAGGAGTACGCCAACCGGGACTACCCCCTGGCGGTGGGCGGCTACCCGTGCGGGTTCTTCGGCACCCTGGTCCATCTCATCGGCTACCAGAACGTGTTCTACATGTACTACGACCAGCCCGACCTGCTGAAGGACATCCTGAGTCACCTGACCACGCTGTGGATCGCGATCTGGGAGGAGGTATTGGCGGACGTGAGCGTCGACTGCGCCCACATCTGGGAGGACATGTCCTCGACCATGGGCACCATGATCTCGCCGGCCCACTTCGACGAGTTCATGGCCCCCTGCTACCGGCGGGTGACCGACTTCCTGGCCGGCCACGGGGTGGACATCGTGCTGGTGGACACCGACGGCAACATCGAGCAGCTGATCCCGCGCTTCCTCGACGTGGGGGTGACCGGGATGTATCCCATGGAGACCAGCGCGGGCATGGACGTGGTCAAGCTGCGGCAGCAGTACCCCAGGTTCCAGATGATGGGGGGCGTGCCCAAGTACGACATGGCCCTGGGACCGGAGCGGATCGAGGAGTTTCTCGAGCCGGTGAGCGCCCTACTGGAGTATGGTGGCTACGTGCCTCACGGCGACCACTGCATCTCCCCCGGCGTATCCTGGGAGCAGTTCAAATACTACCGCAACCGGCTTAACGAGATCATCGACAGCCACGGCAAGATTTGAGCAGGAGAGCGTGATGGCCGAATCCGTCGTCGACATCAGCCGGGACTTCTTCTTCGAGGTCCTGAAGCCCATCCTCGACCGGGAGTTTCGCACGGTCGTGGAGCAGACCGCGTTTGGAGTCTTCGGCTATGGCTCCGAGGTGTTGGGGCTGGACGACAGCTACTCCAGCGACCACCACTGGGGCCTGCGCATCAACGCGCTGATGCCGGACTACCTGTACAACAGCCAGCGGGAGGAGGTGCTGCGGGTCGTGGCGGCCAACCTGCCGGACTCCTACCGGGGCCACTCCCTGAGCGAGGGCTATGCCGGTGGCACTGGCCTGTCGCTGATGAGCCTGGAGGAATTCCTGCGCCAGACCGTGGGCATCGACTTTCCGCCGGAGACCTACGAAGACTGGCTGCAGGCGCCGGAAGAGGACATCATCCACGTGATCAACGGCGAGGTGTGGCTGGACGAGGCCGGCTGCTTCTCAGCCATCCGGCGCCAGTTCCTCAACTACTATCCGGAGCCGGTACGGCTGCGCCGCATCGCCCACTGGTGCCGTTACTTCTCGGGGATGGGCACCTATGCCCTGCAGCGGGCTTTGCTGCGCGACAACGAGTACTTCGCTAGCGTGGCCTTTGGCAAGACCCTGCGCTGGGGCGTGCACCTGGCCTTCATGCTGGACAGGCGCTACTACCCTTACGACAAATGGGTGATGGCCTTCCTGCCCAAGCTCCCCCGGCTGGGCCCGGTGGTGACGCCGCTGGTGCAGGAGGCCGCCAGCCTGGCCACGCCGTGGCAGCGCAAGCTGGACCTGCTCAACCAGCTGGCCGATGTGTTGGACAGCATGATGGTCGCGGACGGCATCATCCGGCCCCACCCGCGCTACCGGGGCTCGCCCAGCTCGGGCTACCGCCTGCTGGAGCACGCCTATGCCGAGATTCTGCAGAACCTGCCGGCCGAGATTCGCTCCATCGTGCCGGTGTGGGACCAGGTCTACCTGGAGCGCATGCACAGCACCTACGTGGCCGGGCTCGACCTGCGGGACTGGGATGCCATTCTGAACCTCAACCCTGAGGAGGACTTCGCGTGAACTCAAAGGAACGGGTGCTGGCGACGCTGCGCCGGGAGCCGGTGGACCGCACGCCGCTGGACTGCTGGCTGTACCAGAGGCAGTTCGTGGAGAAGCTGGAGGCGGCGTACGGCAGCCGCGATCGCTTCCTGGACGAGTATGGCATCGACATCTTTCTCGGGTACATGCCCTATCCCAACCAGACCGGGCGCAAGCTGGACATCGGCGAGCTGGCCGGCTTCGACCTGGGCGATCCCAGGGACCCGTCGTGGGTGACGTTCGCGGCCTGGAACCCTGATTTCGCCGGCACCAACGTCGTGGATGCGGTGGCCGCACAGGGTGGGCAGCGGGCGATCGTGGCCCATCTGTGGGGCATGGTCGAGGGCACCAGCACCTTCCTGGGCATCGAGAAATGTTGGGCCAACCTGCGCCGCCGCCCGGAGCAGATGCACGCCTGGTTCGACCGCTACGCGGACTGGCTGTGTGGGGTGGCCGACAGCTGCATCGACGCCGGGGTAGACATCATCCAGATCTCGGACGACTGGGGCAGCAACCAGACCATGCTGTTCCGGCCCGAGATGTGGCAGGAGCTGATCGCGCCTTACGCCGGGCGGGTGGTGAAGCACGTGCGCGGCCGCGACGTCTTCGTCAGCCTGCACAGCGACGGCTACATTATGCCCATCATGGACGAGCTGGTGGCCATGGGGGTCACGATGCTGCACCCGGTGCAGGAGAGCGCGGGCATGGACCCGGGCACGGTCAAGGCGGAGTACGGCGACAGGCTGGTGATCTACGGCTCCCTGGACACGGTGGACGCCCTGCTGCTGCAGGAGGATGAGGCCCTGGCGGAGTATATCAGGCAGCGCTTTGCGATCTACGCGCCGGGCGGCGGGTTCATTTTCAACACGGGCCATTTCGTGCAGCCGGACACGCCGCCGTTGCGGCTGACGCGGGCCTATGGGCTGGCTCAGGAGCTGGCCGGGCAGTATGGAACGCTGTGAGAATGCCGAAGGGGTGTGCGGCCAGTGGGAACATGGACACAGGGACGAACACCGACAGACACGGACTCCGGAGGCGCACCGCAGAGGCGCAGAGAACGCAAAGAAGAAAAAGGACCGGAGGAGCCGGAACACGGACGAACACGGACGAACACGGACAGACACGGACAGACACGGACTCCGGAGGCGCACCGCAGAGGCGCTGAGAACGCAAAGAAGAAAAGGACCGGAGGAGCCGGAACACGGACGGACAACGGTATGAGACTACCAGCGGATTTCTACGCAATCTGCTATGACCAACACTGATGTTTAAGGTTTTCGCAGGCGCGGCCTGGATCGGGTCCGCGCATCCCTTTGACCTACAGGAGGCCTATCTCTGTTTCCGCTCGCCCGCGGAATGGCGGTTGGAGCGGTGGGCGGAGCGCGCGGAGCTGTTCATCACGGCGGATAGCCGGTACAAGCTGTGGATCAACGGGCATTACGTGGCCCGGGGGCCGG
>JAULUH010000335.1:0-22316 GCA_032111745.1 Anaerolineae bacterium | reverse complement strand
CGCCCTGCCCTCGACCGGTAACATGACCATTGCCACGCCCGTGCCCCAGTCGTTCCAGGCCGTGGTCGATGCCTTGAGCTAGCGGCTGCGACATTCACTCTTGTCCTTGAGCCCTGAAGAAGAGGAAGCCCTATGGCAGAAGAGACTACACGTGACTGGCGAGAGATCTGCAAGCTCATCTTGGACGAGGACTGGCTGCGGGTGCTGGGAGTCCTGGCCGTGCAGCCGGGCAGCGCGCGCGATGTGGCCCGGCAGCTCGAGATGAAGGAACAGCTGGCCGCGCGCCATACCGGTAGGCTGGCCGAGGCCGGTCTGCTGAAGATGGTGGGCGCGAAGCAATTCGCGCTCGACACGGACATTCTGCAGGCCTGGAAACGCGAGCTCTTCGCCGGCGCTCCCCCAACCACCGCAGCTGGAACCCCTGAGGCCAAGGTTCTGACCAACTTCGTGGAGGGGGGCCAGCTCAAGTCGATCCCGACCAGCCAGTCGAAGCGCATGGTGGTGCTGGCCTGGCTGGCCCGCATGTTCCAGCCGGGGGTCGACTACCCGGAGCGGCAAGTCAATGAGATCCTGCGCCGGCACCACGCCGATTACGCCTCGCTGCGCCGCTACCTGGTGGACGCCGGCTTGATGCAGCGGGAGGGCGGCATCTACCGGCGCACGGAAGCGGCGCCCGCCGCGCCCGGGATCGGGCCTGGGGACGTGCCCGCCGGGGTGAGCCACGATGAGGATTGAGCCGTCCGAGCTGCCTAACGACTATCTCGACCCGGACAAGCTGTGCCAAACCATCGACAAGCTGTGCCGGCGCATCGCGGAGCGGTTCCCAGACTCGGGCCTGCTCCGAGTGGGCCGCGATCTGCATACCGTCTGCATGAGCGCCGAGAAGGACATTGCCGAGATTGAGCGTCCCAACTGGCTGCTGCGCCTGGCCGTGCTCGTGTTCGTGGCGGCTACGGTAGCGGTGTTCGTGGCCGGCCTCTCGGTCCTCCGGATCGATACCAGTGTCGTGAACTATGCCGACCTGATCCAGGCGGCAGAGGCAGCTATCAGCAGCACCTTTCTGGTGGGCGCTGCCCTGGTGTTCCTCATATCCATCGAGGTCCGGGTAAAGCGGCGGCGGGTCATCGAGGCCATCAACCGCCTGCGCAGCATCGCCCACGTCATCGACATGCACCAGCTCACCAAGGATCCCGCCATGAGCCTGGCCGGCGGAGCCCCCACCGCGACCAGCCCGGCCCGCCCGCTCAACGAGTTCGAGATGAGCCGCTACCTGGACTACTGCACGGAGCTGCTCTCCCTGGTGGGCAAGGTGGGATTCCTGTACGTGCAGGACTTCGGCGACCCCGAGGCGACCAAAGCCATGAACGACCTGGAGGATCTCACCACCGGGCTGGCCAGCGGCATCTGGCAGAAGATCATCTTGATCGGCGCGACGGCAGGCCCACTGTCGCCTCCTGGCACCCAGGGCCGTGCGGGCCAACCTTAAGGGGCGCGGCCCGCGGTTGCGGCCTCGCCCTGCCCCGGGAGGTACCTGGACGTGCTGACAACGCGGCGCTTGCGGTCCAACGTCGTTCTATGCTGTCTGGCCCTCTTGCTTTGGCCAGCGCTGCCGGCCGGCGGTGTATCCACCGACGCCGTATCCAGCAGCTCGCTAGCCGGCGAGGTCGACGCGGAAACGGCGATCACGGTCACGATCATCGCCAAGGCGCTCAACGTGCGCGCGGCCCCGCACACCGGCGCCCGCCGCCTGGGCCGGCTGACTTCCGGCGAGCGCGTCGAAACGACGGGCAAATCAGCCGACGGCGCGTGGTGGCGCATCCGGTTCAACGGCCAGGATGCCTACATCGCCGCGGCCTATGCCATACCGGCCCGGCCGGCCAGCGCCTCCGGCAGCCCCAGCCCTACGCAGCAATCTGCCCCACCGGCGGGCGCCCATCCCACCCTGGCCGATCTATGGGAGGGACGGGCCGCGTTCATCGTGGACGTGGTGGACACCGGGCTGCCCATGGGCGAGTCGGACACCGTGGTCATGGACAACGGGGAGCTGTGGTCGTACTTGCACGCCAGCGGCCAGTCCGCGGGCGTGCGCGACCAGTGCGGCGCGGCGGTGCCCTTCCCGGGCTGCACGGTGGTCGCCAGAAGCTATGACGGCGGCCGGTCCTTTGCCAGCGCCTCCCCGCCCACCTGCCAGCTCTCCTGCCGCACCTGCCCCTGCAGCAACGAGGTCGACCATACCGCCCAGCAGCAGTACCCGCGGGTGGCCTATCGAGGCGGCACCTGGACCATGGTCTACGAATGGCAGGGCAAGGTCATGTTGCGGCAGTCTGCAGACGGGCTGGCGTGGGGACCTCCGCAGTTGGTGCGCCACAGCGGCATCTGGCTGCGCTGGCTGCGCGGCTGCACCGCCGAGGAGAACATCGGGCAGCATCCCAACGTCCCCTACGAGTACGAGTGCCTGGCCGGCGGCCCCCCGGGAGTCTTCGTCGACGGCGCCACGGTCTATGTGTTCTTCGCCCAGGGGCAGAACCCCGGCAGCATGGGCTGTGCCTACGGGGCGGTGGGCCAGCCGGCCAGCTCCTTCCAGCGCTGCCAGGCCAACCCCCTGTTCACCGGGGCCGCCACCTACGGCCCCAGCGAGGCCCGGGACGCCTCGGCCAACGCCCATTTCGACTTCCGCACCATCAGCTCGGCCGAGGTGGTCCAGGTGGGCAGCCGCTACTACATGCTCTACGAGGGGGTGCGCGGGCCAGGGCCGGGCGATCCCGGCGACACCCAGTTCGGCCTGGGACTGGCCCGCAGCATCACCAACGCCATCGACGGGCCCTGGGAGAAGTTCCCCGGCAATCCCATCCTGGTCGACCTGCCGGGCAACATCGGCCTGGGACACGCCGACCTGGTGGAGATCGCCGGCCAGACCGTGCTGTTCACCTCCCTGGACGGCATCCACCGCTCGCGCCTGGTGCTGGCCTGGCGGCCATAGTCTAGTGACCTGGCAGGTGGTACATACCGCTATCCGGTTTCTCCTCTGGTCTCCTCCGGTCCAGGTTCCCGCCTTGCGCTCTCTGCGCCTTTACGGTGAGGCTCCGGAGTCGTGCTACAATGACGGATGAACTCGCAGCCCTCGGCTCCCCCTGTCGGTGAGCCTAGCCAAGGAACCATCATGCCAGACCCGCACAACAACGCAGCGCAATCGAACGCCCCGGCGCCGGCGGCCGAACCCGAGCTGCCCACGCCGTGGAAGCAAATCCAGGCCGCCATCTGGCTGATCGGCCTGGCTATCCTGTTTTGGCAAGGATGGTGGTGGCCAGGGATCCTGGTCCTGGTCGCCATCAGCGGTGTGACCCAGGCAGTACTGCAGACCTACGTCAAGCGGCAGCAGGAGCAACAGCAGGCCGAGCAGGAGCGGCAACAGCGGGAGCAGCGCCGCAGCGATTGGCTGCCCGCCAAGTGCCCCCAGTGCGGCGGGCCGCTTAGTGTCGAGACTGTCCGCTGGACCGGGCCCGATACCGCCGACTGCCCCTACTGCACCGCCCACCTGCGGCCGTCAGCTCAGCCGTCAGCTCAATGAAGCGCCCCGGCGGCCAGCGTGCCGCCAGGTGAGAATGGCCTCCAGCACCCCACCCGCAATTGCCAGGGACTTATCGCTGATGCTGAAGCAATAGCGGCGCTCCCCGCGGGCGTCCAGGTCGCCGATCTTCATGCCCGAGTGCACCGGCACCGTGGGATGCACGATGCCCCGCAACACGCCGGTGAAGGGCGCCACCAGGGGAACGGCACCGACCAACGCCACCACCTGTCCCTCCTGCACCGTGTCGCCAATGGCGACGGCGGGTAGCACCAGGCCATCGGCAGGAGCCCGCAAGACCCGGGCGCCCCGGTAGCCTCCCACCTCACCTGGCAGCTTGGTATCTGGCTCGGCTGGCCCATGCCAGATCACCCGCCCCAGGTCATGGCCCCGATTGGTCTCCACCACGGCATGACAGTCGATGCCCGCTGCAAACCCGGGTCCCAGCGCCACCACCAGGGGAGCGTCTCCTATGCGGGTGCCGGTGTTGGCCTTAGCCATGATGCCATCTACCAGCACCTCCGGGCCAAGCCTGGCACACAGCGCAGCCTCCGGATCGATTAGCACCGGGATCACGCCTGCGTCCAACAGCTGCCGGGCCTGGTCCAGGTTCACCGCACGCTGAGCCGTGATGCCATCAACCGTCGCCTGAACCTCGAAGATGGCCTCGGCAAAGGATACCGGGCGGCGCACCACCAGGGGTCGCTCCAGTTCGGCCATCACCACCGGGAAGCCGCAGCGGTGCAGCCGCCAGGCCACGCCGCTGGCCAGGTCGCCGGCGCCGCGGATGGCAACCACGGCGCTCACGGCGCCGCGGCCTGGGACAGCTTGTGCCACACCCGCTCGGGAGTCAGAGGAATCTCGTCGAACCAGACGCCGGTGGCAGCGTGCACTGCCGCCACGATGGCCGGCGCCGTGGGAATGAAGGGCATCTCAGCCATGCCCCGCGCGCCTAGTGGTCCCTGGGGATCGGGGATCTCCATGATCACCGGGGTCACCTCGGCCACGTCCAGCACCGTCGGAATGAGGTAGGTACTGAGCTGGTCGGTGAGCACGCGCCCGTCCAGGCTCACGAAGTTCTCATGGGTGGCCCACCCCACGGCCTGGGCGATGGCACCCTCGATCTGGCCCTCCACCTGCTGGGGGTTGATGGCCCGGCCCACGTCGTTGACCGACAGAACCCGCAACACGTGCACCTGGCCGGTGGCGGTGTCCACCTCCACCTCGGCGGCCTGGGCGCAGTAGCCATAGGTGATGTTGGGATCGCTCTCGCCGGTCTGTTTGTCATAGGCAGTGGTCGCCCGCGGCACGTATTCGTAGTGGGCAATGCAGGGGCGGTCCTCCTCGTTGCGCCACATGGACAGCGCCAGCTCCGCGGCGCCCTTCACGGAGTTGCCGGCCATGAAGGTCATGCGGCTGGCTGAGGCACTGCCGCTGTTCTCCGTCAGCGAGGTGTCCGAGACCACCATCTCCACGCGATCCACCGGCACCCCTAGCACCTCGGCCGCGATCTGGGCCATCACGGTATGGGTGCCCTGGCCGACCTCGGCGCCGGCGTGGCGGACCACTACCCGCTGCACCTCGCCCTGTCCGTGCAGCTCCACGGTGGCGTGGCACACATCACGGAAGCCCAGGCTGAAGCCGACGTTCTTGAAGCAGCAGGCGATGCCCAGGCCGCGGCGGGGGGAGCCAGGAGGGACGGCTGCTGCATCCGGAGCTCCTGAGCCGTCACCGGGATCTCCTGCGGACTGGTCCTGCATGCTCCTGAACTCATCTCTCAGCCTCTCCAGCACCGGCCCGATGGTGACTCCAGGGGGCACGGCACAACGGGTGGGCATGATGGTGCCTTCCCGCCAGACGTTGCGCAGGCGCAGCTCCAGCGGGTCCATGCCCAACGCCTCGGCCAGCTTGTTCATCTGCATCTCGGCCGCGAAGTGGCCCTGGGGGCCGCCGAAGCCGCGGAAAGCGCCGCCGGGCACGTTGTTGGTATAGACGGTGCGGGCATCCACCGAGACGTTGGGGCACGCGTAGGGCCCCAGATTGGCCAGCAGGGCGTTGCCCAACACCTTGGTCGAGGTGTAGGCGTAGGCGCCGCAGTCGCTGGTGAAGTCCATTTGTTGGGCCACCAGCTTGCCGTCCCGGGTGGCGCCCCATTTGGCGTGGATCACCGTGGGGTGGCGCTTGTGGTGGCCGATGATGGACTCGCGGCGGCTCCAGATAGTCTTGATGGAGCGCCCGGCCAGGACGCCCCGCTGGTGCAGGCGCCAGGCGGCCAGGGCCAGGACGATCTGCACCGACATGTCCTCGCGGCCGCCAAACGCGCCGCCTACGGCCGGGTAGCGCACCACCACCTGCTCCTCGGGCAGGCCCAGGGCGGTGGCGATCTGCTGGCGGTCCTTGTGCACCCACTGGCCAGCCACGTCGACCACGATGCGGCCGAGGTCGTCGATGCAGCTGACGCCGGCCTCGGGCTGCAGGTAGGCGTGCTCCTGGGCACCCGTGCGATAGGTGCCCTCGACGACGACGTCGGCGGTGGCCAGGCCGGCCTCGATATCACCGAAGCGCACGTGGTAGGCCAGCAGCACGTTGTCGTCCCGGTAGGCGTGCACCAGGGGGCTGCCCGGCCGCAGCGCAGCCAGGGGGTCGGCGACGATGGGCAGGTCCTCCCACTTCACGTCGATCAGGGGCAGGGCCGCCGTAGCCTCCGCCTCGGTCTCGGCCACCACCACCGCCACCTGGTCGCCGACGAAGCGGACGATATCGGCGTCGGGCATGCCGGCCGGCGCACCGGGGCCGCAGAGCACGGGCTGGTCCGGCACGTTGAGGCCGTAGATGTTGTTGGGCACGTCGGCCGCGGTGAACACGCCTACCACGCCCGGCGCGGCCGCGGCCGCCGAGGTGTCGACGCGGAGAATGCGGGCATGGGGCCGCTCGGCGAACAGCACCTTGAGGTAGAGCTGGCCCGGCCGGTCGATGTCGCCGGGGTAGAGGGCGGCGCCGGTGACCTTGTCACGAGCATCGATGCGGGAAACGGAGCTGCCGACTGCACGCATGGGTTACCTGGCCTTCTCGGGGATGGATAATGAGCTGGCGGGAGGGCCGGCCGCGCCGGCTTTCTCGATGGCCGCGATGACTTTGGTATAGCCAGTACAGCGGCACAGGTTCCCGGCCAGGGCCTGCTGGATGTCCTCCCGGGAGGGAGCCGGCTGCTCCTCCAGCAGCTTGGCGCCGGACATGATCAGCCCCGGCGTGCAGTAGCCGCACTGCACCGCGCCCTCGGCGACGAAGGCGGCCTGCACGGGATGCAGCTGGCCGTTGCTGGCCAGCCCCTCGATGGTGACCACGTCGCAGCCGGCCGCGCGCTCGGCCGGCACCAGGCAGGCCATCACGGCCTCGCCGTCCAGCCAGACCGTGCAGGCCCCGCATTCGCCCTCGGCACAGCCCTCCTTGACGCCGGTCATGCCCCCGTTCTCGCGCAGCGCCCGCAGCAGGGTCTTGCCCGCGGCGCCGGCGAGGGAGGCCGGCCGGCCATTGAGGGCAAGCGCGATGGCTGCCCCGGGGGCTGGGGCGACAGCCAGCGGGCCCACGCCATTGGCGGGGCCCCGGAGCAGCACAGGGCGCGCCGGCCAGCCCTCGCGCTCGGTGCCGGTGGCCAGCTGGCGCAGGGCCCGGGCTACTAAAACGCCCACCATGGCCCGCCGGTAATCCGCGCTGCCGCGCACGTCGTCGATGGGGCGGGCGGCCTGCCGGGCCAGCTCGGCCGCGGCGGCGATGGCCTGCTCGTCCAGGGGGCGGCCGGCCAGGCTGGCTTCCGCCGCCGACGCGCGTATGATCGTGGGCGCGACCGAGCCCAGGGCGATAGCGGCGGCGGCCACCAGCGGCACGGCGCCGGCCTCCCCTACAACGAATTGGAGAACAACGGCGACGTTCACTACGGAGATAGCCTGGGCCCGGCGCAGGCCCAACTTGAGGAAGGTGCCGCGGCTGCCGGGTGGCACGGCCCGCAGGTGAATGGCCGTCAGCAGCTCATCCGGTTCCATGGCCGTGCGGCGCACCCCGCGAAAGAACTCCGCAAAGGGGAGCCGCCGGGAGCCGCGGGCCTGGCTGGTAAGCGTAACCGCGGCGTCTAGGGCCCACAGGGGGGTGATGGTATCGTTGGCCGGGCTGGCGGTGATCAGGTTGCCGGCCACGGTGCCGCGGTTGCGGATCTGCGGCGCACCCACCTCCCAGCAGGCCCGGGCCAGGGGAAAGGCCCGCTCCACCAGCAGGGCAGAGGCCACGGCATCGTTGTGGGTGACCAGGGGGCCGAGGGTGATCTCGTCCGCGTCCAGCGTGATGGCATCCAGGCCGGGGATGCGGGTGATGTCGACCAGCACCCGCTGCTGGCGGAGGCCGCGCTCCAGTTCGATCACCAGGTCGGTGCCCCCGGCAATGGCTCGAGCCTGCTCGCCGCAATGGGCCAGCAGGGCCAGGGCCTCAGACAGCGTCGTCGGTTGGTGGTAGGTATCCCACATGGTCTATCTCGTCGGTGAGGTTGGGGGCAGGCTTCCTGCCCAGGCTAGCGGTTCTCCAGCAGGGCCACGGCATCGCCCACGCGCACGGTGCCCCCGGCAACCACGCGGGCCATGACGCCCACCCGGCCTTCCACGGCGACCGGCATGCGAGGGTCGAGGGCGGTGAGCTTGTAGCAGGGCTCCCGGGGCCGCACTACCTCGATCACGGCCTCCAGGCCGATGCGGAGCTGGGTGCCGTCCGGGTACTGGTCCAGCCGGATGCCCTGCACGACCAGGTTCTCGCCCAGCACGCCGGGGCTGCTGGGATAGCCCTCGGCGGCCAGCTGGCCCAGCGTTTCCTGGTCCATGATGTTGAGATTGCGCCTGGGATGCCCGCCCTTACGATCCCCTTCGATGCCGTAGCCGGGGATCAGCACGGCAGAGGGCAGGGGCTTGCGATTGTAGCTGCCTGGGAGGGGGCTGTAGACGATGCTGGTGAGTAAGCCGGGCATGCACGGGTCTCCTGATTGGGTGGGGTGGCTGGGTACCAGTGCCAGGATACCCCAGGTGGCGTTGATCTGTCAAGACGTTTGGGCTGAGCTGACGAACACGGACTCCGGACACCGGAGGTGTACCGCAGAGGCGCAGAGAACGCAAAGGGAAAACAGGACCGGAGGAGTCCAGAAGGGAACTGCGGAGGCGCAGAGAACGCAAAGGGAAAACAGGACCGGAGGAGTCCAGAAGGGAACTGCGGAGGCGCAGAGAACGCAAAGGGAAAACAGGACCGGAGGAGTCCAGAAGGGAACTGCGGAGGCGCAGAGGACGTAGAGGGGGCAAGGGATCGGAGGAGCCGGAGCGAAAAAAACCTGCGCGGGGTTCCCATTAACTAAGAGTTTCCCATTGAAACAATCAATGGGTTAATGGGAGAACGCTCGTGGGCCACAGCAGTCAGGCCGGTGGTTCCGAGTCCAGGTCCTGCTGGGACACCAGCGCGGGTGGGATGAGGCGCATATGGGAGTCACGGTGAACCAGGGTGGCCGTCCGGAGTTGGGCCACCGCGGCGATGAGGGCATCCACCAACGGCAGCCGGTGCGGGGTGTGGCAGCCGATCAAGAAGGCCGCCCGGGCTGCGGCCACATCTACCGGCGCGATCTCCGTGAACAGCAACTGGTAGTCGGACAGCGTCTGCTCTACCTCGGCTGTGCTGGCGCCCAGGTCGCGCAGCCGGCGGCCGAATTCCGGCAGCGACACGCTGGCCAGGATCAGTTCCGCATCATCGGCCTCGAACAGGGCCTGGACGGCGGCAAAGCCGGCTTCCTGGCGGTGATGAGCCAGCAGGGCCGAGGTGTCCAGCAGATAACGCATGGCGCTAACCCTCGGCTGCTCGTTCGTCTACCAGCTCGGCGACGGCATCGCGCTCGGGCGAAAAGCGCCGTCCGGCCCCGAGCAGCCGCCGGGCCAGCTCAGCCCGGTCAGGGATGACCCGCACCAGGATCTCGTCCTTGCCTTCCACCGGCTGCCAGTCCAGGCGGTAACCCGGCTTGATGCCATAGCGCCGTCCGACTTCGGCTGGTATGGTGACCATATTCTTCTGGGTAACTGTAGTAATCATGGAAGCTATTTTAATCCATGGAAACGACTTTGTCAAAGAAAGTGCAGTTCTGCCGGCCAGATCTCATGACACCACCTGGCACCTGGGTCAGGTGATCCTCTCCTCGCGAGAGGTCGGCAGGATGCCGCTCACTTCAGCGAGCGGATGAAGTCACCCACACGACAGAAGTCCTACAACTTCTACGCGACTTGGGGTACAATAGACAGCGAGAGTGGTGGCCATTCGTGGAGATGCCCCAGCGTTTGTCTTAATTGGGACCACAAGGCAATGCTTGAGTCGAGTGAACAGTCGTTGCACAGTCTGGACAAGCTCGAGCCCGCGCAGCGGGGCACGATCCGCCGCGTCCGGGGCAGCAACGCCCTGCGGCGGCGTTTGCTGGATATGGGCGTTATGCCCGGTGTCGAGATCGAGGTAATCCGCATCGCACCTTTGGGGGACCCTGTGGAGTACATGGTGCGCGGCTACCGGCTATCGTTGCGGCGCAGCGAGGCGGCGCATGTGCTGGTGGAGAGGCTGCCCTGCGAGGACTGCCCCGAGCTGCAGGATGGCACCTGCGACGAGGGCAAGGCGCGGCGCTGCCCACGCTGGCTGGCCTTCCTGGCGGGCAACGGGCGCGATGGCCGTGGACGCTAACGGCTCCGGACGCCCGGTGGTGGCGCTGGCCGGCAACCCCAACGCCGGCAAGAGCACGGTCTTCAACGCCCTGACCGGGGCCCACCAGCACGTGGGCAACTGGCCGGGCAAGACCGTGGACATCAAGAGCGGCACCGCGCGCTGGAACGGCAGCGAGGTGACGCTGGTCGACCTCCCCGGCACTTACAGCCTCAGCGCGCATTCGCTGGAAGAGATCATCGCCCGCGACTTCATCCTGGACGAGCAGCCCGACGTCACCATCGTCGTGGCCGACGCCACCAACCTGGAGCGCAACCTGTACCTGGTGGTGCAGATCCTGGAGCTCGGCGGGCCGGTGGCCCTGGCCCTCAACATGATGGACCGGGCCGAGGCCGAGGGGATCATCGTCGACGTCGAGCTAATGCAGCGGCTGTTGGGCGTACCGGTGGTGCCGACGGTGGGCACCCGGCGCAAGGGCCTGGAGGAGCTGCTCCGCCAGGCCGTTGGCGATGCCCAGGCCCGCCCCAAGGTGGTCGACTATGGCTACGAGCTGGAACAGGAGATCCTCCGCCTGGAGCCGGAGGTCGTGTGCCAGTTGCAGCCGGCCGCGCCGCGCTACACGACGCTGAAGCTCCTGGAGGGAGACAGGGTCCTGGACCAGGCCCTGGGGACAACCCCGGAGGCCGCGGCGCTGCGCCAGCAGGCCAGCGAGGCCGCGGCGCGCGTGCAGGCCATCTACGGCGACGACGTCGAGCTGTTGATTGCCGACCGGCGTTACGGCTACGCCCATGGCCTGGCCCACCAGGTGATCAAGCGCAGCCGCGGCCAGCAGCGCAGCCTGACCGACCGCATCGACGATGTGGTGGCCAACCGGGTGCTGGGCCTGCCCATTTTCATGTTGCTGATGGCCGTGGTCTTCACCCTGACCGCCGAGGTGTCGGCGCCCTATGTGGACTGGATCGACGCCACGGTGAACGGCGTGCTGGCTAACTGGCTCGCCGCCGGGCTGGCCAGCCTGCAGGCCCCGGCATGGCTCGTCTCCCTGGTGATAGATGGCATGCTGGCCGGCGTAGGTGGGGTATTGGTCTTCCTGCCGGTGCTGTTGATCCTGTACTTCTGCCTGGCCGTGCTGGAGGACAGCGGCTACATGGCCCGGGCGGCGTTCGTGATGGACCGGTTGATGCACCTGCTGGGCCTGCACGGCAAGAGCTTCATCCCCCTGATCGTCGGCTTCGGCTGCAACGTGCCCGGCATCCTGGCTACCCGCACCCTGGAGAACCGGCGCGATCGTGTCCTCACCGGCCTGCTGGTGCCGCTGATGAGCTGTGCCGCGCGGCTGCCGGTGTATGTGATCTTTGCGGCGGCGTTCTTCCCGCGGCACGCCGGGGCCGTGATCTTCCTGCTGTATATCCTGGGCATCGGCCTGGCCGTGCTGTCCGGCCTGCTGTTCCGGCGCACCCTGTTCGCCGGCACCGGCGACTCCCTGTTTGTCCTGGAGCTACCCCCCTATCGCCTGCCGACCCTGCGCGGGCTGACGACCCACATGTGGCGCCACAGCGAGGAGTTCGTGCGCAAGGCCACCACGCTGATCCTGGCGGCCTCGGTGATCGTGTGGTTATTGCTGAACGTGCCCCTGGGGGTGCAGGACACGGCGCAGAGCCTGTTCGGCCGGGTGTCCAGCGCGTTCGCGCCCGTCTTCACTCCCCTGGGCTTCGGCAACTGGCAGGCCACGGGCTCCCTGGCCACCGGGCTGGTGGCCAAGGAGGTGGTGGTGAGCAGCATGAGCGTGATCTACCTGGGCGGGGAGGCGGCAGCGCCGGAGCCGGTGGACGTGGCCGCGGACGTGCGGGAGGTCGTGGTGGGCTTCGGCGAGGCGGTGGTGGATTCGGTGCGGGTGGCCCTGAGCATCCTCCCCGGGGTCGACCTGATGGACGGGGAGCCGGTGCAGGCGGACACCGCGCTGGGGCAGGCGCTGCAGGATTATTTCACCCCCCTGTCGGCGGCGGCGTTCCTGGTCTTCGTGCTGCTCTACGCCCCCTGCGTGGCCACCCTGGGAGCGTTGAAGTCGGAGTTTGGCGGGCGGTGGATGGTGTTCAGCTTCGTGTATCTGCTGGTGTTGGCCTGGGTGGCGGGGTTCCTGACCTACCAGGTGGGCAGCTGGCTGGTGGGGTAGGGCCATGCTGCGACAGGTTCTGGAGGCGTTCCAGGAGTATCCCGGCCCCATGAGCCTCCCTGCGCTCAGCCGGCAGGTAGGGATCCCCCAACCGGCCCTGGAGGGCATGCTGGAGGAGCTGGTGCGCATGGGCCGGCTGGTGCGCATCGAGCCCAACGCCGCCGCCTGCAGCGCCTGCGGTCACAGTGGCGGCTGCCCCTATGTGCTGTCGCTGACGGGAGCCTATTACGCGCTGCCGGAGATGGCAGCACCCTGCCCATGAGACCAGCCGCAGAGACGCAAAATCTTGCGTCTCTGCGGCGTGTGATGCGGCCGGGCGTAGAGACGCAAAATCTTGCGTCTCTGCGTGAGCTGCGTGGGACAGGGGCTGCATCGAGACGCCACACGCCTTCCCATATACCCATATACCGTTCCTTTGGGAAAAGGTTCGGTATATGGGAGCTCTACGCAACCACGACCCCGCTCGCAGCCCTGGCACCGCCTGCCTGGGCAGGTATGCTGGGATCCCAACCCGTTTCAAACACACCCATAGGTATAGACAAGGTGGAAGCACACATGACTGACGAGCCCAAACTGCGGGTCGGTATCATCGGACTAGGCAACATGGGCACGGCCGTGGCCCACATCGCCAGCGGCAACGGCCATCCTGTGCTGGGATGGGAGTACGACGCGACGGTGGTCGAGGAGGTCAACAGCCGGCACGTGAACGCGCGCTACCTGCCCGGGATTGACCTGCAGCCAGCCCTGGTGGCCACAGGGGACCTGCGGGAGGTCCTGGCCACGAGCCACGTGGTCTACGTGGCATTGCCGTCGGTGTTCATCCGGCGCACCCTATGGCCGGCGCGCGAGGCGTTGGCCGAGGAGGCCATCGTGGTCAACATGGCCAAGGGCATCGACCCGGCCACCGGGCGCACCTCCTACCAGATGGTCGCCAGGCTCTTTCCGCACAACCCCTGTGTGATGCTTTCCGGCCCGTCCATCGCCAACGAGTTCGCCCGGGGCCTGCCGACGGTGGTGTCGCTGGCGGGGCAGAGCCGCAGCGACCTGTTCCAGGTGGCCCGCACGCTGGACAACAGCCATTTTCGCACCCGCTTCACGGACGACACCATGGGCGTGGAGTTGGGGGGGCTGCTGAAGAACATCTACGCCATCGGCCTGGGCATGTTCGACGGCGCCGATATCCGTAGCGTCAATTTCCGCTCGGTGTACCTGACGATCGCCCTGGAGGAGATGACCACCATTGGCGTGGCCATGGGTGCCAGGGCCGAGACCATTCGCTTTATCTCCGGCCTGGGTGACCTGCTGGCGACCTCCCTCAGCGAGCACAGCCACAATCGCCGGTTGGGGGAGCTGTTGAGCCAGGGATTGGACCTACAGACGATCCGCGCGCAGATGGGGGTGCTGCCGGAGGGCTACAACACGGTGACCGTGATCCTGGCCATGGCGGAGAAGCTGCAGGTGAGCCTGCCGCTGGCGGCGGGGCTATGGGATGTGATCAACGGGCGGATGGATCCGCACGCGTTTATTTATGCGTTCATCCGCAATTTCGTGGACTATTGAGGCGAACGGGGTAAGTCGTAGGGTCGGTCCGCCATCCATATAGTACCGCATGGAGGCGCGATACCTAGCCCCCTACGAGGGGCTAGGTATCGCGCCTCCATGCGGTCCCGGTGGGGACCGGGGTTGGGTGGAATGAAGACCGGGGAGCGTGACCCGGCAATCAAGCAGGTGGCGTCAGGCCCAGGTCGTCGAAGACCTTCCAGCACGCCACCAGGTGGTCGGGCTCGGCCTGCAGGGCGGGGGGTTTTTCCAGGCATTTGTCGTAGGCGAGGGGGCAACGGCCGTAGTAGACGCAGCCAGTGTCGACCTCGGCGTGTTTGGCCTTCAGCTCGACCTCGACGTCTTCCCACGGCCGGTCCAGGCGCGGCACACAGGCCATCAGCATCTGGGTATAAGGATGAAGCGGATTCGTGTACACGCGTTCAGATGATCCGATCTCCACAACATAACCACGATAGAGGATCACCGACCGGCCGCTGATGTAGTAGCCCAGCGACAGATCATGGGTGATGAAGAGAATCGAGAGGCCCCTGGCCTGCAGATCAGCCAGCAAGTTGAGTACGTCGATGCGGGTCGAGGCATCGAGCATGCTGATGATCTCGTCGGCGACCAGGAACTTGATGTCCAGCAGCAGGGCGCGGGCGATCAGGAGGCGCTGCAGCTGCCCGCCGCTGAGCTGGTGCGGGAACTTGTCCAGGACGATCTCGGGGTTCAGGCCCACCGCGTCCAGGGAATCCCTCACCTTGGCGTCCCACACGGCGGGATCCAGGTCGGGGAAGAACTCGTCCTTCAGGGTCTTGAAGACACGATCGGCCTTGCGAATGGGGTTGTAGGAGCTGAAGGGGTCCTGGAAGACGCCCTGGACCTGGCGGTAATAGAGCTTGAGCGTGTCCCCCTTGAGGATGGAGACATCCAGGCCGCCGAAGGTGATGGAGCCGGCGCTGATGGGGGTGAGGCGCAGGATCATCTTGCCAATGGTGCTCTTGCCGCTGCCGCTCTCGCCGATCAGCGAGACCACCTCGCCCGCGCCGACCGCGAAGCTCACGTCGTCCACGGCGCGCAGCTCCTGGCCGCCAAAGGTGCCTACCTTGTAGATCTTGGACACGCCTTCCAGCTTAAGCATGCTGCGCGAGCTCCTTCCAGCAGGCCACGAAATGGCCGGGATCGACCTCGACAAAGGGCGGCTCCTCCAGGCACTTCGCGAAGGCCACGGGACAGCGGTCGCGGAAGCGGCAGCCTACCGGCGGGTCCAGCAGCTGGGGCGGGTTGCCGGGGATGCCGGTCAGCCTGTGCTCGGAGACCCTGACCCCCACCTGCGGCAACGACGAGATCAACAGCCTGGTGTAGGGATGGCGGGGGTTGCTAAGCATCACCGTGGTCGATGCCTTCTCGGCCAGCTTGCCCGCGTACATCACCATGATGGTGTCGGCGATCTGGTAGAGGATGGACATGTCGTGGGTGATCACGATCATGCTCTTGACGATGCCCCGATCGCGGAACTCCACCAACATCTCCGCCACCCGCTTCTGGGTGGAGACGTCCAAGGCGGAGGTGATCTCGTCGGCAATGAGCAGGGAGGGATCCAGCAGGGTGGACAGGACCATCACCATGCGCTGTTTCATGCCGCCCGAGAGCTCGAACGGGTACATGCCCAGCACATCGTAGGAGAGCTCCACCAGGTCGAGGCGCCGCTGGAGCTCGGGCAGTGTCGCGTCATAGCTGAACCCGCGGGACGCCAGCAGCTCCGCGATCATGCGGCCGATCTTGCGCGTGGGATTCAGGGCGCTCATGGCGTACTGGGGGACGATGGAGATCTCCTGGAAACGGAAGTCCACCATGCGGTCGAAGTCCCAGATGGGCAGCTCCGCGCCGTCCAGCTCCAGGCGGCCGGCCACATAGGCCATGGGAGCCTCCAGGAGGATCAGGCTCTTGCCCAGGGTGGTCTTGCCACAGCCGGATTCGCCGGCCAGGCCCATGATCTCCCCGTCGGCGATGGTGAAACTGGCGTCCTCCAGGGCCCGCACGGCGCCGCTGAGGGTCTGATAGTGTACGGTCAGGCCATCCACGAGAAGGCTCAAGGCGCTACATCTCCCTTAGCTTGGGGTTGAAGGCTTCGTCCAGCCCGACGTTCATGATATAGAGGGCGCCGACGATGGCCGTGATGGCCAGGCCCGGCGGGATGAACCACCACCACATGCCCAGCATCAGCGCGCTCCAGAGGACGGCAGAATTCATCATGAGGCCCAGAGACACGGCATTGGTGGGGCCGAGGCCGATGAAATCCAGCGCGGCCGCGGTGAGGATGGCGCCGCCAAACTGGAGGATGAACACCAGCACCAGGTACGACATCATGTTGGGTGCGATCTCGGTGAAGATGATCTTGGTATCTCTCATGCCGCTGAGCTTGGCCAGATCGACGAACTCCCGGGTGCGCAGGGAGAAGGTTTGGGCGCGGACCGCCCGGGCCACCCAGGGCCAGCCAAAACAGCCGATGAAGATGGCTTCGATCATGATGTTGCGGACCTCCAGGTAGGCCGCCAGCACCAGGAGCACGGCCAGGGCCGGAATGACCAGGACGATATTGGTCATCATGTTGAGGATCTCGTCGACCATGCCCCCGCGATAGCCGGCGGTGAAGCCCACCACCAGGCCGATCAGGGTGGCAATGCCTCCGCCGACGATCCCGACGAAGAAGGTGGAGCGCAGGCCGTAGACGAACTGCGTGAAGACGTCCTGCCCGAAGGTGTTGGTGCCGAACCAGTACGCGGACGACGGCGGCTGCGCGCCCATGGGATTGACGTAGTCGTTGGGCGCGTAGTCGGTGAGCAGGGGGCCGACGATCATCAAGATGAGGAAGAAGAGGATCACAGCCAGGCCGAAACGCAACTTGTTGTTGCGCAAGGCGAAGTAGAGGGCCTCGTTGCGCTTCCTGGCCCTGACCCGCTCCTCCACATTCGATTCCACGGCGTTGGTTTCGACTACCGTCATCAGCCCTCTCCTTGCATGCTCAGCCGCGTGCGGGGATCGACGAAGACATAGACGATGTCGATGACGAAGTTGGCCAGCAGCACGCCGATGATGATAAAGAGGAAGCAGCCCTGCAGCAAAAAATAGTCCTGGTTCAAGATGGCCTGCAGGATCAGGTAGCCGATACCGGGATAGGAGAAGACGATCTCGGTGACCAGGGCGCCGGCCACGATAACCCCCAGGGCCAGGGCCAGCCCGGTGATCTGGGGCAGCACGGCGTTGCCGAAGGCGTATTTTCGGACCAGCTTGCGGGGCGCGCCCAGGGCCTCGAGGTAGTGCGCGTAATCCGCGTCCAGCTCGTAGATGATCATGTTCCGCATGCCGATGGCCCAGCCGCCGAAGCCGACCAGGAAGAGGGAGGCGAAGGGCAGGAACCAGTGCATGAAGAAGCTGCTGATGAAGGTCCACGAGAAGCTGGGCGCGGAGATCGCGTAGCTGTAGGCGCCGGAAATGGGGAAGATGCCCAGCACGATGCCAAAGATCCAGGCCAGCAGGATGCCGAGCCACATGTAGGGGGTGGCCGTGAGCACGTAGCCGACCGGGAGCACGGTGTTGTCGAGGCGCTTGTTGCGCGCGGCAAAGGCGCCGAAATGGTTCCCGGCGTACCAGCTGCCCAGGATGGCCGGGATCAACAGGGCCAGGTCGTAGGGCACGGCCTTGAGGATGACCTGCAGCACCGGCTGGGGAAACAGGTAGACGCTGCGGCCCAGGTCGCCCTGGAGCAGGGCGGTCCAGAAATTGAGGTATTGCTGGCCGACCGGCAGATCGAGGCCAAAGGACTGCATGAAATAGGAGCGCATGGCCTCGACAGCGCCGGGCCCGCGGGTGCCGAGGCGGGCCAGCATGATGTCGACGGGGTTGCCCGGCATGAAGCGGGGGATCATCCAGTCGATGGTCACAGCCAGCACGAACGTGAGGATATAGATAAGCAGCTTGCGGCCGAAGTAGCGCCTCACATCATCTCCTTCTCGATGGCCAGATGGGGATAGCCACCGCCCCTCCCCGCGGGCCGCAAGGAGGGGCGGTAGGGCGTCGTGAGCTTACTGAGCTGCGGCTTTCAGATCGGTGAGCATGCGGATGGCGGTCATGTTCCAATAGCCACGCCAGGTGACGGGCAACCAGTTGTTGGCCCCTTCCTCAGACGATGGCCAGTTGGTCCAGACTGCATTGCTGTACTGGGCCCAGGCGCCGTTGTACCACATCGGGATCAGCGGCATGTCGGTCAGCTGGATGCGCTGGAGCTCAGACATCACCGCCTTCATGCCGTCGATGTCGTCCACCGGGGTGCGGTCGAGCTGATCCACCAGGTCGAAGGCCTCCTGGTTGTCGTAGCGGCCGTAGTTGCCGTTCTGCAGGGTGGCGATGTCCTCAACCGGATGCTGGAACATCCAGTTGTAGTAGGTCCAGGGGGTGTTGCTCATCTGGGCGTCGTTGGCGATCATCATGTCGAAGGTCCCGGCGTTGCGCTCCTCGACGTAGCCGCCGTAGTCCGGGAAGTTCGACTGGGCGTTGATGCCCACGGCCTGCAGGCCGTTGACGATGATCTTGTTGGCCTCCATCCAGTCCGTCCACCCGTTGGGGTTGTTGACGTTCAGCTTGATCTCGGAGCCATCGGGGGCCTCGACGAAGCCATCGCCGTTGGCATCCACGTAGCCGGCGTCGGCCAGGATCTGCTTGGCTTGCTCCGGATCGTAGGTGAAGCCCAGCTCGTCCACCACAGCCTGGTCGACGTACTGGTCCCAGATCGGCAGCAGGCCGGTCGGGTTGGCCTTTTTGACGATGTTGCCATAGTCCACGCTGACGATCTGGTCAGCGTCGATGGCATAGGCCACCGCTTTGCGGAACGCCGCGTCGTCCATGGGCGGCTTGGTGAGGTTCAGGAGCAGCCAGGCCGTGTTGGCGGAGAGCATGTAGGGGGGCTCCGGGTAGTAGGTCTGGACGCCATAGCCGCCCTTGACCAGCGTGGCCACGCCGGGCAGGAAGTTGTTGCTCAGGTCGAGGCCACCCTGCAAGACCAGGCCGAGGGCCACGTTGTTGCTGCCGTTGACGATGTCGACGATGCGCTTGGGCAGGGGATCGAGGCCCAGGGCTGCCTTCCCCCACCAGTTGTCGTTCTTCATCCAGACCATACGGCTCTGGTCATAGGCGTCGAACAGGTAGGGGCCCGAGCCCACAGGGTTCTCATTGGCACCGGCGACGATATCGTCGGTGGAGAACTCCGACCAGATATGCTGGGGCACGATCGCGGTGTTGTAGAGCGTGTTGCCCCACTGCTGGTAGAGCGGGTTGTTGAAGGTGAAGCGCAGCGTAAGGTCGTCCACCTGCTCGATGGAGTCCAGGTAGCGCCACACCGTGCTGATGTTGACCGGCGCGGTCTGGCCGATCTCGAAGGTGAATTTCACGTCGGCCGCGGTGAGGGGCTCGCCGTCGCTCCAGGTCAGGCCCTCGCGCAGCTTCAGCTCGTACACCGTGTCGCTGGTCCAGCTGCCACTCTCCGCCAGCCAGGGGGTGTACTCGTTGGTCAGCGGGTCGTAGATGAACGGCGTCTCATAGACCAGCCCGATGGTGCCCATGGCGTAGCCGCCGAGGTTGAAGGGATTCCAGCTCGAGGGCGGGCCCCACTGGGTGCCACTGGTGTAGAGGGTCTCGCTGCGCTCGTACGTTACGGGACCTGTCGTCGCCTCCTCCTCTGCGGCAGGGGTGGCGGTCACGACGACTTCTACCACGACCTCCTTCTCCATGATCTGGGGCGTGCCCTCGACCTGAACGACCACGGTCTCCTTGACGATCTGGGTCACGACCTTCTCGACCGCTGGTGCCACTGGCGCGGCACAGCCCGCCAGGAGCCCGAACACGACCATTATGGCCAGCGCCATGCTGGCATGCCTCTTCATGGGTAACTTTCCTCCTTCGGAATTGAACCTGGTTTCTGGCCCGAGCCAATGGGGGCTCGCGCCAGTCAAAGCGCGACTGAGCTTCCAGCTGAGGTTCCTATGCTCTGGCTCCTGGTCTCCTTTCTGGCCCGCGGCTGGCTGCATGGTGCTGCCGCGGCACGGACCGGCTAGATTGCGCAAACCGATTGCCGTTCGACCAGCTCCGGGCAGACCACCGCGCGCACCGGGTTCGATTCAGGGTGCTCGACGCGGTTGATCAACAGTTGAACACCCAGTCTCCCCATCCCGATCTTGTCCACATGCATGGTGGTCAACGAGGGCGAGACGCAGCCTGCCAGGTCGATGTTGTCGAAGCCGCATACGGACAGGTCCTCCGGCACCTTGCGGCCCAGATGGCGAGCCACGTCCATCACCTGGATAGCAACCTCGTCGTTGACGCCGAAGATAGCCGTGATCTGAGGGTTGCCGCGCAAGAGATCGGCCGTGGCCCCGGCCACCTCGTCGCCGTCGAGCAGGTGACAGAGCGCCACATAGTGGTCCGCGATGCCATGGCTTGACAGCGCCTGCAGATATCCGTCATGGCGCTCCTGAATGCTGGGATAGGCCTTGGGATGGCTGCCGACGAGCGCGATGTGCCGGTGGCCCTGCTCGACCAGGTGGGTGACCACCCGGCAAGCCCCGGCGAGGTTGTCCGAGATCACGGCGTCGAAGGCGCCGGAGCGGGCGTAAGCATCGACCAGGACGATGGGCACGGAGCGATGGCCGATCACCCGGATCAGGGTTTCGTCCAGGAACGCGCCCACCAGCAGCAGGCCGTCCGCGGCGTCCTCCTCCAGCAGGAGGCGCGGCAACTCCAGGGGATAGCTGTCGGCATCCACGGTCATGGTGGCAAAGAGCAGGTTGGTGTGCTGGCGACGACAGACCATCTCGATGCCGGCCACCACATGCGAATAGAACCTATTGGCCTGGGGGACGCGGCCCGGCTCCGCTTTCAAGATCAGCCCGATGGTGGTGAGCGCTGGCGTGTAGGGGGAAATCTGTTGGCGGGGGATGTAGCCGAGCTCCCGGGCTACCTCGAGGACGCGCTGCCGGGTGTCGGTGCCGGCGCCCGGCTTGTCGCGCAGGACCAGCGAGACCGTGGCCAGCGAGACGCCACTGCGCTCCGCAATCTCTGCCATAGTGATCCGCGCGTTGGGCGCCACGGGAGTCTCCTGCGTTGACTCAAAGTTTAAGCGAAGATATTAGTGAACCTTATACCAGTATATCAAAGAGTGGCTGCGCTGTCAACCGAGAACACGGACGGGCACGGACGCCGGAGCGGAATCAGAGAGGTACCGCAGAGGCACAGAGAACGCAAAGGGGAGCCAGGGCCGGAGGAGGCCGGAGCGGAAGCGGAGGGAGTGGTTTGAGAACGGAGGTTAGGGTGGAGTTTTTTTGAGGGCGCGAGTCTATTGACAAGTGGGACGCCGCGTATTATAATGAAAGCGCTTTCCATGAGATTGTTTCCCTGGGAAATGCGGCGTCGTGTCAATGGCGGACAACCACAGCCGAACGCACAAGCGTGCTACTATATCCGATGTGGCCCGGATGGCGGGGGTGTCCATCTCGACGGTTAGCCGCGTGGTGAACGGCACGGCGCCGGTGGCGGAGGACACGGTCTATCAGGTCAACCGGGCCATAGAGGCGCTGCACTACGCGCCCCACGCCGCGGCCCGCACGCTGGCCGGCCGGCGCACCGACACTATCGGCCTGCTGTTGCCCGAGATCAGCGGCGCGTTTTACGCGCCCCTGATCCGTGGCATCGAGACCGCCGCCCGGGAAAGCGGCTTCGACCTGCTCATCCACTCGGCCCCGCCAACCGACCGCCCCCGTCGCACCCAGTTACCGTTGGACGAACACAACACCGATGGGCTGCTGGTCTTCACCGGCCGCCTCACCGACCAGGAGCTGGCCCTGCTCCACGCCCGCGGCTTCCCCCTGCTGCTGCTCTATCGATCCCCGCCCGAGGGCCTGGCGATCCCGGCCGTGATCCAGGAGAACAGGGACGGCGCCCGCCAGCTGGTGGAGCATCTGATCATCGTCCACGGCTGCCGGCGCATCGGATTCCTGGCCGGCCCCCCCGGCAACGAGGATTCCCTCTGGCGCGAGGCCGGCTACGCGGAAGCCCTCCGCCAGCACGGCATTGCGCCGGATCCGGCCCTGCGCGGCGTGGGCCGCTTCGAGGAGGCGGGTGGCCGCGAGGCGGTGCGGGCCTGGCTGCAGCAAGGGCTGGACTTCGACGCCATCTTCGCGGGCGACGACGAGACCGCCAGCGGCGCCATCCTGGCCCTGCGCGAGGCCGGCGTGCGGGTGCCGGAGGACGTGGCCGTCGTTGGCTTCG
>JAULUH010000334.1:0-4036 GCA_032111745.1 Anaerolineae bacterium | reverse complement strand
CCCGCCGCCGTCCCATGATCCTCCCCGTCGTCCTGGAGCTGTAACCATCGATATCCCCGGCTGAGATCGTAACCCAATGGGGACACGAGGAGGCGTTCGTAGTGAGCGCTTCAGCGCTCACTTTTGAACTCCCAAGTCCTGTGGTATAATCATCGCACGTTTGTTCTGAATGCTACCCATCGTGATCATCCTGGTCCTTCACCGCCATGGCAAAACGTAAGGGCGGCAGGCAAAAGCCACCGCCACCTTCTTCACCACTATATCTGGAGAGCCAGGTCTGGGGCTCCGTGCTGGTCCTGGTGGGGGTCCTGACCCTCCTGGCCATGCTCTCCCCGCGCCAGGGCATCGTGACTGGCTGGTGGATCGACCTGCTGCGCGTCGGCGTGGGGGGCGGCGTGCTCGTGCTGCCGCTGGTCCTGATCGGCCTGGGCCTGTGGGGCGTCCTGCGCGGCATCGGCCGGCTGCACGACCCCCAGTGGTACCGCCTCCTGGGCGGCCTCCTCCTCTTCCTGGCTCTTGTCATCGCCCTGCACCTGGACGGCAACATCAGCAACCCCGAAGAGACTGCGCTCCAGGGCGAAGGCGGCGGCCTCCTGGGCTGGGCCCTCAGCGACGTGCTGCTCCAGCTGTTCGATTCCACCATGAGCTGGATCGTCGTCGCCGTATTGGGCGCCGCCGGCCTGCTGCTCCTGGTTGGCCCGGCCCTGGTTACCCTCTTCCAGATGCTTGTCGTTGGCATCCACCAGGTGACCACCGACATCGCCTTGCGCCGCACCGGAACCATGGTGCAGCCGCCCGACCGCACCGGTCCCCCCCTGCCCTCAGGGCAGCCCTCCTTCTGGCACAGCCTGCGCCAGCGCCTGAGCCAGCTGGCCGGCCAGCCCGAGGACTTCGAGGACGACCTGCCCGAGCTGGTCATCGGCGGTAACGGCACGCCCCGCGTCGATGCCGACCCGCGTGTCATCGGCGCGGAGGGCCAGGCTGCCAGCGCCGAGGCCCCGGCCGGCGAGGCCCGCACCGCTCCCTTCCCCGGCTCCGCCGACAGCCTCTTCCCCCGCATCATCGGCGGTGGCCACGCCTGGCGCCTGCCTACCGTGGCCGACGTCCTCGACGACGCCGCCGAGGTGGAGATCAGCCGCGACGAGATCCGCGAGCGGGCCCGCATCATCGAGCAGACCCTGGCCGACTTCGGCGTGCCCGTGCGCGTGGTGGAGGCCAACCAGGGCCCCGCCGTCACCCAGTATGGCCTTCAACCGGGCTATCGCCAGCGGCGCAAATCCGCCGACGAGATGCGCCGCGAGGCTGAGCAGATCCTCCGCCAACGCGGCTATGGCTCTGGCCGCCGTCCCATCACCGAAGAGATGCTCAAACAGGTGGCGGACGAGGAGGTCGAGAAGTACGACCGGGCCAAGATCAAGGTCTCCAAGATCCAGGCCCTCAGCAACGACCTGGCCCTGGCCCTCTCCGCCTCCCCCATCCGCATCGAGGCCCCCGTGCCTGGCCGGCCCCTGGTTGGCCTCGAGGTGCCCAACATGCAGAAGACCCTGGTGTCCCTGCGCGGCGTCCTGGAGAGCGACCCCTTCCGCACCATGGAAAGTCCCCTCAAGCTGGCCCTCGGCCAGGACACCGCTGGCCAGTCCGCCGTGGCCGACCTGGTGCGCATGCCTCACCTGCTCATCGCCGGCGCCACCGGCTCGGGAAAATCGGTCTGCATCAACGCTCTCATTGCCACCCTGCTCTTCACCCATACCCCCGATACCCTGCGCTTCCTGATGGTCGACCCCAAGATGGTGGAGCTGACCAATTTCAACGGCATCCCCCACCTGCTGGCCCCCGTCGTGGTCGAGCTTGAGCGCGTCGTGCCCATGCTCAGCTGGGCCACCCGGGAGATGGATCGCCGCTACAAGCTCTTCTCCCAGGCCAGCGCGCGCAACCTGGAGGCCTACAACGAGAAGCTGGTAAAAAGGGGCGAGCCCGTACTGCCCTACGTCATCCTGGTTATTGACGAGCTGGCCGACCTGATGATGGCCGCCCCCGACGACGTGGAGCGCTATGTCTGCCGCCTGGCCCAGATGTCGCGCGCCACCGGCATCCACCTGATCATCGCCACCCAGCGCCCCAGCGTCGATGTGGTCACCGGCTTGATCAAGGCCAACTTCCCGGCCCGCATCGCCTTCGCCGTCACCAGCCAGATCGACAGCCGCGTGATCCTCGATACTCCCGGCGCCGAGTCCCTGCTCGGCCGGGGCGACATGCTCTTCATGCGGCCCGACAGCAGCAAGCTGGAGCGGCTCCAGGGCTGCTTCGTCTCCGATCACGAGCTCGAGCGCCTGGTGCGCTACTGGAAGGGCGTGCGCGTCACCGAGGACGAACAAGCAGCATCCGGGTCTTCCACCACCGGTGCTCGGCCAGCTTCTGCCATGGGTGGGACGACCCCCTCATCGTTTCCCGAGCCCATGGTGCAACCACCCCTGTGGGATGAGCTCGCCGAGGAGCAACGCCGCGCCGCAGAGGAAGACGACCTCTACGAGGATGCCGTCGCCGTGGTCTCCAAGGCCGGCCGCGCCTCCGTCTCCCTCCTGCAGCGCCGCCTGCGCATTGGCTACAGCCGCGCCGCCCGCCTCATCGACCTGATGGAGACCCGCGGCGTCATCGGCCCCGACCAGGGCGGCAGCCGTGGCCGCGAGATCCTCGTCGACTCCGCCACCGCCGCCGACACCTTCGACGAAAACGACGACCGTACCAGTGGCCCCGCGCGCGTCTGGTACTGAGCGCCGTCGACCGTGGCATACTGAGACCCATCGATCGTGTCATGCTGGAGCCGTCCGTCCTGTCATGCTGAGTGGCTCTGACCGCCAACGCCGCTGGCGCACGCGACCCCGCCAGCGCGTACCGTCCATGCGAGCACGCGCCGCAACGAAGCATCTCGCCTCGCGTGAGGTGCGCGAGACCCATTGCCAGCCACTCACCCCCATGCGCATTGAACTGATCACCATCCCCAACCTTCCCCTGGTCCAGCCCGGCGACGACCTCCCAACCCTCCTACTCGCCGCTGCCTCCGCCGCCGGCATCGCCTGGCACGATGGCGACGTCCTGGTCGTGGCCCAAAAGATCGTCAGCAAGGCCGAAGGCCGCCTGGTGCCCCTGGCCGGCCTCACCCCATCCCCCCGCGCCCTCGACCTGGCCGCCCAGTCCCACAAGGACCCGCGCCTGGTCGAGGCTATCCTCGGCGAGTCGGCCGAGGTGCTGCGCGTGCGCCCTGGCCTCCTGGTGGTGGAACATCGCCTGGGCTTTGTGTGCGCCAACGCCGGCGTCGACCAGTCCAACGTCGCCGGCAGCGATGACTGGGCCCTCCTGCTTCCCGCCGACCCCGATGCCAGCGCCCGCCACCTGCGCGATCAAATACGAGAGGCCACCGGCGCCAGCATCGCCGTGATCGTGGCCGATAGCCACGGCCGCGCCTGGCGCTTCGGCACCGTCGGCGTCGCCATCGGAGTCGCCGGCCTTCACCCCCTTACCGATCTGCGCGGGGAGCCCGACCTGGCCGGCCGGCCCTTGCAGATCACCGAGGTCGGCACCGCCGATGAGCTCGCCGCCGCCGCCGCGCTCCTTATGGGCCAGGCCGCCGAGGGCACCCCCGCCGTCCTCGTGCGCGGCGCGGCCTACGTGGCCGGCGAAGGCTGCCTGGCCGAGGTCCTGCGCCCCCGGGCTGCAGACCTGTTCCGCTAGGGTTTTGGAACCCGTCACCCCACCAGCGCCGCCAGCGCCACCCATTCCCCCGGCTGACCCTCCACTTTGACCCCACCCACCACCACGCCATCCCGCAGCAGCGCGGCCAGTGCCGCCTCCGCATCGGACCTGGACCATCTGAACAGCGCCGTCAGGTCGCGCGCCGTCGCCGCGCCCACCGCGTGCAGGTAGAGCCCGGCCAGCCGGTGGCGGGCCTCAGCCTGGCGAATCGGCCGGGCCTGCTCCGGCAGGTCGGGATAGAATCGATGCACCAGGTCGTAGACAAACGCGTACTTCCACGCCCCTA
>JAULUH010000333.1:0-30951 GCA_032111745.1 Anaerolineae bacterium | reverse complement strand
GTGCTGCCGACGCTGTGGTTCCGCAACACCTGGAGCTGGGGCCGCCACCCCCTGCGGCCTTCGATCACGCAGGGTGTTTCCGCCCAGAGCACAGAGTCTGGCGTCAGCACACTGCTGGCCAGCCATGAGCAGTTGGGAGACTACATCCTCTACATCGCCGGTGCGGACGAGCTGTTGTTCACCGAGAACGAGACCAACACCGAGCGGCTGTACGGCGCGCCGTCGCCGAGCCCCTATGTCAAAGACGCGTTTCACGCCTACGTCGTAGACGGCAAGCATGACGCCGTCAACCCCGCCCAGACCGGTACGAAAGCCGCTGCACTCTACAAACGCACGGTCGGCGCCGGCCAAACGATCACGATCCAACTGCGGCTGGCGGCGATGATCGACAATCACCCGCACGAGGCACCCTTCGCCGACTTCGACACCCTGATCACGGAGCGCCGGGAAGAGGCGGACGAGTTCTACGGTGTCGTCTTGCCGGCCAAACTGTCAGACGATGCCAGGCTGGTGGCGCGCCAGGCCTTTGCCGGCATGTTTTGGTCGAAACAGTTCTTCCACTACGAAATCGACGAATGGTTGGCGGGCGATCCCGCTATGCCTGCGCCGCCGGCAGCGCGTTGGCAGGGCCGCAACCATAACTGGCAGCACCTGTACAACCGCGACGTGATCTCAATGCCCGACACCTGGGAGTTCCCCTGGTACGCCTCATGGGACCTGGGCTTCCACTGCGTAACCCTGGCCCATGTCGACCCGCAGTTCGCCAAGGATCAGATCATCCTGATGCTGCGCGAGTGGTACATGCACCCCGACGGCCAGATCCCGGCCTACGAGTGGAACTTCGACGACGTCAACCCGCCGGTGCTGCCGATCGCCGCGCTGCGCGTCTTCGAGATCGAGCGCGATTACACCGGCGTTGCGGACTATGACTTCCTGGAGCGCGTCTTTCAGAAGCTGATGCTGAACTTCACCTGGTGGGTCAACCGCAAGGACGCGCTGGGCAACGACATCTTCCAGGGCGGTTTTCTGGGCATGGACAACATCAGCCCGTTCGATCGCGACAAGGTGCCGCCCGGCTACCTGCTTGGCCAGGCTGACGGCACGAGCTGGATGGCGACGTTCGCCAGGAGCATGCTGGGGATCTCGCTGATCCTCGCCCAGCACAACCCCGTGTATGAAGACGTGGCGAGCAAGTTCTGGGAACACTTCGTCTCCATCGCCAACGCGATGAACAGTCTGCACAATCCGAAGCAGTCGCTCTGGAACGAGGAAGACGGCTTCTTCTACGACATGTTGGACACTCCCAACCACGATCTCATCCCGGTCCGCACCCGCACGATGGTTGGCTTTGTGCCGTTGTTTGGCGCCACGACGGTATCGGCTGAGACTCTTGATCGCTTCCCGGATTTCCAGCGCCGCCGCCAATGGTTCATCGAGCACCGCCCGCAGTTGGTGGACAGCATCGGCCCCATGATAGTTCCCGGAGCGAACAACACGCTGACCGCAGGGCTTGTCCGGCCCGACCAGTTGAAGCGCCTGTTGCACGCCATGCTGGACGAAGACGAGTTTCTGTCGCCCTATGGAGTGCGGGGCGTCAGTCGCTACCACAAGGACCATCCGTTCGTTATTCACCTGGGCGACAAGGAATTTCGCCTCGACTACGAGCCTGGTGAGTCGGAGACCGATCTATTCGGCGGCAACTCCAACTGGCGCGGCCCGATCTGGATGCCGGTCAACCACCTGATCGTCGGAGCGCTCGAGCGTCTCTCCCCCTACTACGGCGAGGAATTCAAGGTCGAGTTCCCGGTGGGCTCAGGCCACATGCTGACGTTGGACAAGGTGGCCAGCGAGCTCGCGCGGCGGTTGGCAGCCATCTTCCTGCGCGGCGAGGACGGCAGACGGCCGGTCTTCGGCGAAAACGCGTTGTTCAACGACGATCCCTACTGGCGGGACTTGATCAATTTTCACGAGTACTTCCATGGTGACAGCGGCCGCGGTTGCGGCGCCAGCCACCAGACAGGCTGGACCGGCTTGATCGCCGATCTGATCATTCGCTTTGGCAATGAGTTTGCCACCGGCGACGACCAGGCATAGCCAAGAAAGAAGATTCCGACATGACAGCAAATCCCCTACCTGGCTCCGCCTACCCGATCGGCGCAACGCCGAGGCCCGGCGGCGTGAACTTCAGCGTCTACGCCGATAAGGCCGAGGCCGTCGAGCTGCTCCTGTTCGACGGCGTCGACGACCCGCAGCCGGCGCAGGTGTTCCGGCTTGATCCGGGGCAGCATCGCACCTACCACTACTGGCACGCGTTCATCCCCGGCGTGCAGGCTGGCCAAATCTACGCCTACCGCGCGCTCGGGCCGAATGAACCGCAGCGCGGCCTGCACTACGACGCGGACAAGGTCCTCCTCGACCCCTACGGCCGCTGCGTGGCGATGCCAACCGCCTACAGCCGGGAAGCGGCCAGCCGGCCCGGCGACAACGCAGCCACGGCCATGAAGAGCGTCGTGGTGGATAGCTCTGTCTACGACTGGGAGGGCGATCAGCCGCTGCGCCGGCCCACCCCCCAGACCGTCATCTACGAGATGCACCTGGCTGGCTTCACGCGCCATCCCAGCTCCGGCGTGGCGCCGGAGAAGCGCGGCACGTATGCCGGCCTGATCGAGAAGATCCCCTATCTGCAAGAGTTGGGCATCACAGCCGTCGAGCTGCTGCCTGTCTATCAGTTCGACCCTTTGACGGCGCCAGCTGGCATGGTCAACTACTGGGGCTACCAGCCCATCGCCTTTTTCGCGCCGCACACGGCCTACAGTTCCCGGCGGGATCCGCTGGGCGTGCTCGACGAGTTCCGCGACATGGTCAAGGCCCTGCACCGCGCCGGCATCGAGGTGATCCTCGACGTGGTGTACAACCACACCGCCGAGGCCTTCGGCGACAGCGCCACCCTGAGCTTCCGCGGGCTGGCCAACGACGTGTACTACGTTCTGGACCCCGCCGACAAGTCCCGCTACGCCGACTACACCGGCTGCGGCAACACGCTCAACGCCGGCCATGCCGTGGTGCGCCGCCTGATCTGCGACAGCCTGCGCTATTGGGTGCAGGAGATGCACGTCGACGGCTTTCGCTTCGACCTGGCCTCGGTGTTGACGCGCGATGAGCACGGCGCGCCGCTGCCCAACCCGCCTGTCATCTGGGACATCGAAACGGATCCGGCCCTGGCCGGCATCAAGCTGTTCGCCGAGGCCTGGGATGCGGCCGGCCTCTACCAGGTCGGCACCTTCGTCGGCGATGCCTGGCTGGAATGGAACGGCAGGTTCCGCGACGACGTGCGCAGGTTCGTCAAGTCCGACGACGGCACCGTGACTGCCCTCGCCAGGCGCCTGGCCGGCAGCCCTGACATCTACGGCCAGGACGCGCGCGAGCCGGAGCAGAGCGTCAACTTCGTCACGGTCCACGACGGCTTCACACTCAACGACCTGGTCTCCTACAACGACAAGCACAACGAAGCCAACGGCGAGGCCAATCGCGACGGATCGAACGACAACTTCAGTTGGAATTGCGGCGTCGAGGGGCCGACGGACGACCCGGCCGTGGAAGCCCTGCGCAACCGCCAGGTCAAGAACTTCTTCACGCTGCTGCTGACGGCCATCGGCGCGCCGCTGATCCAGATGGGCGACGAGGTGCGGCGCACGCAGCAGGGCAACAACAACGTCTACTGCCAGGACAACGAGCTGAGCTGGTTCGACTGGACACTGCCGGACAAGCACGCCGACATCCATCGCTTCGTCAGGCAGCTGATCGCCGATCGGCTTCACTTTGGCCAGGGAAGAACCCAAGACGATATGCTGGAGGAGCTACTGCAGAGGGTGAAGATCGAATTCCACGGCGTAACCTCGGCCGCGCCGGATGTGAGCAACAAATCACACGCGCTGGCCATGTCGCGCACGGTTCCCAGCGGCCAGGAGGTTTTCTACCTGATGTTCAACGCCTACTGGGAGCCGCTCGATTTCACGCTGCCGGCCACGCCCAAAACCACGCAAGGCTGGCGCCTCTGGATCGACACCAGCCAGCCTTCGCCCGGTGACATCTATCTCCGAGACGACATGCCACCGGTCGCCGAGGATTGGTATCGGGTGGGTCCGCGCTCGGTCGTAGCCTTGGTGGCAACAAAGGGATGATGAATGCAACCGCAAGGAGAAACCACCATGAGAAAGGCTTTGCCCTGGCTAGCTGGCATCGCCGTCGGCATGTGCATCATTGGACTGATAATGGCCGGGAGAGCCGAGCGCCGGGATTACTGGATGGCCCGAGGCGCCACGGTGCAACATGCCCAGGTAACGCCGCATCCAACCGACCTGCTGCTGCGAAGATCGCCGGGCCAGTAGGCCCGACGACCGCAGCCACGCGACTACCCTGCCAGACGATTCCGATAGGCACATCAGGTGATTGGAGCGACCTGGCGGGACGGCCTGGCTGCGGCCTCGCTCCTGATCGGCCGCGTGCTCGGCCCAGGTCAGGTCAGCGCTTGAACGGCGCGGTTGCTGCTTTCGAGGACATCTACAGCTCCTTGCCGTTCTGGCACCGATAGCGTAGAATCGAGAGAGTATCCCGCACAAGGAGAGGACATCATGGGCAAACAGAAGGACAAGAAGAAGGAAAAGGGCCAGTCAAAGGACCGGGCGTCCGCTGGCGACCCCGCTGCATCGAACGGGTCAGCTCCTGAGGCAGCAGCGGAACCCAGGCCCAAGATGAGCAACAAGGAGTTCGAGAAGGAGATGGAGAAGCTCCAAGTTGAGCTCGTCAAGATGCAGGAGTGGGTCAAGGCCAGCGGCGCCAAGATCTGCGTGCTGTTCGAAGGGCGCGATACAGCCGGCAAGGGCGGCGTCATCAAACGCATCACCGAACGCACCAGCCCGCGCGTCTTCCGCGTCGTTGCCCTCTCGACGCCCACCGAGCGCGAGAAGTCGCAGATGTATTTCCAGCGCTACATGCCCCATTTGCCCGCCGCCGGTGAAGTGGTGATCTTTGATCGCAGTTGGTATAACCGGGCCGGCGTGGAACGGGTCATGGGGTTCGCCACCGAACAACAGGTGGAGTACTTCCTCAAGTACGCTCCACCCGTTGAACAGTCGATCATCCACTCTGGGGTCATTCTGATCAAGTACTGGCTGGAAGTGCGCATGGACGTCCAGGACGAACGCTTGCGGGCGCGTGACTCAGACCCGCGCAAGATCTGGAAACTCACCCCCATGGACCTGAAGAGCTACAGCCGCTGGTACGACTACTCCCGCGCCCGCGATGCAATGTTTGCGGCCACGGATACGCCTGAGAGTCCCTGGTACGTGGTGAATGCCAACGACAAGCGCCGGGCGCGCCTAAACTGTATCACACACCTGCTCAGTCTGGTGCCATATGAGGAAGTGCCGCGCGAGCCGGTCAAGTTCCCCAAGCGCCAGGCCAAGGGTGACTACGTTGAACCGGACTATCCGTATCGGATGGTCCCGGCAATCTACTAACCGCTTTGAAGGAGAAGACGACTATGGCAGCAGCAAATGATAGTCAACCAAAGTGGTACAGCATGACGCAGGAGGCAGTTGCCGAGCAACTCAAAGTCGATCCGGCGAAAGGGCTAAGTGCGGCCGAGGCGCAGCAGCGCCTGCAGCAATACGGCCCCAACGTGCTGGCCGCCAAGAAGAAGGAGTCCGGCTGGCAGGCTTTCCTGCGCCAGTACCAGGACTTCATGCAGTGGGTCCTGCTGGGCGCCGCCCTGCTCAGCCTGGTGGTCACGCGCGAATTGGGCACGACCCTGGTGCTGGTGGGCCTGACGATTTTCAATGCCGTATTGGGGCTGCGCGGCGAATCCAAGGCCGAGGCCAGCCTGGCCGCGCTCGAGCAGATGATGAAGAACATCGCCCGCGTGCGCCGTGACGGCCAGGCCATCGAGATCGAAGCCGAGGGGCTGGTGCCGGGCGACATCGTGCTCATGGAGGCCGGCAACCGCGTGCCGGCCGACGGGCGACTGTTCGTCACGGCCACCCTCGAGATCGAGGAGGCCGCCCTCACCGGCGAGAGCGTCGCCTCGCCCAAGGACACCGAGACGATCACGAAGCCCGAGGTTCCCCTCGGCGACCGCCACAACATGGCCTTCATGAACACGTCGGTCACCCGTGGCCGCGGGGAGATGATGGTCACTGCCACCGGTATGGCCACCGAGATGGGCCACATCGCCGACCTGCTCAACAAGACCGAGGCCGACAAGACGCCCTTGCAGAAGCAGCTCGACCGGCTGACTCTCCTCATCGCCGCCCTGGCCGGCCTGGCCTTTGTCCTGATGGTTATCCTCGGTCTGCGACGCGGCGATTCCTTTGAGACGATCTTCATCGCAGGCATCGCCCTGGCGATTTCTGCCATCCCCACCGGCTTGCCCGCGGTCGTGACCACCATGTACTCCATGGGGACACGCAAGCTGGCCGAACTGGGCGCCATCGTCAAGCGGTTGCCCTCGGTCGAGACGCTGGGTTCGGTCTCGGCCATCTGCTCCGACAAGACCGGCACGTTGACGCTCAACAAGATGACGGCTGTCGAGTTCACCGTCCCCGGCCAGAACCGCTACCGGGTGACGGGTGAGGGCTACGGCATTACGGGCGAGCTGCAACTGACTCAGGGCATCCCGGCCGGCCAGCCCTGGCAGAAAAGCACGACGCCGTACACGACCGAGGGGCAGATCCAAAGCGCCGGCGGGGCCAAGATCGACTTGGAGCAGGTCATGCTGCCCATGGCCCTGTGTGCCGACGCCCGGCTGGATGGTGAGGCGCTTATCGGCGACCCCACCGAGGGCGCCCTGATCGTGCTGGCTGAGAAAGGCGGCATCCATGTGGACGGCGCACGGGAGATGTTCCCGCGCGTGGCCGAGTTGCCGTTCGACTCCGAGTACAAGTTCATGGCCACCTTCCATAACATGACCGACGAGCAGGGCAAGCCGGTGGTGCGTTGCTTCGTCAAGGGCGCACCTGACGTGTTGATCGCCCGTGGTGGCTACTACTGGATGCCGGGCGGAGACCCGGTGCCCATCACCGACGAGAATCGCCAGCTGGCGCTGGCCGAAAACGACCGCATGGCGGCCGCAGGCGAGCGCGTCATGGTCGTGGCCCGGCGCGACTTCGACCCGGCAACTTTCGACCCCAAGGGCAACCTGATCGACCTGGTGAACGATCTAACCCTCATGGCCATGGTCGGCATCGTCGATCCCCCGCGGGCCGAGGCCAAAGACGCCATTGCCAGGTGCCACAGCGCCGGCATCCAGGTGCGCATGATCACCGGCGACCATGCCGTGACCGCCGCCGCCATCGGCCACCAGCTGGGCATCGAGGGCACGGCCTTGACCGGGGCTCAATTCGCCGCCATTCCTGACGAGCAGTTGAAGCAACAGTTGGACGAGATCGGCGTGGTGGCCCGCGTGGCGCCGGAAGACAAGATCCGGCTGGTGACGCTGCTGCAGGAGAAGGAGAACATCGTGGCCATGACCGGGGATGGCGTCAACGATGCTCCGGCGTTGAAGAAGGCCGACATCGGCGTGGCTATGGGCATCACCGGCACTGAGGTCTCGAAAGGGGCTGCGGTGATGATCCTCACCGACGACAATTTCGCTACCATCGTCAAGGCCGTCGAGTATGGACGGGCGATCTACGACAACCTCGCCAAGTTTATCCGCTTCCAGATGACGGCGCTGGTGGCGTTTATCGCCTCGTACCTGGGCGCCGCGGTGTTCTACATCGCCGGCGGCGTGCCGTTTACGCCGCTAGTGATCCTGTGGATCAACTTCCTGATCCAGGTGCCCGTCGCCATCGCTCTGGGCTTCGACAAGCCCGCACCCGGGCTGATGGAGCGCAAGCCTCGCCCGCTCAGCCAGCCCGTCCTCACGCGGTCGCAATGGGTGCGCATCACGTTTCTTGGGCTGCTTATGGCCGCCGGAACCTTGTTCCTGGAGGCGACCTATGCGGATGCTGGCGCTGCCGTCGCCGCCACCATGGCGTTCGTCGTCTTCTCGCTGTTCAACATCGTGATCGGCCTCAGCTGCCGCAGCGAGACCGAAAGTGCGTTCAACCGCGAGATCCTCAGCGACCGCAGCCAGCTGGGCCTCTTTGGGCTGGCCCTGCTGCTGACCTTCCTGCCCACCGAGTTGGGCTTCCTGCAGCGCATCTTGGGCACGACTTCGCTGAACGGCAACCAGTGGCTGATCTGCATCGGCTTCGCCATCGCCTTGCTGCTGGTCGATGAAGTCATCAAGTTCTTCATGCGCAGCCGGCGGGGTCGGCACCAGGAAAGCAGTAGCTCACCCATGGCGACGCCGGCCAAAGCGACATCCTGATCCTGGCGATCGCCGTCTCCGATTTCGTCAATCAAGTGCCCGACGCCAGCGGACCTTTCTGGCGCAGACCCTCGCTAACCATAGGTTCTCTTACGAAAGGAAAGGTAATCACGATGAGATCCAACGGCTCAGGCTGCTTGACCGCCGTTGTCAGCGGCTTCTCGCGCATCATGCTTCTGATGTTCTGGTTCGCCCGACCGGCGACGATGGATGCCGTGTTCGGCACGTTCATCATACCGTGCCTCGGATTCCTGATCCTGCCGTTCACGACGCTGATGTATGTCCTGCTCTGGTCACCGGGCGTGGGCATTCAGGGCCTCGACTGGCTGTGGCTGATCCTGGCGGCCTTGATGGACGTCGCGAGCATTGCCGCCAGCGGCTATTCCAATCGCAATCGCATCCCTGCCGGTTATCCCGGTGCACCTCAGACGCCAGCGGGGCCAGCCTAAGCCGGGGCTGGTCTACGTCATGGCTGAACGTCATCAACAATGAGATTGCTTCGTCAAGTAGGATGTCCTCGCCATGACTGGCGAGTTATACCATCAATCCCATATTTCCCAGGAGGCAAGTCCAATGGCAAAGTCGCAGCGTGTGTCTGTAAGCAAGGCGAAGCTGGCCGAGGCCGGCGCAGAGCTGGAAGTCGCCGGTTCGGTGGCCGAAGTCGAAGGCGCGGCCGAGATGGTTGCGGGCGCGCAAGATTTGAAGGTGGCCAGGGCCGCCGTCGCGGTCGGCGTCGGCGAAGTCGCGGCCGGCGCCAGCGACCTGACCCGCTCGGTCGACGCCGCGGTCGCCGCCGACCGCATGCAGCAGTTGAGCGACATGGTAGAGGCAGCCGGCGTGGTAGACGTGACCCAGGGCGTCGATATGCTGCTGAAGGGCGGCGACGTGCGCGCCATGGGCGCGATCGTCACCCTGATGAGCCGGGAAGAGCTGGAGCGCGGCCTGGAGCTGGCGCGGATGGCCGGCGAGATGTGGACGGTCAGCGATGTGGTCGAGCTGCTGGACATGCCGGTGGTGGCCGGTTTCCTGCACGACCGCAGCCTGCGCCTGCAAGCGATCGCCGTCGAGCAGCTGATGCGCTCGACCGGCACGCGGGCGCTGGCCGGCGCCATCAAGCGGGCGGGCCAGGATATCGAAGCCATGGGCGAGGAAGAGATCACTGAGGGTGAGGTGCGGATGATCGTTGCCGATGCCGCCGCCGAGCGCAGCGAGGAACTCTCCCTGGCCAGTGACCTGTTGGCCGCACAGGGCCTGGACGAGCTGGCGACGGCTGCCGCGGCCGGCGCTGTGGCCCGCGAAGCGGCCCGAACCGGCGTGGCCGAAATCGCCGCTGGAGCCGAAGAGGTAGGTAAGGGCGAAGCGGCCGCGGCGGCAGGCGAAGTTCTGGAAGCGCGCGCCCGCCGATAACCACAGGCGAAGGGCCGGAGCTGCGGCAGCTGTTGGATTTGCTGCCGCAGCAGGCCGCGCCGCCTCAGTGTGCCTGACCGCACGAAGGAGAGATCGAGATGTCGATGTGACCGGGACGACGAATGATACGCCGCTCAACTGAACGTGCGACGTTCAATACCTATCTCAAAGGAGGATGTTTCAGATGCTCAAACGTGGACCAGTAGACGTGCTCATCATGGCTGCAGGAGTGCCGCGCTTCGACGGCAGCGTCCTGGCGGAGCTGGAACGGCTGTCAGCAGCCGGGACGATCCGGGTTCTGGACGCCATGGTGCTGCTGAAGGACGACAAGGGCAGACCGTGGAAGCTCGAGCTCAAGGACCTGCCACCGGAACAGGCCGCCGCCGTGGGCTTCATCCCGGAGGAGACGCGAGGTCTCTTCGACTCCGAGGATGCCGCCACGCTGTACGAGGGCATGGTGCCGGGCTCGGCCGTCTTCGCCCTGGCGATCGAGCACACCTGGGCAATCAACCTTGCGAATGCGCTCCAAGCCGCCGGCGTGGAGACGGCTGGGCACTTCCGCGTGCCGGCGACCGTCGTCGACGAGGCCTTCGCCTCGCTCGCAGCAAACACCTAGAGGAGGCTGAGATGCCAGGACTAATGCGAGGAATGGCCCGCACAGCGGCCGTGGTCGGCACGGCTACCGCTACCCGCAATGCCGTCAACCGCCGGCAGGCGGACAAGAACGTGCAGGCGTACGCGCAGGCAGAAAGCGCGGCAGCTACCGCATATGCGCCGCCGGCGGCGGCGGCCCCACCGGCCCAGGACGAAGACGTGATCACGCAGCTCGAGCGCCTGGGCGCGCTCAAGGCCCAGGGGCTGCTCACCGACGAGGAGTACGCAGCCCAGAAGGCGAAGCTGCTCGCGCAATAGGTCCCCACCGCCTGCAGCGCCGGCCGCGGGTGGTCGGCGCTATAGGCGGTAGCCACGTTGAACGTTGTCACCCTTGCCTGACACAAGACAGGCGGGGCTTGGCACTGCGCAAGGAAAAGCCAGACGGCACACTTGCGCCCGCCGGCGCAACCGGGTAACTACGTGTGACCAGCTCGACGGCCCAACCTACTCTGGCTCCCCCTGGGGAACAGCGCGAGGCCAATCCCTTCGTGCGTGCCGCGCGCCCGCGTGGGCTCAGTCGCTGGATCCCGGGTCTCGCCGCGCTGCGGACGTATCAACGGCCTTGGCTGGCCAAGGACCTGATGGCGGGGCTGGTGCTCACGGCCATCCTTGTCCCGGTCGGCATGGGCTACGCCGAAGCCGCCGGCCTGCCTGCGATCTACGGCCTGTACGCCACCATCGTCCCACTGATCGCGTACGCTATCTTTGGCCCGAGCCGCATTCTGGTGCTGGGACCGGACTCGTCGCTGGCTGCCATCATCGCCGCCACGATTGTGCCACTGGCCGCCGGCGACCCCGATCGCCTGGTGGCGCTGGCCGGCATGCTCGCCCTCTTCACCGGAAGCCTGTGCATTCTCGCCGGGCTGGCACACTTCGGCTTCATCACCGATCTGCTCTCCAAGCCTGTCCGCCTGGGCTATCTAAACGGCATCGCGCTCACCGTGCTCATCGGCCAGCTCCCCAAACTTTTGGGCTTCTCCTCGAGCGGGGACAATCTGATTCAAGAAGCGATCAGCCTGGTCCAAGGCGTTGCGCAAGGCATGACCAATTGGACGGCCTTTGCCATCGGCGCCGCCAGCCTGGCCATCGTCTTGATCTTCAAGCGCCGGTGGCCCAAGATTCCCGGCGTGTTGATCGCCGTGGTCGGCGCCACGATCGTCGTGGGTATGTTTGACTTGGCGACGACGGCCGGCGTTTCGGTCGTAGGGCCGTTGCCGCAGGGCCTGCCGTCTTTCCAAATCCCGCGCGTGGCAGCCGGCGACCTGGCCGCGCTGGCGGCCGGCGCCGTCGCGATTACCCTGGTCTCTTTTGCCGACACCAGCGTGCTGTCGCGCACTTTCGCCCTGCGCGGCGGCTATGAAGTCGATCAAAACCAGGAGCTCCTCGCCCTCGGTGCGGCGAACGTGGCCACGGGACTGTTTCAGGGGTTTTCGATCAGCAGCAGCTCGTCGCGCACACCGGTTGCGGAAGCGGCGGGCGCCAAGACGCAGCTGACAGGCGTGGTGGGCGCGGTGTGTATTGCGCTCCTGCTGGTGTTTGCACCGGCGCTGCTGCAGAACTTGCCTAACGCCACCCTCGGCGCCGTGGTGATTGCCGCGTGTCTGTCCCTGGTGGATGTCCAGGGTTTCGTCCGTCTGTATCGTGTGCGCCGTGGGGAGTTTGCCCTCGCGATCGTGTGTTTCCTGGGCGTCGCGCTGCTCGGCGTCATCCAGGGCATCTTCATTGCCGTCGGCCTGGCCTTGCTTGGTTTCATCTGGCGCGCCTGGCGGCCCTACGATGCCGTGCTGGGCCGCGTCGAGGGCCTGAAAGGCTATCACGATATCACGCGCTATCCGGAGGCGAAGCGCATCCCGGGGCTGGTGCTCTTCCGTTGGGACGCGCCGTTGTTCTTTGCCAATGCCGAGGTCTTCCGCGAGCACGTCCTGCAAGCCATTGCCGATGCGCCCACGCCGACAAAGTGGGTCGTCGTCGCCGCCGAACCCGTGACCGACATAGACGTCACCGCAGCTGAGGCGCTGTCGGCTCTCGACGACGATCTGGAGAAAGCCGGCATCGAGCTGTGTTTTGCCGAGATGAAGGACCCGGTGAAAGATCGGCTAAAACACTACGGCATGTTCACCAAGCTTGGCACCGACCTCTTCTTCCCGACGCTCGGGCGGGCAGTCGACCGCTACCTGGAGACGCATCAGGTGGAATGGCTGGATTGGGAGGAATCGGCGCCCCCTGGTTGAGGAACGAAACCGCTATACGCACAGGACTGAAGCCATGACTGAGACACAGGCACGCCTGACTCGCAGGTCGCTCACGACACCGCGCGCTGCGCCCGTCGCCGGCATCGTCTTCCTATGGCGTGCCCCATCACATCCTCAAGACCCAAGAAGCCAATCGTCATGAAACTAAGCAATCAGGTTCTCTCCGTGGGGATCGCGGCGGTAGCGATCGCCCTCGTGCTGTTGCTGGTGCAAAACGTCGCCGCGCCACCTTCCTCCACAACTGCGCTCACGGGCCTTGTGGCGCCGGCGCTACGGAACGTATTCGGCTGCACCGCGCAGAAGCCGGACACCTGGGGTTGGAGGAGCCGGTAGACTTCGCCCTGGCGTTCTGAGTAGTGCACGAAGTACGCGATCAAGCCGCGTTCCTGGCCCAGGTGCGCGCCTGCCTGAAGCCGGGCGGCCGCCTGCTGATCGTGGAGCCCCGAGGGGAGGTGGGCGAAGCTGCGTTCGAGCGTACCGTGGCGATCACAGGTGCGACCGGCCTGGTTGCCACAGCACGGCCCGTGGTCACCTGGAGTAGAGCCTGTCTCTTCGAGGTTCCCTACCTTTAACCGGTTGGCGCCCTCTCCCCCGCCCCCGTCATTGCGAGACCACCATACCGTGGGGCTGTGCGAACGGCTCGCCTGACCGCGGTTCAACCGATTTCGAATGCCCCCACTTCAATTGAACGCGTTCATCGCCGCCACAATCCCATACGCCAACCAGGCCTCGCAGGCATCCGCGACCCGCGGCCTGGTAGTCGCCATCACCTCCTCCTGCGCCGGCGAGAAGTCCTGCAACACATAATCCACCGGATCCATCCGCCCGGGCGGGCGGTCGATCCCCACCCGCAGCCGGGGAAACTGGTCCGTCCCCAGCTCGCGCATGATAGACTTCATGCCGTTGTGCCCGCCTGAGCCACCGGAGGCGCGCAGCCTGAGGCTGCCCAGGGGCAGATCCAGGTCGTCGAAGATCACCAGGATATCGGCGGGAGCGACCTTATAGAAGCGAGCCAGCGCAGCCACGCTATGGCCCACCACATTCATGAAGGTCTGGGGCTTGGCCAGCACCACCCGAGAGGCTACCGTGGAGGCCTGGGGCTGGGCCGCCGGCCCCGCTTCACCACCCGGCGCGGCCGGCGGAGCCTGTACCACCAGCCCAAGGGTCGCCAGGGCCACTCTAGCCCTGCCCTTGGTCTGGTCGATGCGCAGCCCATGGCGGGCCGCCAGCAGGTCGATACATTGGAATCCGATGTTATGTCTATTATTCTCGTAGCGCTTGCCCGGGTTGCCCAGGCCCACAATCATCTGCATAGCCGGCCGCGGTCACGGCGCGATCAGGTACCAGAGCCAGGTCAACAGCTTCTTGATCCCAAAGAACACGCCGACAGCCAGGAAAGCGCCGCCAGCGTAGGCCAACCCGGTAGCCGCGGCCTCGCGCAGGGAGCCTGTGTCCATGGTGTCGCTGAAGAAGCCGCTGTCGTCATCCACCTGGTCGACGATGGCCGCACCTGCCTCGGGCGTTGGCGTCGGGCTGGGGCTGGGCCGCGGGGTCGGCGTCGGAATCTCGGGCTGCTCTACCAGGATTGGCGTTGGCGTCGCCTCAGGGGGCGCCGTAGCCTCGACCGCCGGCGGCAGAGTCGGCAGCTCCTCGGGCGCCACCGTCTCGGTGGGAGTCGGGGTGGGTGCAGGTGCCGCATTGGCCACCACGATGCTGCGCTGATAGGCCTCGTCGTAGTTGCCATCCTGGCGCACGACCCGCAGGCGCAGGCTGTAGGTACCGTCGGGCACCGAGGTGGTATCCCAGGTGCCTAAGAGGCCGTTGGCCACCTGTTCGAAATGGGCTTCGCCGATGAACACCCAGTTGTCCCCGGGCTCTATGGTGTAGTAGAGCTCGTAGCGCTGAAACTGGGGATGGGTCGCCGTGCCGAAGATCGACACGCTGCCCCGCACGTTGGCGAAAGCCTCCGGCGAGGTGATCACCGCCTCCTGGAACAGAGGGGCCCGCAGGTCACTGGCCCCGGCCGCATCCGGGCCGAACAACCCAACTGCCAGCACCAGAAGCACCAGCCCCAGGCTATAAAACCACCTGAACATCCGCATCCGATCTCTCCCTAGTTGGGATTGCATCTCAAAGGCAATAAAGGGGCAGGCCGGTCTTCATGGACTGCCTGCCCGCGCACAAACGCCAGTTTAGCACATAAGAAGAGCAACGCCAAGTACGTCCTCGGGGCTTCTCAGAAGCCCCTCCTCACCTCCGGCTCCTCCGGTCCTGGTTCCCCTTTGCGTTCTCTGCGTCTCTGCGGTTCACCTCCAGAGTCCGTGTCCGTCCGTAGTCGGGTCTTGACCCAGCCGATGCCGGCCCTGCGCACCCCTAAGGCACGAAGCGCCGGATCACGATGCTGCTGTTCTGGCCACCGAAGCCGAACGCGTTGGCCATTGCCACGTCCACCTGCCGCGCCTCGGCCACGTTGGGCACGTAGTTCAGATCGCACTCCGGATCGCGCTCGTGGTAGTTGATGGTCGGAGGCACCATGCCGTCCTGGATGGCGCCCACCAGGGCCGCCGCCGAGATCGCGCCCGCCGCACCCATCATGTGGCCCACCATGGACTTGGGAGAGCTGATGCGGGTGTCGTAGGCCGCCTCGCCCAGGGCCATCTTGATCGCCGCGGTCTCCGAGCCGTCGTTCAGCCGGGTTCCGGTGCCATGCGCCGCGATGTAGTCCACATCCTCGCCCACCACGCCGGCCTGCCGCATGGCCAGGCTCATGGCCCTGGCCGCTCCCCGCCCCGATGGATCGGGCGCGGCCAGGTGGAAGGCGTCCGAGGTCATGCTGTAGCCCACAATCTCGGCCAGAATACTGGCCCCACGAGCCTGCGCGTGCTCCAGAGTCTCCAACACCATCATCACCGCCCCCTCGCCCATCAACAGGCCGTCACGGGTGTTGCAGAAGGGCCGGCATGCGGTCTCAGGCTCGTCGTTGCGGGTGGACATGGCGCCCAGCCGGCTGAACGAGGCCATCAGCAGCGGTGTTTGGAAGGCGTCGGTACCGCCGGCGATCATCATGTCGACCTCGCCAAACTGCAGCCGCCGCGCCGCCTCCCCGATGGAGGTGACGCCCGTGGCGCAGGCCGTCGCCTGCGACCCCACCGGGCCGGTGATGCCCAGCTGGATCGACACGAAGCAGGCCGAGGTGCTGATCAGCACTGCCGGCGCCACCGTCGGCTTGATCCGCCGCACGCCCCCCTCGTGCAGCACCAGCACCTGCGCCTCCATGATGTCCAGGGCACCAAAGGCACTGCCCACCTCCAGGCCCACCCGGTCGCGATCCTCCGCGGCCAGGTCGACGCCGGCATTGGCCGCCGCCTCCTGGGCCGCTACCAGGGCAAAGTGGGTCACGGCGCCGACACGCCTGGCTTCCTTGATATCCATGTACTTCCCCGGATCGAAGCCCTTCACCGAGGCTGCAATCTGGGTGGGATAATCCGTGGCATCGAAATGCGTGATCCGCTGGCCCGCCGAGCGGCCAGCCAGCAGCGCCTGCCAGGTCTCAGGCCAGGTGTGCGCGAGAGGGGTTATGGCGCCGATTCCGGTGATGACGACGCGTGGCTTCGCACCGTTTTGATGCATCACAAAATCCTCCGAACGTGCTGCGGTCCGCAGGGGGGAGCAGTCCGTATTCCTGTTTGATTGATCATGCCAGTGGCAGCCCTACCCCGGGGGCCATGGCTGACACTTGTTAAACACGGAACCTGGGCATTAGATGCGGCCAGTCGCGGCAAGTTCGAGGCCAGGTTCCAGTCACTCGATGACCCCGCCGCCGAGACACACCTCACCGTCGTAGAACACAGCGCTCTGTCCCGGTGTGATATCACGCAACGGCCGGTCAAAACGCACGTGCACCCGGTCGCCGGCTAGGGGCGTGACCATGGCGGGAGTGGGCACGGCCCGATAGCGAATCTTGACTTGCGCCATCTTGCCCGCGGGTGGCGGATGGCCGGCGATCCAGTTGACCTGCCGTGCCGTGAGCTCCTCGCCGCCTAGCGCCTCCGCCGGGCCAACCACCACCGCGTTCTGCGCCGGCTGGAGCTCCAGCACATAGAAGGGCTGGCCCCCGGCAATGCGGAGGCCCTTGCGCTGGCCGATTGTAAAGAAGGGCAGCCCCTGGTGCTCGCCCAGCACCCGTCCCTGGCGATCGACGATGGGGCCGGGCTGGATCGCGCCGGCGGGTGACCAGTCGCGCAGAAAACGGCGATAGTCACCATCGGCCAGGAAGCACAGGTCCTGGCTGTCGTGCCGGCCGGCCACGGGCAGGCCGCGCTCCGCCGCCATCCGCCGCACCTCCGCCTTGGTCAGCGCGCCTACTGGAAACATGACCCTGCCCAGGTGGTGCTGGGTAAGCACGTGCAGCACGTAGCTCTGATCCTTGGCCTCGTCCACCCCCCGCAGCAGTTGGTGCCGGGCCTGCTCGCCAGGCTCAGGCCCCTGGCGCACCCGGGCGTAGTGGCCTGTCGCCAGGCCGTCTGCCCCCAGGCTCAAGGCATAGTTGTAAAGGTACTCGAAGCGAATGGTGCGATTGCACTGCACGCAGGGGTTGGGTGTCTCCCCGGCCAGGTAGCCCCTGACCGTGAAATCCACCACCAGCTCCTTGAAGGGCCGCTCCACATTGATCAGGTAGAAGGGGATGCGGAGCTGGTCGGCCACCCGCCGCGCGTCGTCCACCGCCTCCAGGGAGCAGCACTTGTTGCTGCTGCCCTCGCCGGCCGCGGTCTCCGACCACAGGCGCATCATCACGCCCGTAACCTCGGCCCCCTGTTCCTGCAGCAGCGCTGCGGCCAGGGAGCTATCAACGCCGCCACTCATCGCCACCACCACCCGCGAGCCCTCCAGTGCAGTACGTGGTGCGCGAGCCTCGGTGCTCGGATCCGGCGTGGGCAAAGCATCCATAGCGCTACCTGCTCAGGCCTGGAACGGCGACAGCTGACGAAGGCGGGCTACCAGGGGCGGCAACACCGCCAGCACGCGCTCGACGTGCGCCTCGGTCGTGCTATGCCCCAGGCTCAGGCGCAGATGGCCCACCGCGTCCTGGCGGCTGATGCCCATGGCCGTCAGCACGTGGCTGGGCTCCTGCGCGCCGCTGGTGCAGGCCGACCCGCTACTGGCGCAGATGCCGGCCATGTCCAGCCCGATCAACATCCCCTCCGCCTCGACCCCGCGCACGATGAAGCTGGCATGGTTGGCCAGGCGCTCCGTGCGGTGGCCGGTGAGATAGCTATCGGTCACGGCCCCCAGCACGCCGTCGATCAGGCGATCGCGCAGCGCGGCCAGCCGCCGGCTCTCCACCACGCGCCCGGCCTGGGCCAGGGCCAGGGCCTCCGTCATGCCCACGATGTAGGGCACGTTCTCGGTGCCGGCGCGCTTCTTGCCCTCCTGGCTACCGCCGGTAATCGCAGGCAACAGCGGCACGCCCCGCCGCACATACAACAGGCCAATCCCCTTGGGGCCGTAGAACTTGTGCGCGCCCAGGGACATCAGGTCCACCCCCAGCTGGTCCACGTCGAGCGATAGAGTGGTAGATGCCTGCACCGCGTCCGAGTGCAAGGGCACCCCGCGCTCCCGGCACACCGCACTCAGCTCGGCCAGCGGCTGCACGGTGCCCACCTCGTTGTTCGCAGCCATGATGCTGGCCACCACCGTGACCGGCCGCAGCGCCGCCGCCAGCGCCGCCGGCTCAATTCGCCCGGCACGGTCCACCGCCACCTCCGTCACCTCGAAACCGTAATAGGTGGCCAGCTGGTGCGCAGTCTCCAGAATACCCTTGTGCTCCGCCGCCCCCACCACGATATGGTTGCCCTTGCCGCGGTGGCGTTGCGCCAACGCCACCCCGCGCAGCGCCAGATTGTCGGCCTCGGTGCCGCCGCTGGTGACGATGATCTCGTTAGGCAGGCAGCCCAAAACGCCGGCCAGCCGCTCATGGGCCGCCCGCAGCGCTTTGCCCGTCTCGCGGCCGAGCCGGTGCAGGCTGCTGGGATTGCCGTAATGCTCGCCGAAATAGGGCAGCATCGCCTCCACTACCTCCGGACGCACCGGCGTCGTGGCCGCAAAATCCATATAGATCGTCTCAGTCATACTCCAGGCTCCTCTAGCCGTGCTGAAATTCTAGCACCCCACACCTACCATGTCAATGATCCGCCTTACGTTGTCAGGCCGTCTCAAGAGTCCTTCGTATTGACCTTCGCCCTTACGCTTTCTTCCGCTCCGGCTTCTCTGGTCCAAAGTCCCCCTCTGCGTCCTCTGCGCCTCTGCGGTAAGCTCCGGAATCCGTGCCGCGAAGTTGTGCCCAACCCTCGCTCCCGGCCCCCCAATCTTTGCCATCCACCTGGTCTTGCGGTATCATGCCTACTGCATGCCCGCACGCCCCTGTGCGCCCGGCCTGCCAGCCGTCCCTAAACCATGTGACTCCGCCCGCTCCCTTGGTCATTTTATGTCAAATTCCCAAACCAAGCCGCCATCCCAATCGCCAGACGAGATGGACGCCATCTTCGCGCCGCGCTCCGTCGCCATCGTCGGCGCCAGCCAGGACCCCACCAAGCTCGGCCACGCCGTCGTCTACAACGTCGTCGAGCACGGCTTTCAGGGTGGCATCTACCCCATCAATCCCAAGGCGGACGAGATCCTCGGCCACAAAGCCTACCCCAGCGTGCTGGCCGTGCCTGATCCCGTCGACCTGGCCGTGGTGGTCGTCCCCTCCAAGGCCGTGGCTTCGGTGCTCAACGAGGCCGCCCAAAAGGGGGTCAAGGGGATCATCGTCATCACCGCCGGCTTCCGTGAGGTCGGGCCCGAAGGCATGGCAATGGAGAAGGAACTCATCGCCATTGTCAAGGCCAACGGCATGCGCATGATCGGGCCCAATTGCCTGGGCATCATCGACACCTACACCCCGCTGCAGGCCAGCTTCGCCCTGGGCATGCCCGACCAGGGCCAGATCGCCTTCATGTCCCAGTCCGGCGCCCTCTGCACCAGCATCCTGGACATGGCCCTGGCCGACGACATCGGCTTCAGCCGCTTCGTCAGCCTCGGCAACAAGGCCGACCTGAACGAAATCGACTTCCTGGAGGCCTGGGGCCACGACCCCAAGAGCCGGGTGATCACGGCCTACCTGGAGGGCATCACCAACGGCGCCCGTTTCATCGAGGTCGCCCAACGGGTCACCAAGCACACCCCTTTCATCGCCATCAAGTCCGGCACCACCCAGGCCGGTAGCCGTGCCGTCTCCAGCCACACCGGCACCCTGGCCGGCTCCGAGCGAGCCTATGAGGCCGCCTTCCGCCAGGCCGGCGTGCTGCGCGCCGGCTCGGTGCAAGACCTCTTCGACCAGGCCGTGGCCTTCGCCAACCAGCCCCTGCCGGCCAACAGCGACGTGGCCGTGGTGACCAACGCCGGTGGCCCCGGCATCATGGCCACCGACGCGCTGGAGCGGGCTGGCCTCAAGTTGGCCCCCCTGGCCCCCGAGACCCAAAACAAGCTGCGCGCCGGCCTGCCAGCCGCCGCCAGCGCCCTGAACCCGGTCGATGTCCTGGGCGATGCCATGGCCGACCGCTATGCCCTGGCCGTCAACCTGGTGGCCGACGATCCCAACGTGGGCGCCATCATCGTCGTGCTGACCCCCCAGATCATGACTCAGATCAAGAAGACCGCCGAGGCCGTGGCCGAGGTGTCCCGGCGCACCGGCAAGCCGATCCTCACCGCCTTCATGGGCAAGCAGACCATCGCCGAGGGCGAGCGCATCCTGCGCCAGGCCGGCCTGCCCAACTATCCCGTGCCCGAGCGCGCCGTGGCCGCCCTCGCCGCCATGGTGCGGCAGCGCGAGTGGCAGGAGCGCCCCCTTCCCTCGTACGAGCACTTCGACGTTGACCAGGAGGCCGTGGCCGCGGTCTTCGCCAAAGTGCGGGCCGACGGCCGCCTGACCATGGGCGACGCCGAGGCCCGGGCCGTGCAGGAAGCCTACGGCATCCCCTACCCCAGGTCCATCCTGGCCCGGACCGCCGACGAGGCCGTCGCTGCAGCTGACGATATCGGCTATCCCGTGGTGATGAAGATCACGTCGCCCGACATCCTGCACAAGACCGACATCGGCGGCGTCAAGCTCAATCTGCAGTCCGCCGAGCAGGTGCGCGACACCTTCGACTTGATGATCTATCGAGCCCAGCGCTACCAGCCTTCGGCTGAGATCTGGGGCTGCCTGGTGCAGCAGCAGGTCAAGGGGGGCAAGGAAGTGCTGCTGGGCGTGAACCGGGATCCCCAATTCGGCCCCCTGCTGGTGTTCGGCCTCGGCGGCATCTATGTGGAGGCCCTCAAGGACGTCACCTTCCGGGTAGCCCCGGTGGGCCGCCGTGAGGCCGCCGAGATGCTAAGCGAGATCCGGGCCTACCCGCTGCTGCGCGGCGTGCGCGGGGAGCCCCCCAGCGACATGGACGCCATTGTGGACGTCATCCTGCGGCTCAGCCAGCTGGTCACCGACTTTCCGGAGATCGTCGAGCTGGACATCAACCCGCTGATGGTCTACGAACAGGGTAAGGGCGTGCTGGGCATCGACATGCGACTGGTGCTGAAGTAGCACTTAGCTATCCGATCCACCGGGTATCTTAGGCAAGAGGACCACTATGGCAACACTTTATGTCCTGTCGACGGAGACCTACTCCGGCAAGACGGCTGTCTGTATCGGCCTGGGCCTGCGCCTGCGCGACGACGGCTACAGTGTCGGCTACATGAAGCCGGTGAACATCGGCGCCGCCCTGCAGGCCGGGCAGCCCTACGACGAGGACGTGATCTTCATGAAGGAAGTGCTGGAGCTGCCTGAGCCGCTGGAGGTCCTGGCCCCGGTCCAGCTGACCGGCCAGCGCATCCAGGCCCTGCTGTCCGGCGGAGACCCGGCCGAGTTCGACCAGCACCTACGCCAGGCCTACCGCGTCGTGCGCGACAACCACGACGTGGTCATCATGGAGGGCGCCAGCAACCTGCGCGAGGGCTACGTCGTCGACCTGGCCCCGCCGGACCTGGCCCGCATCGCCACGGAGGCCGGCGCCGGCGCCAAAGCCCTGGCCGTGATTCGCTACGACGATGCCCGCTCCGTGGACCACTTCCTGGCCGCCCAGAAGCGCCTGAGTGACACGCTGGGCGGGGTGGTGGTCAACACCGTCCCCTCGATCCACATGGAGTTTGCCGAGAGCACGCTGCGCAGCTACCTGGAAAACAAGGGCATCCCGGTGTTTGCCGTGCTACCACGGCAGCGGCTCCTCCAAGCCACCACCGTGGGCGAGCTGGCCGACGGCCTGGGTGCTGAGATCCTCGTCCGGGCCGACAAGCGCGACGAGCTGGTGGAGACCCTGATGGTCGGCGCCATGGGCGTCGATCAGGCCCTGCGCTACTTCCGCAGCCGGGCCAACAAGGCGGTCATCACCGGCGGCGACCGCTCCGACATCCAGTCGGCAGCCCTGGAGACCTCCACCAAGTGCCTGATCCTCACTGGCAACCTGCACCCCAGCGGCGCCATCCTGGCCCGGGCCGAGGAGACCGGCGTCGCCGTGCTCCTGGCTCCCCAGGACACCCTGTCGGCCATCGAGATCGCCGACAGCTATTTCGGCCGCAGCCGCTTCCTGCAGCGGGCCAAGATCGAGAGCTTCAACAAGATGCTGGCCGAGCGCTTCGACTTCGACCGGCTGTACCAGATGTTGGGACTGCAGAACTAACGCAACCAAAGGAGAGCAAACATGACCATCATCGAGAACATCACCGCCCGCGAGGTCCTGGACTCCCGGGGCAACCCCACGGTCGAGGCGGAGGTCGAGCTGATGAGCGGCGCCGTGGGCCGGGCCATCATACCCTCGGGCGCCTCCACCGGCGTGCACGAGGCCGTGGAGCTGCGGGACGGCGACAAGCAGCGCTATGGCGGCAAGGGCGTGCTCAAGGCCGTGGAGAACGTCAACGGCACCATCGCCGACGAGCTGATCGGCTGGGATGCTACCGACCAGGTCGGCATCGACGAGTTCCTGATCGGCCTGGACGGCACCCCCAACAAGGGCCGCCTGGGCGCCAACGCCATCCTGTCCGTGTCCCTCGCCGTAGCCAAGGCTGCGGCCGCGGCTCTGGAGATGCCCCTCTACCGCTACCTGGGTGGCGTGTCGGGCCGCACCCTGCCCGTCCCCATGCTCAACATCATGAACGGCGGCAAGCACGCCGCCGGTAGCACCGACTTTCAGGAGTTCATGGTGATGCCGGCCGGCGCCTCCAGCTTCGGCGAGTGCCTGCGCTGGGGTGCCGAGATCTATCACAGCCTCAAAAAGGTCCTGCACGACGCCGGCTACAGCACCAACGTGGGCGACGAGGGCGGCTTCGCGCCGGCCCTGGGTAGCAACGTCAAGGCCGTCGAGATGATCCTGAAGGCCATCGAGAAGGCCGGCTACCGCCCGGGCGAGGACGTGTGGCTGGCCCTGGATCCGGCGGTCAGCGAGCTCTACGACAAGGACACCGGCCGCTACAAGCTGGAGATCGAGGGCCGTGAGCTCACCAGCGAGGAGCTGGCCGAGCTGTGGGTAGACTGGAGCAGCCGCTTCCCCATCATCAGCCTCGAGGACGGCATGGCCGAGGACGACTGGAACGGCTGGAAGCTGCTGTACAGCAAGCTGGGCTCCCGCGTGCAGCTGGTGGGCGATGACCTGCTAGTGACCAACGTGCAGCGCATCGAGCGAGCCATCCAGGAGAAAGCCTGCAACTCCCTGCTCTGCAAGGTCAACCAGATCGGGACCCTCACCGAGTCTATTGCCGCCATCGCCATGAGCCAGCAGGCTGGCTGGACCGCCGTCGTCTCCCACCGCTCCGGTGAGAGCGAGGATGCTACCATCGCCGACCTGGTGGTGGCCTTCAACACCGGCCAGATCAAGACCGGGGCGCCCGCCCGCTCGGACCGCATCGCCAAGTACAACCAGCTCCTGCGCATCGAAGAGGACCTGGGCGATAACGCCGTATTCGCCGGCATGAAAGCCTACCGCGTCCAACGCTAGCTCACGCATACTAGGGGCATCAATGAAGGGACGTGGCGGCGGCCGCCACGTCCCTTCATTGATGCCCCTAAGCCGCTGGGTTAGCCGATTCCGGCTGCGCCTTATTCGTCGATACTCGCCGCATCTGGCTGGTACACCTTGTCGACGTTGTTGTTTTCGTCGATCAATACCACCGTCGGCCGGTGGCCGGCCAACTCCGCCCGGTCCAGCCAGCCGTAGGCCATGATGATCACCTTATCACCGCGCTGCACCAGCCGGGCCGCTGCGCCGTTTAGCTGCACCTCCCGCTTGCCCCGCTCGCCGGGGATCACGTAGGTCTCCAGCCGCGCGCCGTTGTCAATGTCCACCACCTGCACCCGCTCCCAAGGCAGAATGCCCGCCGCCTCGATCACCTCGGGGTCGAGCGTGATCGAGCCCACATAATTAAGATCCGCACCCGTAACCCTTGCCCGATGGATCTTGGCTAACAACACCTGTCGTAACATCTCACTCCTGTCCTTCTGTTACCACCAGTCTCGACGATATCACCCGGCCCACCCGCGCCAAAACACAGATGCGGGTTATCCTTATCTGTCTCTCTCTACGACACAACTCAATCTCAGTTTCATCTGCCACCCCTTTAGATGATCGGGCCAGATCCTCGGTTACACCACGCCCCACTGCTCAGACCGCTCGTTGGGCATCATCGCCGGCTACAGGCATCCCGAGGCCCGGAGGATACGCCGGTGCCGCACCTGCCTGCCCCGAGCTCGCCATTCGCTGTTCGTTGAGCCCGGCATAGACCCGGCATTCGGCCAGCCAGGCCTCGAGCATGGCCCGCATCTGGTGGCTGGCTGCCTCGTGCAGATCCAGCACATTCGCCCGCGCCGCCGGATCGGCCTGCAGGTCGAATAGCATCTCCCGCGGCAACAGTCGCCGCCGCAGGGCGGTCGCCGGATCGCGCAACATCTGCCCGACCGGCTGGCCGCCGGCTATCTGCCGCCAGGTGCTGGACAGGCGACGGCGCCACCCTCCCTGCTCCGCCGTCGCTCCCTCGACGCTGCTGGCCTGGGCCGGTGGATCGGACCGCAGCAGCTTCCATCGCTCATTGCGCACCGCCAGCAGTCGCTGGCCGGTGGCTGCCGTGACCGTCTCCGCGTACGCCACCTCACGACCGGGCAGGCTACCGCGCAGGCCGGGCGCCAGGCTGTAGCCCTGCATCCCTGCCGCCAGCGGCCGCAGCCCAAGCCAGTCCAGCAGCGTTGGTGCCACGTCCACCAGCTCGACCATCGTCGTGCTGGTCCCGCCGGCCGGCGCGGTGCCAGCCGGGAGCTTGACCACCAGGGGCACCCGCACGACCTCTTCATAGGCCAGGTACCCGTGCCCGAAAGCGCCCTCCTCGCCCAAGGACTCCCCATGGCCGCTGGTCACGACGATCAACGTGTCGTCGTACAGGTTCAGGGCTACCAGCCTGTCCAACAGCCGGCCGAGCAGGGCGTCGGCGTGGGTCACAGCGCCGTCGTAGAGGTCGATCAACTGCTGCACATCGGCCCGGCTGGGGTTACGCCGCAGGCTCTCATAGCTTCCATCCACCCGGCCACGATAGCTATGATCGCGCCAGCGGTCGTACTCAGGCGGGGGGCGGAACGGGGCATGGATTGCCGGTGCCCACAGCCACAGCAGCCAGCGCCGGCCAGGTGCCTGAGCCATCTCCTCCAGCCACGCCCCTACCGTGCCTTCCACCTGCTCTGCCCGCTGGGCCGTGGCCGGCGCATCTCGCCCCGGGGTCACCGTGCTGGCCGCCTCCACAAAACGATCGCAGCCTACGCCAAAGCCCATCTGCCCTGCCAATGCCGCTGCGCTGATCCCCATTGTGTGATACCCGGCGGCCTGCAAAAGAGTTGGCAAGTGCGGCACACCCGGGTTGATCTGCCCATCCTCGCCGCGTACACCGTGAGTGGGTGGGTAACAACCAGTCAACAGCGAGGCCACCGCAGGCGCAGCCTGCGTAGAGGGGGAGAAGACTGTAGAGAAGAGCTGCCCCCGCGCGTCGGCTGCCAGCCGATCCAGTCTCGGCGTCACCGGCCGCTGGTAGCCAAAGGCGCCCATATGGTCCGCCCTCAGGCCGTCGATGATGGTGATCAGCACGTTCGTCATGGGCGGCACGCCACTTGAGACCAGGAACCAGACCGGAGAGATGCCGACACGTTCCGGGGGCAGCGACGAGAGCAGGAAGATGAAGTCGAGTGGTCAGTCCCGTGACACAGAGCGAGAAAGGCAGGTGCCTTTCTCGACTCGTGAACAATCAAGGTGCCCCCGGTCCGACTCGAACGGACACGCCCTTATGGGCACAGGCCCTCAACCTGCCGTGTATGCCAATTCCACCACGGGGGCAGTGGTAGCTGGATTATAACACGATGCCGCCTACAGTCAAAAACGCGCGCTCCGCAAGGTCGGTGCCACCCCACCGCCAATTCCTCCCCTCTGGCTCCTCCGGTCCATTTCCCCTCGGCGTTCTCTGCGCCTCCGCGGTTCCCCTTCTGTTCCCCTCTGGACTCCTCTGATCCATTTCCCCTTTGCGTTCTCTGCGTCTTTGCGGTTTACTTCCGGTTCCCCTCCCCCTGATTGATCATCCCGCCACCTTGTGCTAGAATGATCGGGCGGCCCCATCAGGGGCCCCAAGAACTCACGCCCATTACACCTGTCACTCGTCCGCCGGAGAACTCCCATGGCCGACTTCGACCGCTTCGCCCGCTTCTACGACCTGGACTACGAGCCCTTCCAGGACGACGTGGCCCTCTACCAGGGCTTCGCCGAACGCACCGGCGGGCCCCTGCTGGAGCTGGGCTGCGGCACCGGCCGCCTGCTCCTCCCCCTGGCCCGCGCCGGCTTCGAGATCACCGGCGTCGACATGTCGCCCCGCATGCTCGCCATCTCCGAGGAGAAAGTCAATGCCGCGGGCTTGGGCAAACAGGTCACCCTGGTCCAGGCCGACATGCGGGAGGTAGACCTGCCCCAGCGCTTCCGCATGGCCTTCATCGCCATCAACTCCTTCATGCACCTGACCACCCTGGAGGACCAGCTGCAGGCCCTGCGCACCCTGCACCGCCTCCTGCTGCCTGGCGGCCTCCTGGTCATCGACGTGGACAACCCCCAGCTGCAGCACCTGTTGGAGGCCGACGGCCGGCTCGACCTGCAGGGGCGCTGGTTCGACCCCTCCTCGGGCGCCACCGTCTTGAAATACCTCTCGCGCACCCTGGATTCGGCCCGCCAGCTACAGGACGTGCTGTTCATCTACGACGAGGTCTTCCCCGACGGCACCTCCCGCCGCACCCTGGCCCCCTTCCAGGCCCGCTATCTCTATCGCTTCGAGGGTGAGCTCCTCCTGGACAAGGCTGGCTTCACCCCGGAACAGGTCTACGGCTCCTACGACCTGGATCCCTACGAGAGTGACAGCGAGCGCATGATCTTCGTCGCCCGCCGCCGCGAGCCGGCGCCTTGATCCCGCTCGCAAGTGAACCTTGTGGGGCCATCTACCGTGCTATAAGTGGTCCAGTGCAGGTTTCGATCCCTCAAGGAGAGTGAAGAGATGACAAGAAACAAATGGCTCGTGTTGCTCACCGGGCTGCTGATCCTCAGCATCGCCCTGCCCGCCGTCAGCCTGGCCCGGACCGGTCCGGCCGCCCAGGCCGCAGACGACGGCAAAACCGTCGAGCTCACCGTCTACAACCAGGACATGGCCCTGGTGCGAGAGAACCGCGCCATCGCCCTCCAGCCCGGCGAGAACGAGGTCGTCTACGCCGACGTCGCCGCGCTGATCGATCCCACCAGCGTGTCCTTCCAGTCGCTGACCGACCCCCTGAACACCGTCGTGCTGGAGCAAAACTTCGAGTACGACATTGTCGGCTCGGCCAAGCTCTTGCAGAAGTACATCGACCGGCCCATTGTGGTCGAGACGCAGGACTCCCAGGTCTACTCCGGCACCCTGCTCAGTGCCACCGACAACGTCATCCTGCAGGGCGAGGATGGCCAGGTCACCCTGCTCAGCCAGGACAGCATCCGCAACATCAACTTCCCCGCCCTGCCCGAGGGGCTGCGCACCAAGCCCAGCCTGGTGTGGCAGATCGACGCGCAGCAAGGCGGCGACCACGACACCCAGGTCACCTATATCACCAACGGCATCAACTGGCAGGCTGACTACGTCATGTTGCTGAACGAGGCCAACACCGCCTTCGACCTGGACGGCTGGGTGACCCTCGACAACCGCAGTGGCGCCAACTACCAGGATGCCCGCCTCAAGCTGGTGGCCGGCGACGTCAACGTCGTGCGCGAGGAGGTCTTCGCCCGCGATATGGCCATGATGGAGGCCATGCCGGCCGCGGCGCCCACGCCCGCCGTCGAGCAGCGGGAGTTCTTCGAGTACCACCTCTACGAGGTGCAGCGCCCGGTGACCGTCAAGGACCAGCAGACCAAGCAGATCGAGTTCGTGCAGGGCGCGGACGTGCCGGTGACCAAGTTCTACGTCTACGACGGCGGCACCATGACCTACTTCCCCGGCGCGCGCTACGAGGATCCTAGCTACGGCGCCTACGCCGGCAACACCGACGTCACCGTCATGCTGGAGTTCCGCACCGACGAGGAGAGCAACCTGGAGACCCAGCTGCCCGCCGGCCGCATCCGCATCTATCAGGAGGACGTCGACGGCAGCCCCCTGCTGGTGGGCGAGGACCGCATCGACCACACCCCCAAGGACGAGACCGTGCGCCTCACCGTCGGCAACGCCTTCGACATCAAAGGTGAGCGGGTGCAGACCGACTACAACCTCGTCGGTTCCACCGGTGCCGAGGAGAGCTACCGGATCACCTTGCGCAACCGCAAGGCCGAGGACGTCGAAGTGCGCGTCGTGGAGCACATGTTCCGCTCTTCCGAGTGGCAGATCCTGTCCGAGGCCCTCGATGGCCAGGCCATCGAACACGAGAAGCTCGATAGCCAGACCGTGGAGTGGCGGGTTCCCGTACCCGCCAACGGCGAGGCCGAGCTGACCTTCACCGTCCAATACATCTGGCGCTAGCCCCGAGCATCACGAGAGACCGGTCCAGTCTCGGAAGACTGGACCGGTCTCTCGTTTATCCTGCCCTAACCAGGGCCACATCCTCCAACACCACTCTGGTTCATCTCCCCGTCTACAAACCCACCCCTATTCGCTGTCCCTCCATTCGCTGTAGTATCCCCATCGCCCTTCGTGCCCATCTTGCTCCGCCCTCTCGCGGCCCTTCGCGAGATCGTGTTCCAAACCCTCCACGCCCGGACCACATCGTCCGTGCCGCGCTCGCTTATGCCACGCGTTCTGGTTATACCCGATATGCCATTCATTGTCTTGACGTTCTTGGTGAATTCGCGTATACTTAAGGCACATAACTTAGTGCCCAAGAGCGTGCCATGACTACTACATCCACACCCGTTCGTATCAACATACTGCTGCCCGCTGATGTCGCCGAGAGCCTGCGCAAGGTGGTCCCCCCCCGAAAGCGCGCTCGTTTTGTCGCCGCGGCGGTGGAGCGCGAGCTGCGTCGCTTGCAGCTGGAGGCTGCTCTGGATAGCAGTGCCGGCGCCTGGTCGGACGCCGACCACCCGGAGCTGGCTGACGGTCCCTCAATCGACCGGTGGATTGCAGAAGGACGCGCCCAGCTGGGCTGGGATCGGCGTGAGGAAGGCTAGCGATGCCGACCTACCTACTGGATACGGGGATCCTGATTCGACACTTGCGTAATTGCGCTGGCTATCGCGAGCTCGTGCATCGCTTGAATGAAGGAGGCGATCTTTGCATCTCCGCGTTTACGCGCGTGGAGGTGTTGCGCGGAATGCGTGACCACGAACGCGAGCCTACCCTGGCCTTGCTGGATAGCTTCTTCACACAGGTTATCGACCGCGCAACAGCCGATCAAGCCGGTGAGTGGCTGCGCGCCTGGCAGAGTCGCGGTGTTACCCTGAGCGGGCCAGATGCCGTTATTGCAGCATCAGCCTTGCAGGTGCGGGCTGCACTTGTGACCACCAATGCAAGACATTTCCCTATGCGAGAACTGGTCGTCCTGTCGGTTGATGACCACGGGCAGATCAGCACCGTCGATCGCTGACAGTCTCGTCAAACGCAGTCGGTGAGCTTGCTTCGACGGCTTTTCGCTCCTCGTCGGCAGTGTGTGTCTTCATCACTGGCGGCCATATGGGCCGCGTGCCTTGCTATGTGACAGCTGCGTGTTGCTGGCTCTGACTTCCTGAGTTCGCCATCATGCCCGCCGACCCATCCCCCTCCGGCACGTTGCACATCCGCCTGCTAGGCCACTTCAGCCTCACCCGCGACGGCCTGCCCCTGCCCGGCTTCGAGCAGCCCCGCCTCCGCCTCCTCCTGGCCTACCTCCTCCTGCACCGCCACACCCCCATCTCCCGCCAGCAGCTGGCCTTCACCTTCTGGCCCGACACCCCCGATGCCCAGGCTCTCAAGAACCTGCGCACCCTCCTCACCCGGCTCCGCCAGGCCCTGCCAGCCGCCGATACGTACCTCCAAAGCACCCCATCCACCATCCAGTGGCGCCAGGACACACCCTGCGACCTCGACGTCGCAAACTTCGAATCCTTCCTCCACCGCGGCCATGCCGCCGCTTCGCAGGGCACCCCTGCCGCCCTACTCGTAGAGACGCAAAACCTTGCGTCTCTACGCATCGCCGCCCTCCAAGCCGCCGTCGACCTCTATACTGGCGACCTTCTGCCTGGCTTCTACGCGGAGTGGCTGCTCGCCGACCGCGAGCGCTTGCGCCAGGCGTACCTGGACGCGCTCGAGCACCTGGCTACGCTGCTCGCCGAGCAGCGTCACTACAAGGACGCGCTTCGTTACGCCCAGCGCCTCGTGCGGGCCGATCCTCTCCACGAGGCGGTCTATCGGCAGCTGATGCAGCTGCACCTCCTGTTGGGCGACCGGGCCAGTGCCCTGCGCGTCTACCATACCTGTGCCACTATCCTGCGCCACGAGCTGGGTGTGGACCCGGGTCTGGCAACCCGGGAGATCTACCAGCAGGTGCTGGTGAGCGACGCCGTCTCATCTGGGCTACCAGCGACGCCCATGCCCCAGGCCCCCACGGCCTCTGACTTTGTCGGCCGCCAGGCCGAATGGGAAGCCCTGCTGAGCGTCTGGCGTCAGGCCGCCGCCGGCCAGGCCCAGGTGGCCCTCATCAAC
>JAULUH010000332.1:0-2492 GCA_032111745.1 Anaerolineae bacterium | reverse complement strand
AGCTGGAGGAGCAGCAGCGGGACGCGACGCGGGCGGAGCTGTGCCGCCTGCACGGCGTGGAGCTGTTCCTGCTGGATGTGGACCATGCCCAGCCCCACGAGCAGCTCTTGCAGCTGCGCACCATCCTCGGCCGGCTATCCCGGGTGCTGGCCCAGGGCCGGCGCGCGGACAGGGAGAAGGCGACCTACATGCCGCAGCTGGCCGAGGCCCGCAAGCGGCTGGACCAGGTGGCGCGGCGGGTGCGCAGCGCGGATGACCTGGCCCTGTTTGCGGAGCTGTGGCGGGACCGGGAGGCGGGCCTGGCAGCGGCCAGCCGCGAGCCGGCCCGGCCCAAGCCCCGGCCGGCGGGCAAGCCGCCCAGCTACCGGCCAGGCCAGGAGGTGCGCCATACGGTGTTCGGCACGGGCACGGTAACGGCCGTGGAGGGCGATGCCGGCGATCCCCGGGTGACGGTGCTGTTTGTGGGGGAGGACCGGGAGCGCACGTTCCTCGCCAGCCTGGTGGCGGACAAGCTGAAGGCGGCGTAGAGGAGATTTGGGGCGCGCGGGCGGGTGATATAGAATGGGGCGCACCGGCGGCCAGTGGCCGCCTAACCCTCGGAGAGAGCGCGCCCCATGTCTAATCCACCGACCCCATATGCCGTGATCAACGGCGAGTTACTGCCCGCAGGCGATGCGGGCTTCCCTGTGTACCACCAGTCGCTGGTGGATGCCTTTGGCATTTACGAGACCGTCCTGATGCAGGACGGCCGTTTCTTTCACCTGGACTGGCACCTGCGCCGGCTGGCGGAGTCGGCAAGGATCCTGGGGCTGGATCTGCCGGCGCCGGTGGGCGAGATCGGTGGCTGGGCCAGGAGGCTGGTGAGCACGGTCGAGGCAGGCTGCGGCCTGCTGCGTATCGTGGCCTATGGGCCAGATGGGGTGCACGGGCCCGTGTGCGGGCTCTATGTGAAGCCCTGTCCGGTGCACCGGCCGGAGCAGTACGAGGAGGGGGTGGCGGTGGCGACCAGCGTGGGCGAGCGCTTTCATCCCCTGGCGAAGTCGACCAATTGCCTGGCCCAGGCCATGGCGCGGTTCCAGGCCCAGCGGCAGGGTGCCTATGAGGGGTTGATCGTGGATCGGCACGGCCATGTGACGGAGGGCAGTACCAGCAGCCTGTTGGTGGTGCGGGAGGGGGAGTTGCTGCGGCCCCTGGCGGGCACGGCTCTGGAAGGGGTGACCGAGGGCATCACCATGGCCCTGGCCGAGGAGCTGGGCATTCCGGTGCGGATGGTGGCCTTGCCGCGGGCCGAGGTGGGGACCTGGGAGGAGGCGATGATCGCCAGCACCAATCGCCGGGTGATGCCGGTGCGGCAGGTGGACGAGGTGGTGCTGCCGCAGGCGGCCGGGCCGGTGACCCGGCGGCTGATCGAGGCCTTCCGGGCCTACGAGCAAAGCCAGGGCTGGGAGGCGTAAACTTCCCCTCGTAGGGCGCGGCCCTCCGCGCCCTACGAGGGGATAGGGGTCGCGCATCCATCCGGCACTTTTGGGCGCGGGCGTTGTTTGTGCAGGCAGGCCAGTCATGCTACAATTGGGCCACTATGACACAGTGCGTCATGGCCCAGCGGTCTGGCCACTTGCAGCGCTAAGGAGGCACCGGCAATGCTAAGCTTTGAGTTCAGCGACGAACTGCGCATGTTGCGCGACCTGGCCCACCAGTTTGCGGAGAAGGAGATCGTGCCTGTCGCCGAGCATTACGACACCAGCGGCGAGTACCCCTGGCCGATCATCAAGAAGGCCCACAACCTGGGCCTGACCAATCTCAACATCCCGGAGGAGTACGGCGGCCCTGACACCAGCGTGCTGGAGGAGTGCATCGTCAACGAGGAGCTGGCCTGGGGCTGCTCGGGCATCCAGACGGCCCTGATGCTGAACAGCCTGGCGGCTTGGCCCATTATCCTCGGCGGCAACCACGCCCAGAAGCAGAAGTACCTGGGCGAGTGGATCATGGACAATGCCAAGATGGCGGCCTATGGGGTGACCGAGCCGGGCGCGGGGTCGGACGTGGCGGGCATGAAGTCCACGGCGGTGCGCAAGAACGGCGCCTACGTGCTCAACGGCAGCAAGACCTGGATCACCAACGCGCCCATCGCCGACCTGTTCGTCATCTTCGCCAAGACGGACCCGGCGGCGCGGCACCGCGGTATCTCGGCCTTCATCGTGGAGCGGGGGTGGCCCGGCCTGAGCACGGGCAAGCCCATGCACAAGATGGGGCAGCACGCGGCGTGGACCGGCGAGGTGTTCCTGGAGGATGTGGAGGTGCCGGCAGAGAACCGGCTGGGCGAGGAGGGGCAGGGTTTCGTGATCGCCATGAAGGTGTTCGACCGCAGCCGGCCGACGGTGTCGGCGGCAGCGGTGGGGGTGGCCCGGCGGGCGCTGGAGGAGGCGGTGCGCTATGCGGGCGAGCGCCACACCTTTGGCCGGCCGATCCACGAGCACCAGGGGGTGGCGTTC
>JAULUH010000331.1:13551-31452 GCA_032111745.1 Anaerolineae bacterium | reverse complement strand
GCTCTCCACGTCCTTGGGCAGGTTGTAATGCAGCACGAAGCGCACGTTGGATTTGTTGATCCCCAGCCCGAAGGCGATGGTGGCCACCATGATGCCGGCATCGTCGCGGATGAAGCTGCGTTGGTGCTTCTGCCGCATGCTGTCCTCCATGCCCGCGTGGTAGGGCAGGGCTGGCCAGCCCAGCTGGGCCAGCTGCGCCGCCAGCAGGTCCACCTGGCGCCGCGTGCTGCAGTAGACAATGCCTGATTGGCTGCGATGGCCCTCGAGAAATCCCAGCACCTGCGCCAGTCCATCGGTGCGCGGCTGCACGGCCAGGACCAGGTTGCGCCGGTTGAAGCTGGCGATGAAGGTATTGGCCGCCGCGAAGCCCAGGATGCCGGCGATATCCTCCCGCACCCGTGGCGTCGCCGTGGCCGTCAGGGCCAGGCAGACAACCTGTGGATAGCGCTGGCGCACGGGTAGGAGCTGGCGATACTCCGGGCGGAAATCGTGGCCCCACGCCGAGATGCAGTGGGCCTCGTCGATCACCAGGCAATCGACTGCACACTGATCGAGCATCACCAACGTCTCAGGCCGTAGCAACGTCTCCGGTGACGTATACAGCAACTTGACCTGGCCTCTCCTCACCTGGTCGGCCGTGCGCAGATAGCTGGCATAGTCCAGGCTGCTGTTCAAATAGGCGGCCGCCACCCTCAGCTCCCGCAGCTGGTCCACCTGGTCCTGCATCAGGGCAATCAGCGGCGAGACCACCACCGTGGTTCCTTCGCACAGCAGCGCTGGCAGCTGGTAGCACAGGGACTTGCCCCCACCGGTGGGCATCACCGCCAGGGTATCGCGGCGCTGCAACACGTTGGCGATTACCTCGGCCTGTAGCGGCCAGAACGCGTCGAAGCCAAAGACGCTCTTCAACAACCGCCGTGCCCCCTCGAGGTCGCCATCAGGCCGCACCGCCTGGCCGTCGATCAACGCAGGCGCGGCCTGGTCGCTGGTTGCTGGGTTAGCCTGGCCAGCAGTCGTCTCAGGTGCGACCTTGTCGCCGGTCGCCGCGAGTGCAGCCTGGCCGGTTGATTCACGGGTAGCCTTGTCGCTGGTCACCACCAGGGTAGCCTTATCCCCAGTCACCGCAGAGACACCCTCAGGCGGCGCCACCGGGCCAGGTGCGGCGTAGCTTCTGCTGTCGCTTTGACTCCTTTCGTGACCGGCCTTTCCCAGGAAATACCCCGACAACTGTACATAACAACGCAACTCCGCATCCTGGCGCTCCTCGGGCCGCCACCAGTGGGCCAGCGAGACGCGCACCAACGTCGCCGCCGGGATCACTGCCACGGGCTCCTGGAAGCCCACGAAGACCAGGGTCCCACCCCCATCCTGCCCATACCGGTAGCGCAGGCGCTTGGCGTCCTCCATCCGATGTAGGGGGCGGTCGGGCCGCCAGAACATGGTGCTGTACGTGGGCACCCCGACCCGCTCCGTGATATAGAGCGCGCCGCCGGGAGCAGCCTGCGCCAGCCCGTCGTAGAGTACCTCAATCCCTCCAGCCCTGGGCGGCATGGCGCGCAGGATGAACGGTTCCGGGTCGCTCATGATCCCCATGCGTTTCCGGCGGCGCACCACTATGTTCTCCAGGTGCGGCGGGATGACCTGCTCCGCCGCCACTGCGTCGACCTCCCAAACTTCGCCCACCGCATACTCCAGGCCGGCATGCTCGTTGGTCGCTGCATCGGCGGCAATCAGCCGCACACTACGCTCGTCGAAGGTGATCCCTCCCACGCACGCGCCGGCCCTCTGCCGCGTCTTGGCGACGATTAAGACCTTCACCATGGCTGTGAACCCCCCAACTGTATTCGCGCATGAAATTGTGCTGATCATCACGGTGCAGGGCATGAATGGGGTGGGCCGGACTGGGCCGACCGCCGGCCCACCCCATTCATGCCCCTACGCCGGAACCAGATGCTTGACTGCCACTCCCAGGTCCGCCTCCAGGCGCTGCGCCAGCAGGCCCCGGTGGCAGGCCGCCGGCTCCCGCTCGACGCAGAACAGCGCGATCACCATGGCCTCCGGGCCCAGCTCGGCCACGAAGCGGCGGCTATCGAAGTTCTGCAGGCACTCCCGCTGGTAGGCCTCGACGAAGCCCAGGTCCAGGACAGCACGCTGGCGCCGCGGCGTCCGCGCAGCCACATCAGCCGCGTACTGCTGCTCCCGAACCTGCGCGCTGGGCGCCAGATCGAGCCGGTGCACGTAGCGGATGCCGGCGCGGGCCAGGTCGGCCTGCAAATGCTCGCTGTTGGCGAAGGCGTAGGCGGCCCCGCGCACCCCCCGGCGGCGGCGCAGATCGCACAACGTATCCACCCGGGCCTGCCGCAGCGCGGCGTAGAAACCCTCCTCGTCCCAGCCGTAGACGCCAATGGTCACGAACTCAGCCATCCTCCTCCTCCTCGTCGTCCTGCGCATCCGGCACCGGGTAGCGCTGCCGCGACGTCAGCGCCAGGTCGCCAAACAGGCTCAGCTGCCCCCCGGTCAACCGGACGATGGCCTCCTCCTGCGTGATCAACGCGTCGTGCTCGTCGATGTGCCATACCGCGATGCCAAGGCCCTGCAACGTCTCGCCGATGAGCTTGCTGCGATGGCACTGCTCCGGCCGGCCCTCGCTGCACATGATCGCCAGAGTCTGCCCGCTTGCGCCCAGCTCTCGCAGGCGGGCGATGCCGGCCTGGTAGAACGCCCTGGCCTGCACCCGCTGGTAGTCCACCCGTCCGTCCACATAGCATCCGGGGTCGTCAGGTCGCCCTCCCAGGGCTTTTCCCAGGAACAGATAGCGGATCCCATGCCGCCCCAGCGCCTCTGCCAGTGCCTGTTTCGAAAACTCCGGCTTGTATCTGGAGTATGGCGCCGAGCGCACGTCCACCAGGAGGGTGATTCCGTAAGCGCGTAGCGCGGCAATAAACGCGTCCATGCTGCGTGCCCCGTAGCCAATCGTGTAGGTGCCTGCGGTTGGTTGCTGCGAGTCCCCCATGGCGAAGCCCTTTCTGCCGGTGTCCTTGCCTTTCAGGCCAGCTGTCCACGCCAATGCCTGCCGCTCCCAGTATATCTGGTTCCCCCACGCCGTCAAGACCGGCATACGCCCAGCATGTGCCGGTGTACCGGGTATGGTTTCAATGGGAAAAATCCCATTGACTCCGTGATTTCGAAATCTCCGCTCCCTGGCGCCCGCCTTCAGGTGACGCAGCGGGCGAGTTGTGATTGACAGGAGCTCAAACAGGCGTTATACTATCTACAGCAACCGTTGATCAGGGGTACACAACCTGTGGCGGCGCCGGCGTTGGTGCCAACCTCCCCCCCGAACGTTGCCGAATCCATGGAGACCACGATGGAACAGGACAAGGCTGCAGTACGACAACGGCTCAACGACGAGCTGCTCGAGGCCGAGAAGGAACTGCAACACCTGGAGCAACAACTCGAGGCCAATAAGCCCGAATATGGCCTGGGCACTGGAAGCACCGGGTTCGACCTGTGGGAGGTGAACCTGGTGCGCAAGGATCAGGTTACGGAGCGCATCGAGGCGCTGCGCGAGGCACTGGAACGGCTGGAGGAAGACGAGTTTGGTCGCTGCGCGGAATGCGGCGCCAGGATCGACCCCGAGCGCCTGGAGATCCTACCGGCTACCACCCTCTGCGCCGACTGCGCTCGCAAGGCCAGCACCAGCACCCGCCGCTAATCCCATTTCAGGATGCAACGAGCGACGGCGAGCCCCACCCGGGCTCGCCGTCGCTCATGTGCTCCAAGCACCCTCTTCATGCGTTGTCCGAGCCATTCGTCGTAATATCTTCCCCCTCCCTCGCCCGTACCCGCACGACCCGTTCTACCTCCACCACCACCATGCCCGGCCGGCCCCCCGGCGCCCGGCGCACCCGCCGCCGGGGGGCCACGCTGACGTCGACCCAACCTTCAGCCCGTGCCGCCGAGTAGGTCGCGGCCAGGCCTGCAGCCTGGGCCAGAGTGGCTTCGCTCACAGGCTGGCCCCCACTGCGGATCACGACATGGGAGCCCGGCACCCCGCGAGCGTGCAGCCACAGGTCGTCTGGCCCCGCCAGGTCGAAGGTAACCTGCTCGTTCTGCCGGGCGTTGCGGCCTACCAGGATGGTGTAGCCCTCAGCCGTGGTGAAGCGCCGCGGGCCGGCGGCCTTTGGGACACCCGGCGCAGGGCCAGCTCCCTTTCGAACGCGGCCAAGCCCGGATTCGGCCAGGGCTGCAGTCACGGCGTCGATCTCCCCGCGCTCGCTTGCCAGGGTAAGGTCCGCATCCAGCTGGGCCAGGTAGGCCAGGTCCGCGTCCACCGCGTCCAGTCGAGGGCCCGCAGCCTCGGCCGCACGACGGGCCTTGCGATACCGCCGAAAATAGCGCGCCGCGTTGTCCGCCGGGGATAGGGCTGGGTTGAGGGGAATGGGGGGGAGGCCGGCCTCGGCCGGTGGGATCAGCTCAAGCTGCCGAGGCCCGATCTCGCTGGAGAGGGCCAGGATCCATTCCCCGGCCGTGCGCAGGGCCTCCACTTCCGCTGGTGGCATCAGCTCCCTGGCCATGGCATCCCGCCGTCGCTGAAGGCGGTCCCGCGCCCGCGCAATGAGGCCGGCTACATGGCCGCGCGCGCTGGCGTAGGGGTCGCCTGCACTGTCCTGCACGTGCTCGAAGTAGTGAGCCGCAGCCTCGCTGATCGTGGCTGTGGGCTGCAGCCGGGATAAGTCGCCGCCCGCGCGATGGGCCAGCGGATACGGCGCGAAAGCCAGGGGGGTGCCGGCACCGTCCACCACCACACAGGGCTGCCAGCGGGCGTCGCGCACCATGCCCGTGAAATCCGCAATCGTAGCCAGGAGCTGTGCCAGGTCCGCTGCTGCCGCCTTCGCCTCTGCGTCGCCGGTGGCCCGCCAGCTGATCTCACGAGCTACCGGTGGGCTCATCCCCGCTATTCCTTCCACCAGTGTACGCCACAGCAGGGCATCGGGCCTGGCTTCTTCCAACAGCTCTCGCAGTTGCGGCCCGGCCAGCACTTCCGGCGACAGCCCGTGTAGGGGTGGTGGGGGCTGGTATAGCCCGCCGGGCACTACCGGCCGCAGCCCGGTACGGGGGATGGAGGCGGATTCCTGGGGCCGGACGGTGTGCACCGCCCCTATGATGCGCCACCCTTCGGCCGGCGCCTCCCCGCTGGTGCCAGCCGCCGCAGGCCGTAGCAGGAGCAGGTTGGCCCGGCGTCCCATCAGTTCGGCCACCAGCCGGGTGTGGCCGTGGGCTGGGTGCTGGAAGTCCAGGTGCAGAATGCGTTCCCACGGCGGCTGGTTGACCTCCACCAGGCCCGCGCCGCGCACCAGCTTACGCAGAGCCTGCAGTAGAGGCGAGGGGGCCTCCACCCCGCGGCGAGGTCTCACCCCGGCTAACAGCACCCGCGGGACCTGGCGGTCCGCCGAAGCCAGCAGGTAGTGCCGGCGGCCGTGAGCGTACAACTCCAGCACCATAGTCTGGCCGTCCACCGCCACCACCTGCTGGACGCGACCAGGCACCACGGCCTGGTTTAGCTCAGCGGCCACGGCCGCGGTGGTCCAGCTGTCGAACACCCTTACTCCTCGTAGGCCAGTAGCCGGGCCAGTTGTTCGACCCCCGTGGTATTGCGCACGCGCAGGCGCTTGAGCGCAAATAGATCGTCGGAGCTATGCCAGGCGCCCTGCTGGGTGCTGATCCCGCCCCAGTAGTGGTCAGAGGCGAAGACCGCCACCACCTGGTCGTCAAACTGGCCCGAGGGATAGGCCACGAAGCGGGGGCGCTGTCCCAGCTCAGCCTCGATCATCTCCCGGCACCCCAGCACCTGCCATACCAGGCGATCATGAGATATCTTGGGCAGGTCGTCGTGGACGCGGCCATGGCACTCGACGTCCATGCCTGCTGCCGCTATCTCCCGAAGCTGATCCCAGCTCATGTAATCGGGCACGTCCTGGCCGGTCACCTCGGTCAATACAAAGAAGGTGGCCGGAAATCCGTATTGGCGCAGCAGTGGAAAGGCGTTGTCGTAGTTATCCCGGTAGCCGTCGTCGAAGGTGAGGATGATGGGCTTCTCGGGGAGCGGCTGGCCCCACGCCAGGTGGTTCAGCAGGTCGTAGAGTGTGATGCCCTGGTAGCCCTGGCCCTGCAGGTAAGCCAGGTGCTCCGCCAGCTGCTCCGGGGCCACCGACAGGTCGCGGCGATAGCGATCGGCGTTAGCCGGGGGCCACGAGACGTAATGGTACATCAGGATCGGCACCCTTACCTGGCGGGCCACGCCGTCCGGGGTGGGCTCGGGCTGCACCGCGGGCTGAGCAATCTCCGCCATAGGCGCGGCAACCGGCTCGACTGGGGACGCTGCGCCAGGCAGGGGCAGTCCGGCGGCAGCCAGCCTGGCCACGGGCGGGACTGGCCGCAGGGCTGAGGCTGTGGGTATTTCCGGGAACAGGATGGCCAGTGCAGTGGCCGAGGCCACGGGCGTGACAATGGGCCGCGGGAGAGGCGTGTAGGTTGGTGCGGGAGCAGCTATGCTGGCGGTAGCCGCGGGTTGGTCCTCGATTCTGGTGGCCAGGCTAGCGATCAGCAGGGCTACGCTCAGGGCGATCAGCGACCATCCCAGGGCGGGAAGAAGGGTGTCTCTATTCATCAAGGCGGTTCAACCGAAAAATGTCTTGGTTCGTAGTCTCAGTTCGCAGTGAGCGCTTCAGCGCTCACTGTGCGGGCACAGACTTACACGGCCCGACATGGTACCAGGTTCAGCCATGATCTCACGCTGCCGCCGCGGCTACCTCGGGGGTGCGCAGTGCCATCACGGCGGCCAGCCCCACCAGGTAGACAGCCACGGCCAGCACCATCACCAGTGCGAAGCCGATGGATTGGGCCAACATCACCGCCAGGATGGAGCCCAGCACCGACGCGCAGCCGTTGACTCCCCAGGCCCAGGGCACCAGGGGCGGGTTGGTGCGGGTGACCAGCCGGATGCCCAATGGGAAGGGCATGCCCATCAGCAGGCCCAGCGGGGCCAGGAGCACCACGGCGAAGGCGATACGCACGGGCAGTGACCAGCCCAGGGTAGCCCCAAACACCGGGGGCAGCAAGAACACGTAGGCCAGGACCAGCATGGCCAGCGCCGGAATGACCAGCCGGAGCCCCTGGCGCGGGTCCCGAGAAGGGGGCACCAGCTTGTTGGAGAGCAGGCTGCCAATGCCGCTGAAGGTCAGCAGGGCAAAGAGCACCACGGCCAGGGCAAAGGTGGGGTAGCCCAGGAACAGCACGAAGCGTTGCAGCAGGCCAATCTCGATCAGGATGAAGCCGATGCCCAGGGCGGCAAAGTAGAGCAGGAAGCGCCGGGTGCCTGCAGTGCTGAGGCCATCACGACGGAAGCGCCATAGGGGCCACAGGATCAACAGGGTGGCCAGTACCGCGGCTTGCAGCAGCAGGATGGTCAGGGTCAGCTTACCGCTGCGGAAGGTGCCGAAGTTGGTCCAGCCGTAGTACTCGAAGAAGAAAGGCCGGTCGTCGTCGGTGGGGGTAACGTCCAGGGGATAGCTGGCGTAGAACGCTTCCCTGTCTGGAGCGCGGAAGAAGTCCACGAACGGGTTGTCTGTCTCGCCCAGCATGTCGGGCGCGTAGATCACCGAGAAGAGCAGTGGGTTCACGATCTCCCGCACGCGGGCCACCTCTTCTGGGGTGAAGGGGGACTTCTTCATGATCATGGTGGCGGTATCGCCGCCACGCACCACGATGAAATGCTGTGCCGGGTCCGCCACCCCCAGTTCATCCAGCGCGGCTGCGCCGATGGTCACCAGGCGCAGGGCCTGCCCCGGGGGCTCGAAGTACCAGCGGCCGATGGAGACCATGCCGTCGGGGCTCAGGTGGCTCAGGTAATCGCGGAACGCGTTCTGGGTGTACAGGTAGTTTTCGGTCAGGCTGTAGGCACCGGCCGAGGCCGCGGCCCAGGTGTCGACCTGGGAGAACTGGATCACGTCGTAGATGTCCTCGGAGCGGGCCACGAAGTTACGCCCCTCGGCCACGTGCACGTCTACATTGGATAGGTTGGTGTAGAGGCCGCCGGAGAAGTCGCGGTAGGGGCCTCGCATGATCTCGACGATGCGAGGGTTGATCTCGGCCGCCGTGATCTGGCGGGCGCTGTTGTACCAGGGCACCAGGACGTCGACCCCACCGCCGGGCCCGATGATGAGGACGTGGGGCTCCTCCTGCAGGCGATAGACCAGGCTGCTGGGCAGCGCATTGACCCAGGCCAGCTCCTCGGGGTGCTCCGGGCCCTGCCAGCGGTTGATAGCGGTCATGGCCGCGGCGTCGATGGTGATGAATTTCTGCTCGGGCAGCTCGCCTTCGTAAGCGCCGCTGAGGCCCCAGGCCTGGCCCTTCATGCCGGGCTGCCACATGACGTCGATGCGGCTGAACGGAGTCCACCCGGTGTACTCCAGCTGCATGTCGGGGAAGTTCTCTTTGTCCTGTGCGATGTGCAGCGGCTTGCTCGGCGGGATGTACAGATCAAAGATCTGCGCGGCCCGGGGCAAGACCAGTCCCGCGAGCACCAGCAGGTAGCCTCCCAGCAATACCGGGCCCAGCCACGGCCGCGCCGGTTGGTGATTACTCAGGCCCTGGCCATCCTTGCCCTCCACCGCCTGGGATGGTGCCGGCAGCGGTTGCCTGGCTCGCTGAATGCTGAACATCAGCGCGGCCAGGGCTGCTCCGACGCTGGCCAGCACCACCACCCCCTGGCCGGGCAAGGCGTACAGGGCCAGAACCGCCACCAGGCAGCCCAGGCCGGCGCCCAGCAGGTCCGCGAAATAGAGGGTGCCGATCTCCCGGGCCCAGGCCGAGAGCGCAGTGCCGAGGGTAAGGCCGGCGAAGAAGAAGGGGATGATGATCAGCCCGTAGTAGAGCACCATGTAAAGGACCAGCTCCACGGTGGCTGCCGTGGGATTGCCGGTCTCCGGCAACAGCGGCTTCAGGGGGTCCAGGGGGATGGCCACCATCACGGCGAAGGAGAGCAGGATGCTGATGCTGAAAAGAAGCGCGTAGCGCACCAGTTTGGCCAGGATATCCCCTTGCAGGGCGCCGCGGCGCACAGCCAGGTAGGTGCCGCTGGCGCCGAAGCCCAGCAAGGCCGTGCTGATGATCATGAAGCCGAACTGGTACCAGAGGGAGACGCTGAACACCCTGGTCAGCGCCACCTCCATGACCAGCCCGCTGAGCGCGGTGAGCAGCACACCGGCAAAGAGCAGAGGGTACCGTCGAAAAGTCACGGGAGACTCCACTTGGTGGATGGCACAAAAAGGGCGGCGGCTCCATGTAGAGAAGCGCACCGCCGGGTGCCTGATGATCGATGAGTATAGAAGAGGATCACGCTCTTGTCAAATGAGGGTGCCCTTGCGCACCGGCCTCCCGGTGCCGCTCAGGCGGGAACCGCCCGCACCAAGAGCGGGATGCGCGGGCCGATGCGGCGGAAGCCGAAGCCCTCGTACAGGCGCAGGGAGGCCTCGTTGCTTTGCTGGGTGTTGATCAGAACGCGAGATGCGGCCTGGCTCTGGCAATAGGCCAGGGCATAGTTCAGCAGGCTGCGGCCGATGCCCTGGCCGCGGGCCGTGGGCAAGACCGCCAGGCGCGTGATCTGTCCCTCTTCCTCGACCATCGCGGCAAAACAGTAGCCGACCAGCTGGCCGTTCTGCTCGGCCACGACGAAGGTGCCGCTGCGCAGCAGAGCCTCGGCCAGGTCGCCCGCGGTGAGGCGGTAGTGGGGTGCAAAGGCGGCTGCGTCCAGCGCGCCCAGCTGTGGCACGTCGGCTACCCCAGCCGGGCGCAGGGTGGCCGCAGGGGATGGCAGGCCAGGCACTGGCCGCGGGTGGCGCGTGAGGGTGACGATGCGGTCCATCTCTGCGAAGCCCGCCCGTAGCAGCCACGGAGCCAGCCAGGAATCGGTGCCGTAGGCGGCCAGGTGGGTGGCACCCAGGGCCTGCAGGCGGCGGTGGAGGGCGGCCAACAGAGCGTATAGGGCCGCGTCCCCGGCCTGGCCGTCGGCCAGGGCCAGGCCGCGCAGGAAAGCGTAGCCGTCGCGGTTCAGGCTGGCACAGGCTACGCCTGTGAGCTGGCCATCTAGCTCGGCTACCAGGCAGTCGCCAGCGATGAGCAAGCGCTGTAGATCCTCGGCGCCAAAGGCCACGTGGCTGCGGCGGGCGGTATGGAGGAGCGCTGTGATGCCGGGAGTGTGCTCCGGCCGTGCTCCGTAGACGTGGGGCTCAGTAGGCAAGGGGCGAACCTCGCAGCGAGTATGCCACAAGGCCTGGGGAGCGTCAAGCTCCCATATACCGAACCTTTTCCCAAAGAAACGGTCAATGGGTTGATGGGAGGGGGTGCTGGGTCTCGATGCATAGCGCCGCTGCGCTGACGAGCACGGACGAACACGGACGCCGGAGAGGGAGCCGCAGAGTACGTAAAGAACGCACGGGGAACTGAGGGCCAGTGGAGCCGGAGCGAGACTGTGGAATAGAGGAACTGGAGGGGGGAGGAACCGTGAGGGGTGGAGGTCAAGGTGGAGGGCTTTTGAGAAGCCCTGATAGACCCTTGACATAGGCGGGCTAAGGTGATACAACAGGAGTAGAGGTTCTGTGCGGCAATCGCCAACCTGGGAGCAGGCCATGGCAGCACAAATAGCTCGGGCCCATGTTTATGTGAGCGGGCATGTGCAGGGGGTGTTCTATCGCGACTATGCCCAGCGACAGGCCAATGCTCGCGGGGTGACTGGCTGGGTGCGCAACCTGCCGGACGGTCGTGTTGAGGCGGTTTTCGAGGGGGAGCCGGGTGCAGTGCAGCATATGGTGGACTGGTGCTGGCGGGGACCGCCCAACGCCTACGTGACCAATGTAGAGGTCATGACCGAGGTGCCCAGCGGGCAGTCACGCGGGTTCAGCGTGCGCTATTAGGCTAAGGCCCATGTCACCTTTCGATCGATTTCTGCGCAACTCGGCACCCAGGGACATGGACTATGCGGAGCAGCGCCGGTGGATGGTGGAGCACCAGCTGCGGGAATGGGGGATCCGCGATGCCAGGGTGTTGCAAGCCATGGCATCGGTGCCGCGCGAGGCCTTCGTGCCCGTGGATGAGCGTGATGCGGCCTACTATGACGGCGCTCTGCCCATCGGCGAGGGTCAGACCATCTCCCAGCCCTTTGTGGTGGCTCACATGACCGAGATGCTGGAGCTAGAGGGGGATGAGCTGATCCTTGAGGTTGGTACCGGTTCGGGCTATCAGGCCGCGGTGCTCAGCCTGCTGGCCAGGGAGGTGCACTCGGTAGAGCGCATCGAGAGCCTGGCCAGCCGCGCCCGGGAGACGCTGCAGTCCCTGGCCATCGCCAACGTGCAGGTGCACGTTGGCGATGGCAGCAAGGGCTGGCCCGAGCACGCACCGTACGACGCTATCCTGGTCTCCTGCGCCAGCCCCGGCGTGCCGCCGCCGTTAATCGAGCAGCTGGCCGATGGTGGGCGGCTGATTATCCCGGTGGGCCCACGAGGCCTGCAGGAGTTGGTGCTGGTGCGGCGGAGCGGCGAGGACATCGTCAAGGAGAAGCGGGCGCCAGTCGCCTTTGTGCCGATGATCGGCGAGCACGGATGGTAGGAAACAGGGCTCTGTGCCCCTGGAGGTGCATCTATGGAAGAGACCTTGATCGGCCAGGTGAGCCACTACTACACGCGTATTTGCGTGGCTGCTGTTGACCTGGAGGGCTCGCTGAGGGCCGGGGACATAGTACGGATTCGGGGCAAACACACCGACTTCGTGCAGCGGGCGACGTCCATGGAGATTCAGCACCAGCCGGTGTTGCAGGCGGAGGCCGGCCAGGACATCGGGCTGCTGGTGGATCACCGGGCCCGGCAAGGGGACCGGGTTTACAAGCTGACCGGGCCGGGCGCGGAGGCACTGTTAGCCTACGGCGCGGCCGACCTGTGGGACCGGGACCTAGAGGGCTAGCCGTTCCAGCGCATGACGATGATGCGCTGGCCCAGAAACAGGCGCACGATGGTCCCCCCGAGCAGTGACTTGGCCCGCAGGCCCATGGGTGCTTGCCAGGGGGAGATACGGCGAAAGCCGAAGCGCTCGTAGTAGGACTGCCGGGCCTCCACACATTCCAGATGGACCGGCACCGGCTGCTCGGCCAGGCAGGCATGGATGAGGGCCGCGGCGATGCCCTGGCAGCGATAAGCCTTGCGCACGTACAGGCTGCCCAGCTCCCGTACCCCGGCGTAACGCCGGACCTGGCAGATGCCGAGCATTTGGCCTTGCTCGTCGACGGCCATCTTGAAGTTGCGCCAGTCCAGTCCGGTGCGGTCCAGGCGGGCCTGTTGCACCGTGCGTTTGATCAGGGCGGCGTCCGCGGCCGTGGCCTCACGGATGGTGTGGACGGTAGGGCCGGTCATTCGATGCGCCAATGCCGCAGCCGCAGATCGGCGTCGTACTCGAACTTCATGCTAATGGGCCCTGGAGAGTCCCCGATTACAAATGGGTAGAAGATAGCGTCGGCTTGAGGGATGGGTAGGCAGGACACCTGGCCAGTTGGAATCCAGGCCAGGTCCCCCTCGTCACAGTGGCCCACCTCCCCGCTAAAGTCCGTAACCAGGTAGATAAACATCAGCCACTGCCAATTGGGCAGCGGGGAGGTCTCGGTGGCGATCACCCGCAGTTCGGGCTGGCCGTGGGCGACGAGACCGGTCTCCTCCCGTAGCTCGCGCACTGCACACTCGGCCGGAGATTCGTCGATCTCGATCTTGCCCCCAGGCGCGATCCACTGGCCGAGGTTGGGTTCCTGGCGCCGATGCATCATCAGGACCTCGCCATGGCGCAGAGCGTAGACCAGGGTGGTCAGCTTGCGGGACATAGGGACCTCCTCTACGGTGATCGAGTTAGCGCCGTGCCGAGGACGGCTGGCCCACATGTGCGGATCTGCCCAGACAGCGTAGGGAAAGCGTAGGTTGCGCGTACAGCATCCCTAAATGGCATCATGGTACAATCATAGTGTAGAGATGATCAGTCTCTTCTTCTCCTCCTTTTCCGATAGGGAGCGCTCTGGGCTGGGCAACCCAGAGCGCTCTCGTATTATAGCCAGTGTGCTCCCCGCTGTCTAGCCTTTCCCAGTCTTGACCGTGGTGTTCATTTCAGGGGCGCTTGAACCATCGAGGATGTCCCGGTAGACCGCATAGGTGGCTTCGGCGATTCTTTGCTGGGTGTAATGGACCAGGACCCGGGCTCTGCCGCGCGTTGCGAGCTCGGCGCGCTGTGCCGGATCCGCGACCAGCCGGGTAAGGATTGCGGCCAGGGTGATGGTGTCGCCCTCAGGGAATACCACCCCGGCATCGCCGATGACGTGGGGGATTTCGCCGCTGTCGGAGCCAAGCACCGGCACACCGCTGGCCATGGCCTCCACCAGTACGCGGCCGAACTGTTCCTGCCAGGTGGGGGTACTGCGGCTGGGGAGGACCAGGATGTCGATGTCGCGGTAGAAGGCGGGCATATCGGTGGAGGAGAGCTTGCCAAGGAAGTCGACCTGAGCGGCCAGGTTCAAGTCCGCGGCCAGGCTGGCCAGTGCATCCTGCTGGGGGCCGGTGCCGGCGATGCGCAGCCGCCAACGCCCTGTGGCCTGATCTGAGCTCCCTGGCTGCTGGCACAGGGCCACAGCCCGTAGGAGCGTGTCTATCCCTTTCTCCGGGACCAGCCCGCCGGCGTAGCCGATCACCAAGCTGGGATCCTGACTCATCAGGGATTCCTTCGCGGTGAATAGGTCCGGATCGACGCCAAACTGGGGAATGACAGAAACAGGCCCGGCAAAACCCTTGGCGCGCAGGATCTCGGCTGCGGCCTGGTTGCCGGCGATGGCATGGGCTGCGTGGGCGTAGCAGTAACCCTCGATCCAACGGAAGGGGGGTGGGTAGCGGCGTAGCAGATTCTGCCAGGTGAAGAAGAGAGAGGGCACGGCGTGTGTCACAGCCCAGCGCATGGCCTGCCAGGTGGCTACGTTATATGGCTCTTCGTCCACATGGACCAGTTCGGGCTGGAGAGCATCGAGGATGCGTCCTAGCCGGGGGTAGAAGTGGGTGTGATAGTGGCCATTGAGCGCCAGGGGGGCCTCCACCATCTGGTAGCCGCGGGTATAGGCGCGTTCCAGCCTCACCTCTCCACGGCTATCGCGCCAGCCTGGGGGAGTCACCACGGTTAGCTCAACTCCTGGAAGTCGCGCCAGCTCCTCCAGCTTGCGCTGGTACATCCCGACGACCACAGCCTTGGACAGCATGACGATGCGCACAGGTGAAGCTCCGATGGGGTGAGCCCCAGGGAATAGCTGCCATTATAGCCCGCCGGCTGCCAGGGCCCAAGCGCCAATTGTGCCGGTGCTGCGACCTATGGTAAGATAGCTGAGGCGCGGCAGCATGGCTACGCCCGAGTCCTGCCAGAGGAGCATACAATGGCCGTCATCAAGGTAATCGAGCTCGTGGGCCTTTCCACCGAGGGCTGGGAGGACGCTGCGCGCAATGCACTGACTGGCGCGGCGAAGAGTCTGCATGGTATCGTCAAGGTCGAGGTAATGCGCTGGACCGCAGATGTGGCTGACGGCAGGATTACCACGTATCAGGCCGAGGTGAAGCTGTCGTTTGTGGTGGACTGAGCGGCCGGGCCTGGCGAACACGGACGGACACGGGCGCCGGAGCGGGAGGGGCTTTTGAGAAGCCCTGGGTATGGGCGCGATTCAACTTGACGTCCCCGGGGACTAGTGCTATAATCGCTCTGGTTGTGTGCTCGACCACAGAATTAGATCCTGGCATGTAAGATTTCCATATCAGGGGCGGTCTTGTAGCTGATAAGACTCGATACCCGTTTTGGGTGCTCCTCATCATACCTCCTCGACAGCCTTCGTCGGTTTGTTTATGCCCGTGTACGACAGCGCGCGATACGCCTTGCGCAGGCACACAGTGGCAGAGAAGGCCTGAACTCGAGATGCCCCACTCTCAATAATCGCGGTGTCATATCGCCTAAAGCAAACGTCAATCGGACTTAACCTGCCTTGGGCGTGGTATGGTCGCTATCGTCCAGCGTTCGTGGCCTTCCGTTCTGACTTCATCTTATCTTCCATATCACCATCACCATCCAAGCTTCAGCTGAGATCTCAAACACAAGAGCAGATCTTTAGGGTACAGCGCAACCCATTTGGCGCGCTGTCCATGGGCCTTCGGCTGGCCCGTCATTGACATAGGAGAACAAACAACGTGAATATCGCTGATCTTGAAATGCGCACCTTAGAGGAGTTGCAGGAAATTGCGCGTGACATGCAGCTCAGCGGCTATACTCGCCTCAAGAAGGGTGACCTGATCATGCGGCTGCTGCGTGCCGGCGCCGAGGCTCAGGGCTACATCTTTGGCGGCGGTGCCCTGGAGATTGTCCAGGACGGCATTGGCTTCCTACGTTCGGATCACCTTTTGCCGGGACCTGATGATGTGTATGTGTCGCAGAGCCAGATTCGTCGCTTCGGCCTGCGCACGGGTGACCTGGTCATCGGCCAGGTGCGGCCGCCCAAGGATACTGAGAAGTATTACGGCCTGCTGAAGGTGGAGACGGTCAACGGCCTTGACCCGGACGAGGCCAAGATGCGGCCCGCCTTCGAGCGGCTGACGCCCATCTTCCCTGACGAGCAGGTCATGCTGTCGACGGACCCCAACATCCTGGCGACCCGCCTGATTGACCTGATTACGCCCATCGGCCGGGGCCAGCGCGGCCTGATCGTCTCTCCGCCCAAGGCCGGCAAGACCACCATCCTGAAGCAGATTGCGAACGGTATGACCAGCAACTACAATGATCTGCATCTGATGGTGGTGTTGATCGGCGAGCGCCCCGAGGAGGTCACCGACATGGACCGCTCGGTGCAGGCTGAGGTGATCAGCTCCACCTTCGACGATCCGGTGCAGAACCACGTGCGGGTGGCGGAGATGGCCCTGGCGCGGGCCAAGCGGCTGGTGGAGGGTGGCCGGGACGTGGTGATCCTGTTGGACTCCATCACACGGCTGGCCCGGGCCTACAACCTGGTGGTGCCCCCCAGCGGCCGTACCCTGTCCGGTGGCCTCGATCCGGCGGCCCTGTATCCTCCCAAGCACTTCTTTGGCGCCGCCCGCAATATCGAGGAGGGTGGCAGCCTGACCATCATCGCCACGGCCCTGGTCGATACGGGCAGCCGGATGGACGACGTGATTTACGAGGAGTTCAAGGGCACCGGCAACATGGAATTGCATCTCAATCGCCGGCTGGCTGAGCGGCGCATCTTCCCCGCATTCGATATTGAGCGCTCCGGCACCCGTCGTGAGGAGTTGCTGCTGGAACCTGATACGCTGCAGCGGGTATGGACGATGCGGCGAATGATCGATGCCCTGGGTGGTGGCATGGAAGCCCTGCAGCCCTTGATGGAGCGCCTGCAGCGCACACGCTCCAACGAAGACTTCCTGTCCACGTTGCATCTTTCCATGTAGCCCGCGCTAGCTCGACAGTGAGCTGGCCGGGCGGACAAGGCAATGCCCGAACAACCTGATCACCTGCCCGACCCGGAGACCGAGCCGGGCTCTCAATTCGACATCGCGGGGGCGACAGACGATACTCCGTCCGAGCCAGGCGCGGAGATTCCCCAGGGCAACGAGCCCCGGTGGCGGCAAGTGGTGGAACGCTGGCGGGAGTTCTGGGCCGACCAGGTATCGCCCGTGCGGGTGGCCTCTCATGTGGCCTTGGTTTTGGTGGCGGGACTGGTGCTGGTGTTGAGCCGGGTCGATCTACCTCAATGGGAAGGGGTGCGCATTCCAACTGCCCAAAGCGCAGAAATTGCCGAGGCAGCTCCCCGGTTGGCCCTGGCTCAGCAGGCCATTGGGGGCAGCCCGTTACAGGGGAGCGGCGTACTGTTGCGCGCGCCGGTGCCCTTTACCGAGATCCCAGACCGTCCTCGGACAGACATCATCACCTACACGGTGCAGGTCGAGGACACAATTCTGGGCATTGGGGAGAAGTTCGGCCTGAATCCCAACACCATTGTATGGTCGAACCAAGAGTTGACGGACAATCCCTTCCTGCTGGAGATTGGCCAGCAGCTGGTGATCCTGCCTGTGGACGGAGTCTACCATAGGGTGAAAGAGGGCGACACCGTCGAAAAACTGGCCAGCACCTACCGGGTGCCTATAGAGGTGATCGTCGGATATGCGCAAAATGGGCTGGCAGGCGCAGACCAGCCTCTGGCTGTGGACCAGATGATCGTCGTACCTGGCGGCGATGCCACGCCGCCTGAGCCGCCGCGGCCCCCTGCCGTACGCCAGACAGCATCGTCGCCCGCGCGAGGGGCGAGCTTCGCCTGGCCCACCTATGGCGTTCTGACCCAGGGCTACTGGTTGCCGGCACATCCAGCCATCGACCTGGGCGCGCCCACGGGCACCGTCACACGGGCAAGCGACGATGGCGTTGTGGCCCAGGCCGGGTGGAGTAACTACGGCTATGGCAACTTCGTGGTGATCAACCACTATGATGGGTATCAGACCCTGTACGCCCATCTCAATCGGATCGACGTCTCGTCGGGCGAGGCGGTGGCGCGCGGCCAGCAGATCGGCACGGTGGGCTCCACCGGGCGTTCGACCGGCCCCCACCTCCACTTTGAGGTGATCCTGAACGGGCGTAGCTACAATCCCCTGTCGTATCTTCCGTGATCGGCGTAACCGCAAGGAGCGAGGCTGGCAGTCCTGGGCGGGATTGCCGGCCTTGTTGTTGCGGTATGCGTATGTGAAAGCGGCCTAAGCCCACTCCGCCTGCCGTCATGAACAGAGGGGCATGAATGGCGTGGGAGGG